>CAYUGC010000112.1:0-11413 GCA_964444085.1 uncultured Bifidobacteriaceae bacterium | reverse complement strand
TGCCAGGGAGCAGATCACTTGGTTCAAGCGCGACCGCCGGATCATCTGGCTGGACCCCACCAAGGATTATTTTCAGGAGGCCGCCGACCACATTCGCGCATGGCGCGAAGCCGGGAACTGCGGTTGAGCTTGGAAACAACACTCATGGCTCGCAAGTTACGCGTGGAATATGCAGGCGCCATTTACCCCGTGAGATAGAGGGCGATTCTCCCGCAACCGCCCTCCCGCGCCTCGCTAGGATTCCTTGGCCAGCACCCTTTCAAGTAATTGGTTGAGGCGTGTCAGCATGGCCCGAGGATCTTCAAGCAGGCCGGCCGCCACGCGCGCATTGTCCAGAATCTGCTCCGCCACGCTGGCCGCCAGTCCGCTGTCCTTTTGCCGGATGGCTTCCAGTCGCGTGACCAGGGGATGCGCCGGATTTATCTCCAGATCCTGGGTCGCCGGCGTCTCCGGCGCGGAATCCTGTTTCATGGCTTTCATCATCCGGCGCATGCTGGTCGTCATGAACTTGTCCGGATCCACCACCACCGCCGGGCTGTCCACGAGCCGCTTGGAGACCCGCACCTCGCCGACTTTGCCGCCCAGTGTCTGTTTGATCCACTCGGCCAGCGCCTTGGCGGCGTCTTCCGACAGCGCCCCATCTTTCCTGGCCTCGCTCAAATCCAGCTCCGCCTTTTCCGCGAGTTTGATCGGCTTGCCTTCAAACGCATGCAGATGTTCGATCACAAATTCATCCCAGGCGTCGTAGAGGAACAGCACCTCATACTTCCGCTCCCGGAACACCTCGTAATAGGGACTGGCCTCCGCCGCCGCGCGGTTCGGCGTGAGCAGGCAATAAATCTCCTTCTGGTCGGAAGGCATCCGCTTCACATAATCCGCCAGTGACGTGAGCTTGCCTTTGTCGAGCGTGGAGGATTCAAAACGGAGCAGCTTGCCCAGCGCCTCCTTGTGCGTGAAATCCGTGACCACGCCTTCCTTCAAAAACCGCTGGTATTCGGCGTAGAACTTTTCATACGCCTCCGCCTCCTTCTCGGACTGCTCATCGAGAAACTTCAGGAACCGGCTCGTCAGCACCTTGTTCAGCTTCTGCATCAGCGTGGTGTCCTGCATCGTCTCGCGCGAGATGTTCAGCGGCAGATCCTCGCTGTCCACGACGCCTTTGAGGAAACGCAGCCATTCAGGAAACAGCCCCTTGGCCTTCGCCTGGATGAGCACTTTCCGGCAATACAGATTCACTTCCGAATCAATGCGCCCCATGCCGAGAGTTTCAAAATTCCGCTGGGGCACGAACAGCAGCGACTGGATCGCCAGCGGCGCGTCGGCACTGAAATGGAGCCGGAACAGCGGCTTCTCATGATCATGGCCGACAAACGTGTAAAACTCGTTGTATTCCTCCTCCTTGATCTCGTGCTTGTTCCGGGCCCAGATGGCTTGCACCGTGTTGAGGCGCTTGCTGTTCAGTTCAATCGGGAACGGCACGAAGCTGGAATATCTATGGATGATGCGCTCCACGGTGCTTTCCTGGGCAAAGTCCTTGGCGTCGTCCTTGAGTTCGAGCGTGATCCTGGTGCCGCGCGGCAGTTCGGCGGCCGGCGCAAGTTCGTAGCCGCCCATGCCTTCACTGGTCCATTGCCAGCCTGATTCTTCGGGCGCAAAGGAGCGGCTGAACACCGTCACTTTTTTGGCCACCATGAATGCCGAATAAAACCCGACGCCGAACTGGCCGATCAAGCCCACATCCGCTTTTTTATCCTCCGCGAGCTGTTTAAGAAAGGCCTTGGTCCCGGAATGGGCGATGGTGCCGAGGTTTTCAACCAGTTCACCATGCGTCATCCCCAGCCCCGTGTCGGTGATGGTGATGGTGCCGGCCTTGTCATCCGTCGTGATGGTGATGAGCGGGGCGGTTTCGGATTGAAACACACCGTTGCCCGCCGACTGTTTGAACCGCAACTTTTCACAGGCGTCGGCCGCATTGGAAATCAGCTCGCGCACAAAGATTTCTTTGTCCGTGTATAGCGAATGAATGACGATGTTCAGCAGCTGCTGGATTTCGGCCTGAAAGTGATGCGATTCGGATTTGCTCATAAACCTAATTTTGCAACCAACGGCGGAATTCCGTCAAGGGTTTGCCGCACCAGAATGGGTTCAATTTGTCTTTAGCATAACGAGCCTTGAACCGGTTTGGCCGGACCTTCTGCGCCCCACATTTTTATTATTTAACGCTGCGGGGTGAACGGGCATTGGGCCGCCGGGATTGGTGATTGGCGATGATCAAGTTTTGTCCGGCCGGTGAATTCTCCTTTCCATGAACCTGCCCCTCATCCCGGCCTTCTCCCCCGGTGGGGCAGAAGGTGGCCGCAGGCCGGTTGAGGGAGGCGCGGAACCGAAACTTGAAAACGCCACCAAGAGGGAGCATTCTCGCGGGGTGCATTCACTGGCGGACATGGCTGGTCGTCACGCGGCGATCCGCCGCGCGGTCACGCCCCTGCCGGGGAGCCAGCCGCGCGATCATTTCAAGCCGATCAACATTCCTGGCGAGTGCGACGGCTTGACCCTGCTGGCGGCGCTGGAACGTATGGTTTGGAATGTGTCGGCGGCCGAGTGGCAGGCCGAATTCGCCCGGGGCAGGGTGGTGAGTTGGGAACAGCGGCCGGTGGCGGCCACGCAACTCGTCCGGGCCGGGCAACGCTACCAGCATCTATTTCTGAACGTGACCGAGCCGGAGGTGAATGGGGCCGTGGAAATCCTGCACGAAGACGCGGCCCTGATCGTGGTGAACAAACCCGCCCCGCTGCCGATGCATGCCGGCGGCCGGTATTATCTCAACACGCTCCAGCACATTCTGAACACGGTCTATCATCCGCAATCGCCCCATCCGGCGCACCGCCTGGATGCCCATACGACCGGCCTGGTGCTGGTGGCCCGCACGCGGCAATTTGCCGGCCAGCTGCAATCGCAATTTGCCCAGGGGCAGGTGCAGAAAACCTATTTTGCCCGCGTGCGGGGCGAGCTGCCCGCAGATGAGTTTTACTGCGATGCGCCCATCAGCGCCGGGGCCGGCGAACAATGTTCGCGCACCGTGGATCCCGAACACGGACTGGCGGCGCGCACCGAATTTCGCGTGCGCCGGCGCGGCGCCGACGGCACGAACCTGCTTGAGGTGCGGCCACTGACCGGGCGCACGAACCAGATTCGCGTGCATCTCTGGCATCTGGGGTTGCCGGTGCTTGGCGATACGGTTTATCTGCCCGGCCAGCAACTCAGGCGCACGCCGCCGCCGGCGGTCGGCGAGCCTCCGCTATGTCTCCATGCGGCGTGGGTGCGATTTCTCCATCCGCTGAGCCGGGAGCCGGTCGAGTTCACCGCCCCACTGCCCGCTTGGGCAAAATGATTTGATAAGAGCCGGTCAGAAAACTCTGAGGGGTGCGGCGGTGAGGGGTTTTGGCTGTGGCCAAGGCGGTGATGAATCGCGGAGATTCGCGAAATTCGCGTAAAACCTTCTGCGCTTTTTGCGGCAAGAAAATCCGCGTGCATCCGTGGTTAATCGGTTTTTTAGCCCGTGAAGTCTGTATTTGGTACTTCACCGGGCCAGGTCTCAGGTTTCCGCTCCGTCAAATTTATTTTTGGAAATAATTATGTGGCCGCGTGGGGGTGCGGTGGTGGTCGCATGGGGGTGCCGTTCGGGTGACGAAAATCCGCCGCGCCGTTGTGAGAAAATCCCGTGCTAAGGTTCGCCCGTGCCGGCGAACTCCGCACCGCTTGATTACGACGTGACCTGCAACCATCAACCGTTCGTCGGGAATAGAAGATCGGCGGACAAGACCCAGCTCATCTCACGCAATCGGGATGAGTGAGAAAGGATCGTATGCACGACGCGAACACCGGCCAAAGAATGAAATCCCGGCGGATGAATACCAGGAACAGATGCCGGACTGGCAGGGGTAGGGGTGGTAGGGCGGCGCTGCTGCGCCGCCTTGGTGCCCCGTCTGGCCGGACCTTTACCTTTCAAAAAATTATTTTGGTAAAGAAAAGGTAAAGAAAAGGTAAAGCGGATCGGTGGGGCGATTGCCAGTGGCGTTGCCACCGTCCCCGCGAGCCATCTTGGCCCGGGCAGCGCGAGCAGATCCTCGCAGCCGCCGGCGCACAAAAAACCGGGTGACAAAAAGGGCCAAAAGATGACAAAAGGTGCCAAAAAGTGACATTGGGTTTGTAGCAGCCGACGTGAGGAGGCTCAAATAAAAGCCGGTCGTGATTAACCCATCGCCGGTAGAAAGGTAAAGCGAATCGGTGAGGCGATTGCCAGTGGCGCTGCCACCGTTCCCGCGAGCCGTGTAGCGCGACTCGCAGCCGCCGGCGCACAAAAAAGGCCATGACAAAAACGACAAAACGCGCCAAATTGCGACAAAATACGACAAACCGGGTCTCGGCTCGTCTTTGCCGGCGGTTTTGAAAGAGACTTGGAAACAGCAGTTGCAATCGCGAAACACACGAAACACATAAAAGAGACAAGGGATTATCGAACCTCTCTATTTCACCCGGAGGGTGTATGTTGAAAGGGTGGGCAAGGCAGTCATTCCATCCTTTGTTTTCGTGTGTTTCGTGGTTTCTCTCAACTGCGAATTTTAGGGTGAAATGTCCGCTGGCTGATTTTTGCGAATTGAGTCGGCGGCGTTGAAGCGATAGTTTGCGGCAATGAATTTATCCGTCCAAATCGGCAAACTGCGGATGCAGAATCCCGTCACCGTCGCCAGCGGCACGTTTGGCTACGGCGCGGAGTATGCGCGGCTGATTGACGTGAACCAGCTCGGCGCGGTCACGGTCAAGGGCATCCGTCTGAATCCCGTGCCCGGCAATCCCACGCCGCGCACCGCCGAGGTCACCAGCGGAATGCTCAACGCCATCGGCTTGCAAGGGCCGGGCGTGGATGGCTTCATCAAGAAATACTGGCCGTTCCTCCGCGAACTGAAAGTGCCGACGATCATCAACATCTGGGGCACGAGCGTCGAGGAATATGCCGAAGTCGCTCGGCGGTTTGACGCGCTCGGTGGCGTTGGCGCGCTGGAACTGAATGTCTCCTGTCCGAACATCAAGGCTGGCGGCGCGCAGTTCGGCACGGACTGCTCACTGCTATCACAAGTCGTCGCCGCGTGCCGGCAGGTCACGACGTTGCCGCTCATCACCAAGATGAGTCCGAATGTCCCGAACATCGCGCAACTCGCCAAGGCCGCCGAAGACGCCGGCAGCGATGCGCTCGCCATCACGAACAGTTTTCCAGCAATGGCGATTGATATTCAGACGCGCAAACCGAAGCTGGCGAATGTAACCGGCGGACTCACTGGGCCGGCCATCAAGCCCATCGCCATCAAGCTTGTCTGGGAAGCGGCGAAGGCGGTGAAGATTCCCATCATCGGCATGGGCGGCATCCAGAACGCGGACGACGCGATTGAATTTCTCATGGCTGGCGCAACGGCGGTGGCGGTGGGCACGGCGAATTTCTACGAGCCGCAGACGGCGTTGCAAGTCATCGCCGGCATCCGCAAATTCATGGAGGAAAAGAAAATTTCCGACGTGAAGGAGATCACCGGCAGTTTCCAGCCGGGCAAGTGAACCATGTTTGAGCATCACACCAAGCCGCTGCTACCGCGCAAGGAATATCACCGGCGCGTCGCGCGTCACGCAGGCTTGGGTGCGACGGTCATCGTTGGGGCGCTCTGCCTCGGCATGGTCGGCTATCATGTTTTTGAAAAGCTGCCGTGGGTGGACGCCTTCGTGAACGCCGCGATGATTCTATCCGGCATGGGGCCGGTCGCCACGTTGCAAACCGACGGCGGCAAGGTTTTTGCCGGCTGCTATGCGCTTTTCAGTGGCCTCGCCTTGATTGCCATTTTGGGAATCATTTTTGCGCCGGTCGTCCATCGCTCGCTGCACAAATTTCATCTGGAAGACGAAGGCCGCAACCAGTCGTAGGGCAGCTTGCCCGCGTGCCGGTGCGCGGAACTTTCCCGTTCCGTGAGCGCCTCCGGTTCTTGATGAACTCGCGGTTGGAAAACCGCCTTCAACCGCCGGCTCGAAAGCTGCACCCACCTGCCAGTTTCCGCCGCGCGTAAAAATTATTTTCCTGACAACCGCTGAATCTTCGCCAGACTGTGCGCTCTAAAATTTATGCAAGCCACCCGCATCCTCCCCGACCTGCAAGCGTCGCTCCTGTGCGAAGAAGTCCGCCAGGAAGTCAACGGCAACCTCTTCCTCATCGGCGTCGTCAACCTCATCCGGCTGCCGCAGCTGCCGCTCGTCGCCGGGCGCATCTGCGTGTTCAACCGCTGGACGGCGGGCATCGGCGAGTTCCAGCAGTCCGTGCGTCTCATCGCGCCGGACCAGACCACCGTCCTCAGCAAGGGCGAGATGAAGTTCGATCTGCGCGACCCTGCCATGAGCGCGACGAATGTGATGTTTTTCGGCAACGTGAAGTTCGAGACCGCTGGCACCTACTATGTGGAAGTGCTGGTGGACGACGTGATGAAGCTGCGCTATCCCGTGCCGCTGGTGGTGCAGCCCATGCCCGGCCAGCCCGCGCCGGAAACGAAGGCGTGAGCGGCGGTTGAATCATCAGGATTGCTTGTCGGTTTTGGGTGTGGCATAAATCCGTTGGGATTTATGCCACGCGGTTTTTACACAATGGTGGTCTTGCTGGGCGGGATGTTCTGGCCGGGATTGGCCGGACCGTCCGTGCTGGCGCAAAGCTCCGCGCCTACGCTGCGGCTTGTTTCCTCCAACCAGACCGCCCGCGTCTTTTGGTCGAACAATGGATATTACTACCTGCTGCAATCCACGACCAACCTCGCTAATTCCAAATCGTGGGGCAATGAAGCCAGCGCGGCGCTGCCGGTCGCAGAGTTCTCCCAATATTTTCCCGGCGGTTCGGCGGCGCTCGCCACCGATGTCATCAGCAACGAACTTTCCTTTGCCCAGGTGAAACTCCCGGTCGGTAAATTCTACCGGCTCAAGACGCCCGACTTTCTGCCGCTATGCAGCTTTGCCATTTTCTATGACGGCCTGTTGGAATTTACCTTCTCTTCGACCATGGTTGTGAACGGCGTGGTTCATGCCAATGGATTCATTTTTGTCGGAACCTCGGCTTCACAGACGTTCAACAGCGTCGTGAGTTGCACCGGCACGTTGTCTGCACCTTACATGAACGGAATTTCTACGGGCTGGACGCCGGCGAATCCCGCTACATGGAACGTGACCTTCAATGGCGCGCCGGCTGTCATCACTAATCTCCCGCCGATCCGTTTGTGGAATGCGACCAACAATTATCACACCATTATTGATGTGCCGCCGGCCGGCGAAAATCCCAATACGTTTCCGGGATTTATGCGCCTCTTCAATCAGGCGCAGATGGTCTTGCTCGTGACCAATGATGTCAGCGGCACGGGCAATCCCATGGTAAAAATTATCCTGCAGGTTTCTTCCAATGGCGCTCTGCCAGGAAACGATCCAACGGCGATGTTTTTGACTTACACCAACGCTGCGCCGGCCATGCTCCAGACCAACCTGCCGTTCTTGAGCCTGACCAACCTGACTTACGACCAGCGTGAATATAAGACCAACCTCATCACGCAGATTGATATCGGCAAGTTGGCCGCTTGGATTACGCAGGGCAATTCCCCGGTGCAGGCTAAAATGCCCACCGGTTCGGGGCTGTATCCAACCATTTTGTTTGTCGCCGACCGGCGCAACCACACAGCCACCCAACTGCCGGTCGTGCGTCTGATGAATGGCGCGCAGTTGCCGGCGAATAACAACATCGGCTTCACCGTGGTCACGCCCAATCCGATCTATGTCTGGGGCAATTACAATGTCCAGACCGTATCCAGTGCCGCCAATGCCTCCGCCGGCACCTCGAACACGGCTTACACCGTTCCAGCCGCCTTGTTTTGCGACGCGCTAACCATTCTTTCATCACACTGGACGGATGCTGCCAGCTACACGACTTATTCCCTACAAACCCAATATCAAGCGGTGGACGACACCATCAATGCCGCCATTATTAGTGGCAATATGCCATCTACAGATACCACCGGCATTGGTTTCAGCGGGGGCGTCCACAATTTCCCACGCCTGCTCGAAAACTGGTCTGGTGCAAATCTCTGGCTGAACACCTCGCTCTGTCGGGTGTGGACGAGCCAGATGGCCACCAACCAGTTTCGCAATCCGTTCGGTTTTAATCCCGCGCCCGTCAATCCCTACTACAATCCGCCGACGCGGCATTTTAGCTTTGACCTGAACTTCCTGAACCCGGCCAAAATCCCGCCCGGCATCCCGGCGCTGACTTTCACCACCAACAGCCCGTAGCTGCTACAGTTTTCGCTTCGCCATTTGACAGTTCGCCGGCGGCGGTGCATGGTTGCCGCCATGAAAAACTTGTTTCGTCTGTTCGCCGCCGCCAGCGTGGCGGCCGCCGTTTCCCTCCATGCCGCCGATTCGCTTTACGACATTCCGCTGAAGGACATTGACGGCAAGGACACTTCGCTCAAGGCATATCAGGGCAAGGTGCTGCTCATCGTGAACGTGGCGTCCAAGTGCGGTTTCACGCCGCAATACAAGGGGCTGGAGGCCATCTACCAAAAATACTCGGCGCAGGGGCTGGTCGTGTGCGGGTTTCCGTGCAACCAGTTTCTCTCGCAGGAGCCGGGCACGGACGCGGAGATCAAGGCGTTCTGCACGGACAAATATGACGTGACGTTTCCGCTGTTCGACAAACTGGAGGTCAACGGCCAGAACCGCCATCCGCTCTACGAACTGCTCGCCGGCAAGGCCTCGCCGTTCCCCGGCAACATCAAGTGGAACTTCACCAAGTTTCTCATCGGGCGCGATGGCAAGATCGTGGCTCGCTTCGGCTCGCCGGCCAAGCCGGAATCCGAGGAGGTGACGAAAGCCATCGAGGCGGCGCTCGCGGCGAAGTGAACGGAGATTTCGGCGAGGAAGTGGTGACTTGATTTTAAAAGTCGGTGGGCGAGCGTCCTCGCGAGCCGCTTGGGCAAGACTCGGCCTGGCTCGCGAGGACGCTCGCCCCACCAAATTCAGGCATTGCCTGGCGGGACAAATTGTTTCCAAACGGCGGCGCACCTGCTAAAAGTTTTTCATGCGCGAGAAATTCATGCGCGAAGCCATCCGGCTGGCGCGGGTCAAGATGCGGGCGGGGCAGGGCGGGCCGTTCGGCGCGGTCGTGGTGCGGCGCGGCAAAATCATCGCGCGCGGCTGGAACCGCGTGACCTCGGCCAACGACCCCACTGCACACGCCGAAGTCATGGCCATCCGCGCCGCGTGCCGCAAATTGAAAACCTTCCAGCTTGCCGACTGCGAACTTTACACGAGTTGCGAACCGTGCCCGATGTGTCTGGCGGCGATTTACTGGGCGCGACTGAAAAAAGTTTACTACGCCAGCTCGCGGCGTGACGTGGCAAAGATTGGTTTTGATGATGAGCTGATTTACCGCGAGGTGGCGCGGCCGGTTTCCAAACGGCTGATTTCGATGGAGCAATTGCTGCGGGCTGATGCGGGAAAAGTATTCGCCGAGTGGAAAGACAAGCCGGATAAGCTGGTTTATTGAGCCGCCGCCGCGCCAGCAGTTTCGCCTTGCGCGGGGCGGGGCGGTTGTTACGATTTTGTCACGTTCATCCGCCAGTCCGGCGGGTTTTCTTTTTTTAACCGGCAGCAACCATTTTTTACCTGTGAAAATTTTCAGCGGCACCGCCAACCAGCCCCTCGCCATCGCGATTTGCAAATCCATCGGCTGCGATCTGGGCAAGATCACCATCTCACCGTTTCCCGACGGCGAGACGTTTGTGAAGATCGAGGAAAACGTGCGCGGCGAGGACATCTTCATCATCCAGCCCACGTCGCCGCCGACGAACCATAATTTGATGGAGCTGTTCATCATCATGGACGCGCTGCGCCGCGCGAGCGCCAAGCGCATCACGGCCGTCATGCCGTTCTACGGCTACGCGCGCCAGGACCGCAAGGACCAGCCGCGCGTGCCCATCACCGCGAAGCTCGTCGCGAATCTTTTGGTCGCCGCCGGCGCGCACCGCGTGCTGACGATGGATTTGCACGCGCAGCAGATTCAGGGCTTCTTCGACATTCCGGTGGATCATCTCTACGCCGCGCCGGTGATGTATGATTACCTGAAGAAAAAAAATCTGACGAACCTTGTCGTCGTCAGCCCCGATGCCGGCGGCATCAAGATGGCGCACGCGTATTCGCAGACGCTGGAAGCCGAGCTCGCCATCGTGGCCAAGCGCCGCAAGAGCGCGACGGAAGTGGAGAACATGGCGGTCATCGGCGAAATAGAAGGCAAGAATGTTTTGCTCGTGGATGACTTGACGGAAACCGCCGGCACGCTCACGCAGGCGGCGGCGATTTTGAAGACGAAGGGCGCGAAGAATGTCATCGCCTGTGTTTCCCACGCCCTGTTGAGCGACATGGGCATCGAAAGATTGCGCAAATCTGCTATTGACGAATTGATAACAACTGATACAGTCCAACGCCCTGCGATTGACGGCGTAAAAATAACCACGTTGTCGGTGGCGGGATTGTTGGGCGAGGCGATCAAACGGATCCATAGCAATTCGTCGGTGAACTCACTGTTTGAGTTCAAAGGCGGCCGGACCAGTTGAGAGCGCTGTCCGCAAGAACAATTTACTAAAATGAAATCAGTTCCCTTGAAAGCGTTTCCGCGCACGCTCGTGCAGCGCGGTGCAGTTAAAAAACTTCGTGCCTCCGGCCGCGTACCTGCGACCATCTACGGCGGCCAGACCAAGCCCCAAAACATCGAGGTCATTTACGACGACATTGACGACCTCCTGCACCACTCGGCTTCCGAAAACGTGCTGGTGGATTTGTCCCTCGAAAACGATCCCCGCGCCCAGCGCCTCGCGCTAGTGCAGGAAATCCAGCACCATCCGTTGAGCGCCAAAGTGCTGCACGTTGACTTTCACGAAGTCGCCGCCAACGAGAAGATCACCATTTCCGTCCCCGTCGAAACCGCCGGCGAAGCGGCGGGCGTCAAGACTGGCGGCGGTTCACTGACCCACGTTTTGTTGAAACTCAAGGTTCGTTCGCTGCCGAAGGATTTGCCCGAGCAGATCACGGTTGACGTGACCGCGCTGGAAATCGGCAAGTCCATTCACCTTGGTGACATTGTCCCGCCGTCCGGTGTGGAAATTTTGGGCGACAAGCATCTGACCGTTGTCTCCGTGGCTGCGCCGCGCGCCGAGGAAGAAGTGGCGGCACCCGCCGCTGCTGCTGGTGCCGGCGACGTCGAGATGACGAAAGAGAAGAAGGAAGAAGGCGCCGAAGGTGCCGCTCCGGCCAAGGACGCGAAAGCGCCCGCCGGCGACAAGAAGGCCGA
>CAYUGC010000111.1:0-11441 GCA_964444085.1 uncultured Bifidobacteriaceae bacterium | reverse complement strand
GGAAAAGGGCATCACCATCCGCGCCAAGAACGCCGCGTTCAAATACAAGGATTACGCCATCAACATCGTGGACACCCCCGGCCACGCAGATTTCGGCGGCGAGGTGGAACGCATCATGAACATGATTGACGGCGTGCTGCTCGTGGTGGATTCCTCGGAAGGCCCGCAGGCGCAGACGCGCTTCGTGCTGCGCAAAGCGCTCGAAGCCGGTGCCAAGCCGATTGTCGTCATCAACAAGATTGACCGCGAGAACGCCAACCCGAAGAAGGTTCTCGACCTCGTGTTTGAACTGTTCATGTCGCTCAACGCGACCGACGAGCAGCTCGACTTTCCGTTCATCTACGCTTCCGCCAAGGCCGGTTACGCCAAGGTGGAACTCGACCACGCCAGCGGCACGATGGAGCCGCTGTTCGATGCGATCGTGAAACACATTCCGCCGCCGCGCGCCAAGGCCGGCGAAGGTTTCCAGTTGCTCGTGGCCAACTTGGATTACAACGATTACGTCGGTCGTATCGCGTTCGGCAAAATTGTCGAAGGCAAAATCAAAATTGGCGATCCGGCCATCTGCCGCCACGGCAACGGCAAGATTTCCAAGGGCAAGATCACGATGATCTACCATTTCGAGGGCATGAAGCGCATCGAAATCCAGGAAGCCCACGCCGGCGACATCGTCGGCCTCGCGGGTTTCGAGGAAGTGTTCATCGGCGAAACGATTTGCGATTCCGAATTGCGCGCCACCCTGCCCTACATCCCGATTGATCCGCCGACCATCCAGATGGAATTCGCCGTGAACGACGGACCGCTCGCCGGCCAGGACGGCAAGCTCGTCACCGCGCGCCACATCTGGGACCGCCTCGTGAAGGAAATCCGCACCAACGTCGCGCTGCGCATTGCGCAGACAGCCGACCCGAAGATTTTCGCGGTCAGCGGCCGCGGCGAAATGCAGATCGCCATTCTCGTCGAACAGATGCGCCGCGAAGGCTACGAAGTCCTCGTCTCGCGTCCCGAAGTGCTCTGGAAAAAAGGTCCCGCCGGCGAATTGCTGGAACCGATTGAAAAGCTGTTCGTGGAAATCCCGAACGACTGCCTCGGCACCATCATGGAAAATCTTTCCAACCGCAAGGCGCAGATCACCAACATGGCGCACGTCGGCAACCAGGTCTCCGTCGAGGCGCTCGTCCCGATGCGCGGCCTCATCGGATTCGAGACCGACCTCGTAAACTCCACCAAGGGCATGGGCGTGATGAGCCATCTCTTCCACGAATACGGTCCGGACTGCGGCGAGATCGCCGCGCGCAAGAATGGTTCGCTCGTCTCCATGGATTCCGGCGAAGCCACCAGCTACGCGCTGAACATGGTGCAGGAACGCGGCCGCCTGATGATCGAGGCCGGCGACATGGTTTACACCGGCATGATCGTCGGCGAAAACGCCCGCGAGAATGACATCCCGGTGAACCCCGTGAAGGAAAAGCGCCTGACCAACATGCGTTCGCAGGGCGACGGCAAGGGCATCGCCCTCTCGCCGCCGATGAAGCTCTCGCTGGAACGCGCGCTGGAATACATTGACGTGGACGAATACGTGGAAGCCACGCCGAAGAACCTGCGCCTCCGCAAAAAGGAACTCGACGAGAACAAGCGCAAGCGCTCGGAGAAATCCCGCTCCATCAAGTTCGTGCAGGAATAATAACTGCCGCTTTCAAAAATCCCCGGCCATCAGGTCGGGGATTTTTTTGTTTGAGCCACCGCCCGGCTGGCGCGGAATCAAGACGCCGGCACCGGGCCGAAGGAAATGATGTTGCTGAACGGCGTCACCGGTTTCCCGTCGCCGTTCTCGCCGCAAAACTTGATCTGCCACCACGGCGTGCCGTCGGGCACGAGGTCCGCATCCGCCGCGGGAAAGGCGCTGGTCGGCAACTCCCCGGACTCCGACCACGCCTCGCTCCCCTCGTAACGCACCCACACCTGCCAGTAATCCAGCGCCGGCCCCGCGTAAGCCAGCGTCCATATGCCGCCCGCCGACCGCGTCACCACCGGCACCAGCGACGCGAATTGCGCCTGCCACGCCGCGAGCTGCGCCGACTGCGCATCCACGAGCGCCTTGAGCGCATTGAACTGGTTTCTTAATTCCGCCGCGACAATCGGCGAACCGTTCGCGGGCAAGGTGGCATCGAAGGGCATAATTATAAGTGCGGAATTTGGAGTGCGGATTGCGGAGTAAAACCATTCCGCGCTCCGCACTCGCCCTTCCGCATTGGGAATTTACGGCACCACCTTCACCGCCGGGTCACTCCACGCGCCTTTGCCGGCGCTGTTGATGGCGCGCACGCGCACCCAGATTTTCGCGCCGCTCGTGAAGCCCGCCAGCGACGTCTTGGAATTCGTCACCGTGTCCGCCGTCACCCAGCTCGCGGTCGTGAACGGATCGGGACTCGCCTGCACCTCGAACGATTTCGCGCCGCTCAACGCATCCCAATGCGCATCCAGCGCGCCCGCGTAATCGCTCGTCGTGAGTGAAAGGTTCGTCACCTGCGCCGGCACGGTTTGTGGCGCGCGCGCGGCGCGGACGGAGAGGCCCGCGCTCAAGATTTTGGATTCGTCGCCGTTCGCCGTGAGGTCCACATAGGCGACGAGCTGGCTCGCCGCCGCCGCCATCGCCGCGATGGCCGTGTCCTTGTCCGCCGTGGCCTGTTTGGAAGCCGCCGCCGCGTTGTCGCTGGCGGTGAGTTTGCTCTGCGCCGTGGTGATGAGCGTGCCGAACGCCACCGGCGTGATCGGCGGCGTGGTGAAGTTCGCGTTGCCGGTCAACGCCGTTTTCAAGTCGCTGCACGTTTGGATGGCGTCGCCGTCCGGGACGTTTTTCAGGGTGAATTTAACTTTGGCCATTTTATGTTTTGGTTGTGGCGGAGCCGCTGCGTCATCGTAGAGTGCGCCGCTGTCGTAGGTGAGACCGGGCGTATCGTAGAAGTTCATGGCACCTGCCGGTTTATTTTGGTTCAGACTTGCACTGCGCCAGCACCTGTCTTGGCGGCTTCGATCCGGACCGGGAAAACCATTGCCAACGTCTTTGACTTTCCCGCCAACGTCTTGGAAAACTTTTCCCACACGTTTGACCGTTTTCTCAACGCCTTAAAAACGCCGTCCAACGTCTTGAATTTCCCTTCAAACGCGTTAACCCTACGTTCCAACGTCTTCAACCTGCCTGCCAACGCGTTAAACGTCCGTTCCAATGTCTGCAAAACCATTTATAATGCGTTAAAAACCCTTTTCCCGGTCATTTTCCCGGCGTTCCCGAACTTGAAACCTGCCGCAACCGTCTGGCCGAATGGCAGTTACGCTAAAAAGTGGCCGGAACCGCTGTCCCGACCCGTAAACCGCCCATCTATTGTGTGATGTCCGCCCGCGCCGGCCGGCAGACAATTATTTTGAAATAATTTTCAGGCGGGGAAGAAAGGGAACAGCGAAGGCGCGAAGACGCCCAGCCGGATTCGTTTTAACTTTGCGCCTTGGTTGTTCAAATCCTGCTTTGACTCCGGGCAGGCGGCGGCAAAAAGGCGGGGAAAAAGACGGCTACTGACTCATTGATCGCACTACAAATGTGAAACTAAACCACAAGTCTCTGCCACCAACTTTTCGGCTTCTTGATTTCATAGGGTGACTCAATCTTGATGGTGTCAATCTTCGTGCCAGCTGGCAAGTGCCTCGTCTGCTGGTGAAGCTGACCAAATATCGAATAATGCACCTGCAAATCGGTCTGCTCAAAATTGTCTGGCTCCAACTGTCCGCCAAGTGATAGTGGAATCTTGCAACTGTAGCACTTGCCGGTGACTAGCTCGCCGCGCAGCTTGCGAACCTCGGTAAAAAGAAAGCCGACGAACCAACTGCGCCGCCTCTCGCGGTCATCGCACAACCGGTCAAACTCCTCCTGCGACTCTGCGACTGGCTTAAACTCACCAGCCATCAAATCCAGAAAGTGAACTCGTCCCGCCTTGTCGCGAAGGAACAAATCGCCGAAAGCTGTCATCAATACCGGCGTGAAATCAGGAGATACAAGCCAACGCCAATCAGAAAGCATCTCGTCAAACGGCAATCCGTCAGTCTTGATGGTAAGATGTGCTGGAACTGCCATGCGCGTCTTGTGGGCTAACTATTGATTCGGCCGCAAATTTGCGGTCTATCGTTTGTTTGGTTTGGGACGGTATTCCGGGCTTTCATGGTTGGCAAGAATATTTCAGGTCTGGCGCTGGCCCCGGGCGGCGGCAAAAAGGCGGGGAAGAAGACGGCTACTGACTCATTTGTCGCACTACAAATTTGAAACTAAACCACGTCGTCATCGTTTCTCAATCTTCATATCGCCTGTGTTCAGAAATATCGCAGCCAAAATAAAAACTGACAAGTGAGTGATCCACATGCTGACGGTGTGGTAATAACTATAAGTCCAAACTGCTCTGCTGACCTCGGTGTATCTGCCGTGACTGCCCAAATAATAGTGGCCATCTGTCACATGTCCGTTGATGGCATCGCCACCGATGCAAATGTTGATAATGATAAAAGCGGCAAAATTGACGATGGCAATAGCAACGGCAGGAATGAATATAAACTTGGCTCTTCGCGAAAAGTGCCAGCGTGTATTGCGGTATTCTGAAAGTGCGCGTGGCATAAGTGGCCTAACTATTGATTCGGCCGCAATTTTGCGGTCTATCGTTTGTTTGGTTTGGGACGGTATTCCGGGCTTTCATGGTTGGCAAGAATATTTAAGGTCTGGCGCTGGCCCCAGGCTGGTGCCGGCAAAAATGCGCAGGGCAACGCGAAACCATGTCACCTTTTCACCGGGACATTTTTAGGCCATACTTTCCCAAACGTTTTGGCTAGTTGTTGCATTCGCTTATTTGTCACCGAATACCATTCGTCATTGATAACTTCATAATTCACCGTCACGCGATTGGACAACCCAAAACGACTATCCAAGGCAACCAAAGATGCAGGAACAGGAACGAGGGCCAGATTTCGACCTCCAACATCAATTTGCTGGATATTTAATCTGGTGATTGTTGCCGGGTATGTGTCCGCTGAAGATTTACCGTTAGGTAACGGGACATATTGGTAAAGCATCGCTGTTCGCGGAAAAGTGATCCCATGAGAATTTGTCGTCTCAAGCACCTTGTATGAAAATTCAATAAAACCATGGTTGAATGGTTCTGGGTAATCCATAGTGTTGCCATCTGATAAAAATGCTACCCCGCTGTTAGTAATAACAAGTTCTGACAAGAATTGGTGATCAGGCTCAATATAATTTACTTTGAATCTACTTCTGTCTTCGGGATTGCCAAAAAGTTTTGGCTGAAAATTTAGATGTATCAGGTCGGAATTAAACAGTGGCAATTCAGGGTTCGGACAAAGACTCAACCAAGGCAAAAACAAATTCTTTTCTCCCACGTCTGGGAATGTATTGGTTTGCACGCTCGCGGATGGCCGAGTGAGTATGGTTCCGGGTTTAGCCAAGTTTGTGACGCTCGGGATAGTAATGATTTTCCGAATGCCGTCTGGAATACGCTTTTCATCTACCATCGTGGCCAACTGCCCATGAGGAGTCGTCGGCAATCCAGAATCAGATTGATGTTCGTAGGTAAACTGAATCCGCCAAACACCATTGCTATACGCAAATAAAACTCTGCCATCGGTTTTGATAAAAGTATTTGTATAAGGTGGCAATTGATGAAATTCGCTCGAAATTAATCCCTCGGCAATAAAAATGGGGGTCTTATTTGCCTGTGTCTTAATTCTCGAAATGGCGGCAATCGTTGTTCCAGTCGCAAGCAAAATACCCAAGCTGACAATGGTTGCTGTTTTTACTTTCGTCCACGTCATGGTTTTCAAAGTCCCTTTGACGATGGTTGCTATTGTAGTCGTCGCCGCACCTTTGGCGGCAATCAGGGAAACTTTCAGCAATAGGCCCGCCGGTGCCACCTGCACAGCATGGGCGGACACGGTGCCGGCAATGGCCTGGGCGGTTTGCGTCACGCCCTGCTGGGCAAAGCGGGCGCGCAGTTTCTCCAGCGCGCGCAGCACCCGCCGCTGCACCGCGCCCTCGGCCAGCCCCAGCGCGGCCGCCGTCTCGGCATTTGTCCGGCCTTCAAAAAAACGCAGCACCAGCACGGTGCGGTCGGTGGCGCCCAGCCGGCCCATGGCGTCGTCCAGCAGCGGCGCAATCTCCCGCCACACGGCGGCGTCGGCTTCGTTCGCTTGGGTTTGCATATAGGCCTCCTGTTCGCGGAGTTGGCGGCGGGTCTCGGCTTTCAGCGCGTTGGCCGCCGTGAGCCGCGCCGTCTGGTAAAGCCAGCCGGCCAGGGCGACGCTTTTAGACAAGCTGCCGGCCTTGCGGGCGAGGATGAGAAAGACGGCCTGCGTGATCTCCTCGGCCTGCGCCTCATTGCCGGTGTAACGCCGCGCCGCCGAGTGGACGAGGTTGATGTGCCGCGCGACGATTTGGGCAAACGCCGCCTCGCTCCCGGTGCGGGCGAAGTCGGCGAGAAGTTCGTGGTCGGTCGGCTCGGTCATCTACCGGTATAATGTTCACGGAACACCCGCCGCAGACAATTATATTGAAAAAGATTTTGGGGGGCGGACGGCCACCAAGAGGACGGGATTGGTGGTGGGTTGAGGTCGAGGTGTGAAATGATCGGATTATTGATTGGCGAAGCAAAGCGGCGGAGGGCCGCCGCAGTCCAAGACGCTGGCGCGTTGACCGAAAGTTCCCGAATCGCGCGCAGCGTCTGGGAGTGCGCCAGTCCCCTGGCGCTTTGGGAAGGGCGGACGGCGGAAATAAGGGGCGGGGCGGGACGTAGCGGCGACTCGGCAGAGCGCCGCACTTGGAAAGCGGGGATTAGATGGCGGCTTTCTTCCGAAAGCCGCTACGCCTGCATCTGGCGCTGGCTCCGGGCGGCGGCAAAAAGGCGGGGAAGAAGACGGCTACTGACTCATTTGTCGCACTACAAATGTGAAACTAAACCACATGGTAATCTTCATATCAAGCTGGTGCCAACATTGGTATAACTATGAATCCAATAAATATCGCCACGAATCCAAATGCAAATGTTGAAGTGGTGGCTTGGCTCTTGAACAGAAACTTCTGGATCAATCCAGCAATAATCAAGATCACTCCAACCAGCAAATAACCAGCAAAAATCAAATCCACCACATCACCCATCTTGCCAAAACTGAAGAGCAACAAGTGTCGGTCGAAAATCAGCAAGCAAGGGAACGCAATAACTGTGTAAGCCTTGAATGGAAAAAGACCCAAGCGACTCCATTCTTGTCTGTTTGTCGGCATTATGTGCATGGTGCGAATGTGGCCTAACTATTGATTCGGCCGCAAATTTGTGGTCTGTCGTTTGTTTGGTTTGGGACGGTATTTCGGGTTTTCATGGTTGGCAAGAATATTTCAGGTCTGGCGCTGACCCCGGGCGGGGCGGCGGCAAACCGAATAAAGTTTTTGAAAAAGTTTAAGACACAGATGAACGCAGATGTAACAGAGATTTAATCCGACTCGCGCATAATAATTTTTTGAACCATCTCAATTTGTTCAGGTGTGGTAGCAAAAGGCAAAAGCACAGATGGGTCACAGACCCGCGCTCCGCAGCCGGACGCTGCGCCCTGACCGCCCTGCCCCCAACCCCAACTTCGGAATTCGGGTTAAAACCCTCCGGCGCGATCCGCTCAGAGCCGGTCTGAAAATGAAGTTTGGACACTCCTCCTCGTCGTCGTTCTCGTCCTCGTCCTCGGTTTTTTCAGGGATTTCGCGGACGAGGACGAGGAGGAGAACGAGGACGATTTGATGATCACGCCATATTCAAACAACCGCTCAGGATTGGGTCGCCGGCAGCCCGAGGTAATCCATGCCCACGAGGCAGACGTCGTCGTCAAATTCGCCGTTGAGCGCGAAGCTGCGGACGACTTCCACCAATTCATCAAACATTTCGCGGGGCGGGCGGGCGAGGAGGTTTTTCACGTCATGCAGCAGGCGTTCCTGCGAATACAGTTCCTCGTTCCGCCCCAGCACCTCAAAGATGCCGTCGGTGAAGAGCATCACGAAATCGCCGGGCTGGATGGGAATCTCCGTGGTGGTATAGACCGGGTCCGCAAACAGGCCGAGCGCGGGCTGGCTCTTGCCGGCGGCGTTGGCCAGCGGCTTCACGGAGCTGTCGGCGCGGCGCACGAGCAGCGGCTTGGGATGGCCGGCATTGGCGAAGCGCAGCGTGCCGGCGGCGCAGTCGGCCACCAGGTAAAAGGCGGTGGTGAGCATCGGTGAACCGGTGTTCTTGAGGATGCTGCACAGGTCGAAGTTCAGTTTGCGGAGGAAGGTCGCCGGGTCGAGCGCGAAGGGTTTCAGTTCCTCGGCCAGCGCCCGGATCATGGCGGTGACCAGCGCGGCGCGGACGCCGTGGCCGGTGACGTCGCAGATGAGCACGCCGGCTTCCGTGGGGGAAAGCTGCGAGACGGAGAAGAAATCGCCGCTGACGGATTCCGCCGGCTCGTAGCGGTGGAGGAATTGCAGCGCGCTCTGTTCCGGGCCGGCATCCGGCGGGAACAGCGGATATTGCTGCGGCAGCGTGGCGAGCTGGACTTCGCGCGCGGTGCGGAGGTTCTCCTCCATGAGGGAATTTTTCTGGCGCAGATCCTCGCGGCTGCGGGCGAGCTCGGCGGTGGTGCGGCGGATCTGTTCCTCGATGCGGATTTTCTCCGTGATGTCCCAGAACATGCCCTGCAGGCCGATGACTTTGCCGGTCTCGTCGCGCAGCGGGGTCTTGATGACGTGGTGGTAAAGTTTTTCGTCGGTGCTGATGAGCCGGGTTTCCTCGGTGATCTCCATCGTCTCGCCTTTTTCCATGATGGCGAGGTCGTCGCGCCAGTATTTTTCCGCCAGCGAGCGCGGGAACAGGTCGAAGTCCGTCTTGCCCAGCAGATCTTCGATCTTCCGATTGATATATTTGCAGTAGGTCTGGTTGGCGAAGGTGAATTTCCCGCTGATGTCCCGGCGGAACACGCCCTGCGGCATCGTCTCCACCAGCGAATGATAGAGCGACTCGGAATGTTTCAACGCCTCCGCCATCATTTGCTGCCGCGTGATGTCCTCGACGGTGCCCTCGTAGTAGAGCAGCCGCCCCTGCCCGTCGCGCACGGCGCGGCAGTTCTCCTCGATCCAGATGATGCTGCCGTCCTTGCGGAAAATCTGCGACTCGAAGCCGTTCAACGTGTCGTGCTCCTGCATGAGCCGGATAAATTCCTCGCGGCGGCCAGGCTCCACATACAGGCTGCGGCTGATGTCCTTGATGTTCGCCATCAATTCCAGCGGTGTCTCGTAGCCGTAAATTTTTGCCAGCGCGACGTTCGCCAGCAGGTAATGGCCATCCACCGTCGTGCGGAACAGCCCCTCGACAAGGTGGTCGAAAATGCCGTAGTAATTATCCTTCTCCTCGATGAGCGCGAGGTGTTCCTGCTGGCGGGCGACGGAGCAATGCAGCGCGTGGCGGAGCGTGGCGGCGGCCAACTTGTCGCGGTCGAGATAATCCTGCGCACCGCTGAACACCGCCTCGGCCAGGAACGATCCGTCCCCGCCCGGCCCAATGACGATGACCGGCAACTGCGGCGACTGGGTGGTGAGCGAGGTGATCTGGAAGAGCGCGGCGGCGTTCGCCTGGGGAATCTCAAACAGCAGGGCATTGAACCGGTTGGTGGCCACCATCGCGAGGCCGGCGTCGGCGGTCGGCTCCACCGTCACATCGGTGTCCGGGTCGGCACCAAGCAGCAACCCGCCGATGCGCCGCGCCATTTCCGCGTCGCCGCTGATGAGCAGGATTTTCAGTGGACTGTTTTCCATGCCGTTGACCATCGGCAAAATACCGTTTCCACGCCCGCCCGCAAGTGTGTTGCGCGCGAACCGTTTTGAGTTTGCGCTTGCCAAACACAGGCGGTTGGGTTTGAAATGCCTTACAGTCATAAAGCCCGTTGGGAAACCATTCATCACATGTGAACCCTCCTTATGAAAAATCCCGCTGAAATCCGCAACTTCGCCATCGTCGGCCACGCCTCGTGCGGCAAAACCCTGTTGAGCGAGGCGATGCTTCGCTGCGCCGGGGTCATCTCGCGCCTGGGAAGCATCGCCGACGGCACGACCGTATCCGATTATCACGTCAGTGAGAAACAACGGCAGATTTCCGTCTCCGCCACGCTGATGCACGCCGACTGGGCGGGCAAGAAGTTCAACCTGATTGACACGCCCGGCTACCTCGACTTCATCAGCGAAGGACTCGGCGCACTGCGCGTCGGCGATTTCGCGCTCGTCGTCATCCACGCGCAGCACGGCCTGGGCGTGGGCACGGATCGCGTATGGAATTACGCCACCGGCTACGGCATTCCGAAAATGATCGTCGTCAACGCGCTCGACCGCGAGAACGTGGATTTCGACGCCATGCTGAAAGCCACGCAGGAACATTTCGGCCGGCACGTCTTTCCGTTGAGCGTGCCGGTGAACGCCGGTCCCGGCTTCAACCAGGTTCTGGACGTGCTGCGCAACGAGATTGTGACTTACGCCACCGACGGCTCAGGCAAATACACCGAGACACCCGCCACTGGCGAACTCGGCGAACGCGTGAAGCAACTGCACAACGAACTCATCGAGCACATCGCCGAATCCGACGATGCGCTGATGAACAAATATTTTGAGCAAGGCGGTTTGTCGGAGGAGGAATTTCGCGCCGGCATCCATGCGGCGGTGCAGAAGGAATTGTTCATCCCGCTGTTCGCCGCGTCGGCGGAAAACAACATCGGCGTCGCGCGGTTCATGGATTTCGTCGCCAAATACGGCTCGTCGCCGGTGGACCGCAAAAAGGTCAAGGCGGTTGATGCCAATGGAAACGAAACCGAGGTGGCGCTCGACAGCAGCGAGACGGCGGTTTACATCTTCAAAACGATGTCCGAGGCGCATTTCGGCGAGCTGTCGTTTTTCCGCGTTTATTCCGGCTCGATTTCGACGGGCAAGGATTTGTTCAACAGCGACCGCAAGGTCAACGAGCGCATCGGGCAGATTTACCAGCTCAACGGCCAGACGCGCGTGGCCGTCCCCACGCTCGGCGCGGGCGACATCGGCGCGGTGGTCAAGCTCAAGGACACGCACACCGGCAACACGCTTTGCACCGCCAAACATCCCGTGACGCTGTCGAAGGTCGTTTATCCCAAGCCGAACATCCACGCCTCGCTCGTCGCCAAGGTGAAGGGCGAGGAGGACAAAATCGCCTCCGGCCTCGCCGCGTTGCACGAGGAAGACCCGACGTTCCTTTACGTCGTGGACTCGGAATTGCATCAAACCATCATTTCCGCGCAGGGCGAATTGCATCTGGAAGTCGTCGCCGACCGTTTGCGCCGCCGGCACAACGTCCACGTCGAAC
>CAYUGC010000110.1:0-11462 GCA_964444085.1 uncultured Bifidobacteriaceae bacterium | reverse complement strand
TCCACTATTACCAAAGCGGGAGCTACACGCTGACCAGCGGGCAGTTGACGGGAACTTGGGCGGCGGACGGGCGGAACATTGACCCGCAATCGGCGGGGAGTGTGTTTGCCAGCACCTCACCAACGGCGGGCTTGAACCTTTACAACGGCTTGAACGGCGGGGATATGAACGGGACGTGGACCTTGTACATCGCGGACCTGGTTGGCGGCGGTGGCAGCCCGACGCTCAACTCGGCGGTCCTGACCATCATGACTGTCCCCGAACCGCAGACGTGGGTGATGCTCGGCAGCGGAATGGCAATTTTCTGTCTGTTTCGTAGGCCGGGCAGATGCTAGTTTACGTTTGCTGCCGTTGGTTTCCAACGTTATGGTGAAGCTGTCCGCCTCATTTATCATCACCCGGCGGCACACCTGTGAAAGTTGGCGAAAATATAACCAGAACTGTTCGGGCCAAGGTCAAGCCGACGGGCATCACTGTTTCCATTGTTGAGGATGATGCTTCCATCCGCAGCCTGCTGACCGAGTGGATTAGCGGCGCAGCCGGTTTTGAGTGTGTTGGAGTGCATGAGAATGCCGAGGTCGCGCTGGTCGCGTTGCCGCAGGAAAACCCCGCCGTCGTCCTGATGGACATCAACATGCCCGGCATCAGCGGCATCGAATGTGTCCGCCGCCTCAAGCCGCAGATGCTGGATACGCAGTTCATGATGCTCACGGTGTATGAGGACCCGGAGCATATTTTCAAGGCGCTGTCTTCTGGCGCGAGCGGCTATCTCCTCAAGCGCACGCCCAAGGCCGAACTGCTGGCCGCCGTGAAGGATCTTTGCGCCGGCGGCTCGCCGATGAGCAGCAACATCGCGCGCAAGATCGTCCATTCCTTCCAGCGGTTTAACAGCGACCTGCCGGCCGGCACGGATAACCTTTCGCCGCGCGAACGTGAAGTGCTCGAACTTTTGGCGCGCGGCCACCTCTACAAGGAAATCGCCGAACTGCTACAGATCAGCGTGCCGACAGTTAACACGCACATCCACCGGATCTACGAAAAACTGCACGTCCGTTCGCGTTCGCAGGCCATCGCCAAGTTCACGCACCTTTCCGATTAACCCGGACTCCGAAGCTGGCCGCAACGGCGGCGGAGCGTCGCCGCTACTTTGGGCTGTCCGCTTCGGAGTTCGGGCAAAAGACGTCGGTGAATCCGTTCAGACCGGCTCTCAGCAAAAGGGTGCATTCCTTTGGCAGAGAGCTCCTTTGGGATGGGCCTGATTTCAACGCGTCTGTAGTTTCAAAACCACCACACTGTAGGGCGGCAGCGTGAAGCTGAAACCGGGTTTGACGCCGCTCAATGTCGTGGTGATCGGCACGACGTTGCGCGGGCGGCGGATGGAATTGGTGTCTTCCGGACTGGCCGATAATGTGATGACCGTGGCCTTCGATTTCAGCGCGGTGACGCCCTTGATCTCGATGGGCAACGATTGCGGCGTCAATTCCGGGTTCACCAGTTTGACGATGATTTCGCCGGTCTGGCTGTCGCGCGTGGCGCAGCCTTGGACGGAAGTCCCCGAAAAAGTGACCGGCAGGATTTCGTCGCCGACGTTCCGGCTGAACATCTGGATGGCGTAGTAGCTCGGCGAGCCGTAAGACGAAAGCGCGTCATAGCCGATCAAGTCCGGGCGCCACTGGCGCGCGCCGGGATTCACGTTCACCAACAGCGGCGCGTAGCATTGCATCTTGATGATGTCGGCATTGCGCTCCATCGCCGCCATGAACACACCGTCGCCGATTGCCGCCTTCATCGTGGGCGTGGGTGCCAGTTTATGAGACCCTTCGTTCCAAGGCGGCACCGACGTTTCTTCATGCGCCGCCCATTCGCCGACGAAAACTTCGGGTCCATTGCGTTTCATGTCAGCGCCGTAGTTGCCCGATTTTTTGATGAACGCATCGGTGGAACTGTAATCGTGATAATCCTCCATGTCGGCTTTGCGGCCGCCCAGCTTTGCATCGGGAATGGTCGAAATCAACTTGAGCTGCGGATATTTCGCCCGGATGGCGTCGGCAATTTGCCCAAAGCGACCGTCATAGGTGTTAGTCCTTTCAAAAGCGTCCTCATTGCCGATCTCGACATAGTTCAAGTTGAATGGCGCGGGATGACCGTCCTTCGCGCGGCGCGCGCCCCAAGTCGTATTGGTGCCGCCGATGACGTATTCGATTTCGTCCACGGCTTCCGTCACAATGGGTTCAAGATCAGCCCCGACTTTAATCTTGCCGCCTTCGAGTGAATAACCGGCATAAACCGCGAGCAGCGGCTCGGCCTGCATGTCTTCGCACCATTCCAGAAATTCCAGCAGGCCCATGCCGTCGCTCGACCGATAGCCCCAGCAGCACGTGTGGCCGGGCCGATCTTCAATCGGGCCGAGCGTCTTCGCCCAAGGGAAACGGTCTTCGATTTTGTTGCCCTCGACATAATTGCCGCCGGGGAAGCGCAAGAACTTTGGATTCATATCCACCAGCATCTGCATGATGTCCTTGCGCAGGCCGTTGGGACGGTCGTTCCAGGTCGGCGGAAACAACGAGACGAGGCCGAGGCGCACCGTGCCCGGTTGATCCAGCGTGATGGCGAAGTGCGCTTGCGCTGTCGGCGTGACTTTGCCGGTCGCGACCGTCACTTCAAACTTCTTCCACCCGGAGGTGAGGCCGGAAACTTTTGCCGAGGCGTAAACCGTGTGGCCATCGTCGCTCACGATGGAAACCGTGAGCGGCCCAGTGAAACCCGCTTCCGTCCGCGCCCAGAGCGAAGCGCGATAACTGGTATTCGCATGAACGGGAATTCCCCAGTAGCCGCTGTTGGCTACGCCTGCCGGATGATCTTTCGTCGCTTGAGTCACCGTGAGCCGCAAGCTAGTCGGGAGCTTGTCATTCAGCGGAGTTGCCGGATCAAGCGCGATGGTGGCGGCGGATGCGTCGTCTTTCATCACGGACCAATGAGCCGGCGATTTGGCGTCGTCGAGGAAAGCGCGGTTTTGAATCAGTTCCGCGTAAAGGCCGCCATCGTAGGCGTGGTTGATCTCCTCGGTCATCAACCCGTAAAGCTTGGGACTGACTTTCCCCGCGGAATGGGTCGCATCAACGGTAAAAGATGGGCCGGCCACCAGACCGGTGGCGGTGGCGATGAGAATCGCGAATGTGGAAATAGAGCGCATGGCTGGTTTTGTTTTCTGGTTTATGAGTGCGGCAGCATACTAAAACCGCGTTGGCTGTCATGTCATTTGAATTTACGATGCGCGGGTGGCGGGAAGTTAAAGCGATGGGAGACTGGCCGAGCAGCTGGGTTGACCGCCTCATCCATGCCATCAAGGATTATGTCTTTGCCCGAAGCAACTGCGGATTGAGGCTGGCGTGATTGAATTTTTTCCCGCCCATCAGATTTAAGGTGCGGCGAGCACGGACGGCAGCTTTCGGGAGCGGGTGTTTTTTCATTTTTGCGCAATGGAATTCATCACCATTTATGGATGCGGAAGACCAGCCTGCACGCCGGGTAAGGGAATGGCAATGCCGGCCGGGCAAGGGCTTGATTCTTGAAGCGGTTCGGAACAAGATGCGGTGTGCATCAATTCCCATCCCGGACCAACCCAATGGTTTTTTTGCTGGCGATTGGTTTCTGGTTGTTAACGGCGGCGTTCACCGGGGCGGCGACCGTCTCCAGCAACGCGCCGAATTATTTCACGCGCACCTGGCAGGTGGAGCAGGGGCTGCCGCAAAACAAAGTCACCGCCGTCGTGCAGACGCGGGATGGCTACCTTTGGGTCGGGACTTATAGCGGACTGGCACGGTTCGACGGGATGCGCTTCACGGTCTTTGATGAGAAGAACACGCCCGGGATACTCAGCAGTCGCGTGACCGCGTTGTTTGAATCGGACGACGGCACGCTTTGGATCGGGCACGAGAACGGCGCAGTAACGAAGTTCAAAGATGGAAAATTTCGCGCCCAGGAAAACCAGGCTGCGTGGGGCGGTGTGAAAATCTACGCCTTCACCGCTGATGAGGGTGGAGACGTGTGGCTTTTGAACGAGTCCGGCCAGCTCGTGCGATTGCGCGATGGGCTGGCACTATCGCCACAAACAGGTGACGCCGCCAAGCTGTTGAGCCTGGCGCGTGACCGCGCCGGCAAAGTCTGGGTGGCGCGGGATGGGAAACTCTCGGTGATGGAGCGCGCCGGGTTGCGCGCTGTTCCGCTCGGCACGAATTCCGCGGGCAGTTACTACGTTCAGGGTATTTGCGCCAGCCACACCGGCGGACTCTGGGTGGCGGGTGACGGACGGATCCGCAAATGGGATGGCGAAAAATGGCTTCAAGACCTGGGGGTCGCGCCCTGGAATTTGTTGCCGCTCACCAGCTTTGTCGAAACCAGAAATGGCACCTTGCTGGCCGGCACTTCGAGCGACGGATTTTTCATTTTGTATCCGGGTACGGGCCGGCCACCCTTGCATTTCAACCGCTTCGGCGGTTTTCAGGCGGATTGGGTTTTATCGCTGCTCGAAGACCGCGAGGGAAACCTCTGGGGCGGCACCGGCGGCAACGGTCTCGTCAGTTTGCGTCCGAACAATATCCAGACGCTCGCGCCGCCGGATCGTTGGCGCGGACGCGCGGTGCTCTCCGTTTTTCCTTCGGCGACCAACGGCGTTTGGATCGGCACCGAAGGCGCGGGGCTGTATCACTACGCGAACGGCGCCTGGGAAAATTTCGGCTACACCAATGGCATCGGTAATTCCTACGTCTGGTCCATCGCCGAAAATCCGCAGGGCAATCTTTTCGTCGGCACCTGGGGCGCGGGTTTGTATCTGCGTGACGGGGAAGGTTTCAAATTTGCGCCCGGCATGGAACGCCAGCTCGTGCGGGTTCCCGCGCTGATGACGGCGGCCGACGGCAGCCTTTGGGCCGGCACGGAAAACGGGCTGCTGCATTCCCGCGCCGGCCAGACCAACTGGTTCACGGAAGCCGGCGGAAAGCCGTTGCGGGACGTGCGGACGATCATCGAAGGAACCAACGGCACGATCTGGTTTGGCATGGCGGGCAACGGCCTCGCGTGTCTCGACCAAAATAAAATCCGGCAGTTTCAGCGTGCCGACGGTTTGCCCAGCGATTACATCGAGTGCCTGCATTTCGACGAATCCGGCGCGCTCTGGATCGGCACCTTCGGCGGCGGGCTGTGCCGGTTCAAAGCTGGAAAATTTTCCGTGATTGATTCGGCGCAAGGCCTGCCGAACAGCGTCATCGGGCATATCGAGGACGATGGCACCGGGTTTTTCTGGATGAGTTCACATGGCGGAATTCTGCGCGCGGCGAAAAGGGAGTTGGACGACTGTGCGGACGGAAAAACCAAGTCCGTCCCCTTTTTGGCGTATGGCATCAACGATGGCCTGCCGACGATTGAATGTTCCGAAGGTTTGCAACCGGCCGGCGGCAAAACTGCCGACGGACGCCTGTGGTTTCCGACGAGCAAAGGTCTCGTGGTCGTCAACCCCAACGAGGTCCGCATCAACCAACTGCCGCCGCCAATGGCGTTGGAAGAAGTGCTCGTGGACGGACAGCCCGTGACCAATGCGTCACCGCCGCTTCGGATTCTGCCGGGCCGCAACCGTTTGGAATTTCATTACACCGCCTTGAGCCTGGTCGCGCCGGAAAAAGTGCGCTTCAAACGCCGCCTCGAGGGGTTGGAAAAAGACTGGGTGGACGCCGGGGTCAGGCGCGTGGCAAATTACAGCTTTGTGCCGCCGGGCGATTATGTGTTTCGCGTGATTGCCGCCAACAACGACGGCGTCTGGAACGAAACCGGCATCGCGCTGCCGTTCACCGTGCTGCCGCATTTCTGGCAGACGTGGTGGTTTCATTTTCTTGGCGGGCTGATGACGGTGCTCTTGGTGAGCGGTCTGGTCTGGTTCGACACCCGCCGCCGCTTGCGCCGCCGGCTGGAAAAACTGGAGCGCGAACAGGCCGTCGAGCGCGAGCGGACCCGCATCGCTAAAGACATCCACGACGATCTCGGCGCGAGTTTGACGCGCATCACCATGTTGAGCCAGTCCGTGCGCGGCGAGACCCAGATTCCGGAATATGTTTCCACAAATCTGGAACGGATTTTCAGCACGGCCCGCGAGCTGACGCGGGCGTTGGATGAAATCGTGTGGGCGGTGAACCCGCGCCACGACACGCTGGACAGCCTGGCAAATTATCTGAGCCGTTTTGCCTATGACTTTTTGACCGTGGCGGAAATCCGTTGCCGGCTGGACGTGCCGTTGCAACTGCCCGCCGTGCTGGTGACGACGGAGGTGCGGCATAATCTGTTTCTCGCGTTCAAGGAGGCGCTGAACAACGTGGTCAAGCACGCCGCCGCCTCGGAAGTCCAGGTGGCGCTCAAACTGGAAGCCAATCAACTGACGCTGACGGTCGTGGACAACGGCCGCGACTTTGTCGTCAACGATCCGGCCCCCATGCCGCCGCCGGCGAATCCGGACCGGATCATTCACGGTTACGGACTTCCCAACATGAAACGCCGGTTGGCGGAAATCGGCGGCGCGTGCGAGGTTCAGGGCGTGGCCGGGCAGGGGACGACAGTGATATTCCGCGTGCCGCTGCGGGGTTGAACCTTTTGAAACCGCGTGTCGTTACAAGTTATGACGATACGCGGAAAAAATCTGGCGTATGATTAAGAAAATGAGCATCACCGTTTCGATTGTGGAAGACGACGCCCCGGCGCGGGAAATTCTCACGGACTGGATCCGCCGCGCGGAAGGGTTTAAGTGCGTCGGTCAGCATGGCAGCGTGGAGCAGGCGCTGGAAAATCTGCCGTCGGAAAAACCCTCCGTCGTCCTCATGGACATCAATCTGCCCGGCTTGAGCGGCATCGAAGGCGTGCGCCGGTTGAAGCCGCTGCTGCCGGGGACGCAGTTCATGATGCTCACGGTTTATGAGGATGTGGACCATGTGTTCGACGCGCTGGCGGCGGGGGCGACCGGCTACCTGCTCAAGCAGACGCCGCGTGGCGAACTGCTGGCTTCGATAAAGGAGGTTCACGCGGGCGGTTCGCCCATGACCAGCAACATTGCCCGCCGCGTCGTGCAGGCGTTTCACCGGGAAGATCCGGCCGCGCCGGCCTCCGCCAATCTTTCCCAGCGCGAGCGCGAGGTGTTGGAACTGCTCGCGCGCGGCTATCTCTACAAGGAAATCATGGAAACGCTGCAGGTCAGCCGGGGCACGGTGAACACTTACATCCGCCGCGTCTACGAAAAACTGCACGTTCGCTCCCGTTCGCAGGCCGTGGCCAAGTTCAGCAATTTTTCGCTGGGGGAACCCGGTCATCGTCCCGCCAAAATTTAATTGGAGACTGTCTGAAAAAGCCGCGTTGGTGAAATCGTCGTCGTTCTCGTCCTCGTCCTCGAATCCGCCAAAAAATCGAGGACGAGGACGAGGACGAGAACGACGACGAGGAGGATGGGGAATATTGATTTTTCAGACCGGCTCTTATAGTCCGCCGGGTGCTGTCATAAGCTTTCTCGACAAGACGCGCGGGCCAGGTTGGGTGATAGTCTCACCATGCAATCACCCCGTTCTTTGTGGCGCAACCGTCTCGCCATCTGGATTTGTCAGGTGGGTTGCAGTTTGCAATGCCAGTTTAACCCGTAAAACCGCCAACCGAACCCCGCCCGTCCATTGTTAACCAGAAACCTAAACCACCAGAAAACATGAAAACCAGAAAACTTCTCACCATCACATCAGCCATTGCCGTCAGGTTGCTGTCTCCTGTGAACCATAAAATCGCCATCATCGGCATGCTGGCCGCTTCCATCGCCGCCGCCGATGCGACCTCCTTCACCACCAGCACGGTGGGAACCGTCAATGGGAACAACAAGACGATTAACAATGCTACGGGAGATTCCTCTAGCTATGCAACTTTCACCAACGACCTCGCAACCGCATTCGCCAATGACTGCGGAGGTGTGTGGAACTTTGAAAGCAGCTTCAGTGTCAATAACGGAGAGACCATCACCTTGAACTATGGCACTACGCACTCCAGGAGCTTGGTTCTGACTTTGAGTGGCAGCAATATCGCCAATCAAGGTAACTCAGGGGAGGCTGTTTCCGGGGGTAATGTATTGGCGATCAGCGTCGATACGAACCCACGAGTTTACACACCGAACAAACCGCTGAAAAAAGTCGCAGTCTTCAACACGAACCGGGGCGATAGCGGCCGCGTTCCCGTGCTGACGGTTACCTTTATGGACAACACTACCTCCAACACATCGGGGGCGAATGCAGGCGCCGTGTATTTCCATGAACTGTCAGCCACTGGGACTAACTACATCGTGAGCTTTTCAATCTCCCAAAATAATTACGTCCGCTACGACGACATTGCTTTCATTGATACCAACGCGCCCCCCTCCGCCCTGACGGCGGGAACCCCGACGGCGTCCGTGGCTAATCCGGTCCCGCAGGGAACCACGAATACGCTGTCCGTGGCGGTTGTCGGCGGAACAGCTCCCTACAAATATCAATGGCAGACCGACGGTGGCAGCGGTGGCACCCTGACCAACATCCCCAGCGCCACCAACGCCACACTTTCCTTGAACACGACGGGAATGACCTTGGGGGCTAACTACAGTTATTCAGTGGTGGTGACGGATAGCGTTCTCGCCACGGCCACCAGTGCGGCGCCTGCGGTGGTGAATGTTATCCAAGTATTGCCGGGAACGCTGGTGGGCACTGGCAACGTCGCACCGACGCCGGGATCCACAGACATTTCCCAGTTGACTGAAGCCAATGGTTACCAATCCGCCGATGGCCTCAATTACTACACCGACAACGGCCAGAACAACAATAGGTATTGCGGACAGACTTTTACCACGGGGAGCAATGCCAAAGGATATACTTTGAATTCGCTGGCCATCGGACTTGAGGGTGGCAGTTCGGGTAATCAGGTAACCAACACCACCTATGACTTGTTTATCTACCAGATTTCCACGGACGGCCAGACCGCGACTTTGCTTGCCGACGTGACCAATCTGGGGGGTGCCTTTAACAATCCGGAATGGGCGCAGTGGACTTTTCCCGGAATCATCCTGACCAACAATACCGTGTATGGTTATGGTTTTGGCCGTCGCTCCGTCGGCGGCTGGATTGGCATGGCAACTTCTCCGGGCGGCAGCGACTACTATTCCGGTGGACAAATTGCCGCCTTTCCCCGGAACAGCGGAGCGGTGGTTTATGGCAATACTGGTTATACAGATACCACGCATGATGGCGTGTTCGACATCGGTTTGATTCCCAACGGTGTCGCCATCATTTTGAATGTGCCGACCGCCTCGCCGAACCCGGCTTACGCCCTTTCGCCGGTGAAACTGGCGGACACGGTCTCCCTGGCCGGCAGCGCTACCACCTACAAGTGGCTGACGGATGACGGCAGCGGCGGCTTTAACGTCGTTCCCGGAGCCACCGGCACCAACCTGACGGTGATTCCGATGGACTTGAATCCGGGCGGGGCCGACTATGTGACCAACTATTACTTTGTGGCGACCGATGCGCTGGCCAATTCCTCCACCAGCTCGGTGATAACCTTGACCATTCATGCAGCCACTGTGCCGCTGATCACCGCAACGACGCCAACCAATGTGGTTACGTTCGTCGGCGACAACCGTTCCTTTACTGTCACCGAGAATGGAACCTTGCCGATCACCAACCAGTGGCAGTTTAACAACGGCGGCGGTTATGTGAGCCTTACAGCCCGAACCAATACGACCTTGGCCTTGAGCAACCTCCAGACCACCAACTCCGGCAATTACCAGATCCTGGCGGCGAATGTGGTTGGCAACGCCAGCAACGTGGTCACGCTCACGGTTCTGCCCGCGCCGGCGGCTCCGGTCGCGGCCAATCAGAAGTATTACAACGCGGTCTATACCAACCATCCGTGGGCCTACTGGCGGTTGAACGAAACGAGTGATCCGACCGCCGTTGATGCCCCCACCTACACGGCCTTTGATTATTCCGGCCACGGCTTCGACGCGGTTTATGGCAATGCCGTGACGGTAAGCAATGCTGGCCCGCAGGCGCCGACCTATGCGGGCATGGATACCAACGAACTGGCGGTGCAAACCGCAACAGTCGCCAATGGGTATCTTACCGCCCCCGCCTTGAACCTCACGGGCAACTCCAACGTGACCTTCATGGCCTGGATCAATCCCAATGGCCCGACGCCGGGCTACAGCGGGCTGTTGATGAATCGCGGCGGGGCTGATAACGGCTGCGGCTTTGGCTTTACCGGCACAGCCGACCAATTGGGCTATACTTGGAACAACAATGCCTCCGGTACTTGGGGCTGGAATTCCGGTCTGTTCGTTGTGGAATCTCAATGGAACTTTGTGGCTTATGTTATCACCCCAACGAATGCGGTGGTGTATTTAGGCAACTTGAACGGTGGCACCACCAACTTCTTGCAGGCGACTCACGCCAACTTCCCCCACATTGCGCAAACCTTTGCCGGTGGCACCATCCGCCTGGGTGGTGACGCAAATAACTTCGGCGCCGGTTTCAACGGACTGATTGCTGAAGCCAGCCTGTTCACGAACGCCATGACCGCCCTCCAAGTGCAGCAATACTTCCTGGCTGGCCTCGGTGCGCAGGGCGTGGCTCCCATCATCAGCGCCGACGTCAGCGGCAATGCAGTCGCCAATCAGTATGTTGGGCAGACCTTGCACGTGACCGCGGCTGGAATCGGCTCGCCGGCGCCGCACTATCAATGGCAGGCGGGAACCGGCGGTGTGTTCACCGACCTGGTGAACGGTAGTTCGGTTTCAGGAGCAAACTCCGGCACTTTGACCATTAATCCCACCACGGCGGCAAACAATCTGGACTATCAGCTGGTTCTGACGAACCTCTATGGGTCCGCGACCAGTTCGGTCTATACTGTCACGCTGGTAGCCGTGCCAACAAACGGCGCCTGGACGGCCTGTTATCAGGTCACGAACAGCGGCAATGGCAGCTGGGGTCTTGGCAATGGAAGCTATACGGGCCACGGGGTTCTCAGCACCGGTGGTTTCTGGAATCCTGTGCCATCTGGAGTCCAATACAGCGGCGGACCGTTTACGTCGGCATCTGATTATTTGGATAACGGTTCCACCCATTCTGGAATTCAATTCACCATTCAGGGTCAAGGCACTGCCAATAATGGAACGGTCTTTTCCTCGAGTGATCCTGAAGGGTTTTTCAGTCAATTCGTGGGCATCTTTGGTGCCATAACCAATGGCATCGTCTTATCCGGTGTTCCCAATGGCACCTACAATCTGGCCTTCCATGCTCAATCTGGCAATTGGAGTGACCGCGGTGTCACCTTCGATGTTCACGGAACGAATGGCATCCAAAGCGCCTCGACCGTGAACAATGCGACGACTCACAATTACCAAACATTCGTGGATGGTGAGACCA
>CAYUGC010000109.1:0-11528 GCA_964444085.1 uncultured Bifidobacteriaceae bacterium | reverse complement strand
CGTTCGGAAAATGCAGTCCCTTCGCGATCATCTGCGTGCCGATGAGGATATCAATGTCGCCATGCTTGAACGCCTCCAGCACCTGCCGGTAATCCTCCTTGCGCTTCATCACGTCCGCGTCCATGCGCCGGATGCGCGCACGCGGAAAAAGTTTTCCCAGCACTTCCTCGACCTTCTGCGTGCCGAGGCCGGAATAGCGGATGCCGGGATTTTTGCACTTTTCGTTCGGACAGATTTTCGGCACCTGCTCGCTCCAGCCGCAGATGTGGCAGCGCAGCGCCTGCTCCGGGCGATGATACGTCAGCGCGAGCGAGCAGTTGGGGCACTCGCAGACGTGGCCGCATTTTTCGCAGACCAGTGACGACGAATAACCGCGCCGGTTCAAAAACAAAATCGTCTGCTCGCCTTTCTCCAGCCGCTGCGTGATGGCCTCCTTCAACTGCGGCGTGAAAATCGGCGTGCCTTTGCCGTCGCGCGCGGCCTGCCGCATGTCCACCACGCGGACGAGCGGCATTTTCTGGTCATCCACTCGCTCCGGCAATTCCAGCAGCGTGAATTTTCCCTTCTGGCAATTGTAAAAACTTTCCAGCGCCGGCGTGGCCGAGCCGAGCACGACCACGGCGTTTTCCATCTGCCCGCGCATCACCGCCACGTCGCGGGCGTGGTAGCGCGGTGATTCCTCCTGTTTATAAGTGTGCTCGTGCTCCTCGTCCACGATGATGAGGCCGAGCGGTTCAACCGGCGCAAAAATCGCCGAACGCGCGCCGATGACGATGCGCGCGCGGCCCTGGCGAATTTTGTGCCACTCGTCGTGGCGCTCGCCGGCAGAAAGGTGCGAATGCAAAACCGCCACAAGCGTCTGCAATTTTCCCGAACTGAACCGCGCCTTGAACCGTTCGACGGTCTGCGGTGTCAGCGAAATTTCCGGCACGAGGACAATCGCGCCCTTGCCCTGCTCCAGCGCGTGCGCGATGGCTTGCAAGTAAACTTCCGTCTTGCCGGAACCGGTGACGCCGTGGAGAAGAAAAGTCGAGGAAGGAGGATGGAGGATGGAGGATGGCTTCCCGCTTTCTCCGCGTTGCGAGTCGGCGAGCAATGGGGAGAGGGCCGGGGTGAGGTGTTGGCCATCTTCAACCTTCAATCCTCCATCCTCGCCGCGATTCATCGTCGCCTTGATTTTTTCCAGTGCGGCGGATTGCGCTGGATTCAGCACCAGCGGCTGCGAGGCGAGGATGATTTCCTTCGCGTAAGGGTCGCGCTCGGAAATTTCGTTCGTGATGGAAACCAAGCCCCGATCTTCCAATTTGCGAATCGTGGCGGCGGTGGTTTCCGCCAGCTCGACCAGTTCGGACAACAAAATCTCCCGGCGCTCCTCGACAATGTTCCAAACCTCCTGCTGCCGTTTCGGCAATTTTGGAAATTCACCGCTCACCGGCAACGCGCGGACCGACAGCCGCTCGCGCCAGCCGGCATCTTCCTTGCGCACGGCCTCGGGCAAGACGGCTTTCAACGCGGTCTCCGGCGCGCAGCAATAATATTCGCCGATCCAGCGCGCGAGCTTCAAAATCTTCGCCGTGACAAGCGTTTGCGCGCCGATGACCTTCAGGATGGGCTTGAGATTCGCGTGGCCGGACTCCTCGGCGACGGCGGTGACGACGCCGAGAATTTTCCGCGCGCCGAACGGCACCTGCACGCGGCTGCCCACGTCAATCTGTCCGGCCAGCTCCGCCGGAATCAAATAGTCAAATTCCTTCCGCAACGCGATTTCCAGACTGACGCGGGCGATCATTTTTCAATCGCGCGTGATGGCGCGCATTTCAACCTCAAGCTGCCGGCGGATTTCCTCGCGCTCGGCATCGCTCGCCTCTGCCGGGACGCGGAAGATTTTGCCCACGACCACGTCGCAGCGCGCGAACGGCAGCGGAATCTGGAAGCGATCCCAGCTTTTTACGGAGATTTTCCAATTCAGGTTCAATGCCGCCGGCACAATCGGCAGGCCCGTCAACTGCGCGAGTTTCGTGATGCCGTCCTGGATCTGGTAGCACGGGCCGCGCGGGCCGTCCGGAGTGACGGTCAGGTCGTAGCCGCGTTCCGCCCACGTCGTCAGCTCGCGCAACGCCTGCGCGCCGCGCCGGCTCGACGAACCGCGCACCGGCTGGACGCCGAACCATTCGAGCGTGCGCGACAGGAACGCGCCGTCCTTGCTCGCGCTCACCAGCGCGATCATGCCCGCGCCCCGGTTGTGCGGACGGCGGTAGAGATCCAGCGGCTTGATGCACGACGCCAGCCGGTTGTGCCAGATGCAGACAATCATCGGGGCGGGAGCGTCGGGCGCAAAAAATTCCGAGGGCGTGCGCAGCCGGAAACGCACGGTGAACATCAGCGCACGCAGCGAAATAAACAGCAAAAAAGCACCCAGCCGCTGGTGCCATTTCGCCGAATGGGGAATGACCACGCCGCCGTGCTTGCGAGGTTTGGGATGGTGGGCTTGCGACATCAATCAACCTTTTTTCAAGCACGCGCGGACGATCTGCTCGACCGTCGCGGTTGCGCCGAGCATCGCCTGCGCGGCGCGGACGGCGTCGTGGGCCTCGGCTTGTTTGAAACCCAGCGCCATGAGCGCAAGCGTGGCGTCGTTCGTTTTCTGGTCGTCGGACGACAGTGAATGTTTCGCACTCGCGGCCTCCAGCGCGCCGGCCGCGCCGATTTTGTCGCGCAATTCCACGACGATGCGTTCGGCGGTTTTTTTGCCGACGCCGGAAACCTGCGAGAGCGATTTCACGTCGCCGTTGGCCACCGCGCCGCGAAAGGCCGTGGCGTTCATGCCGCTCAAGATGTTCAGCGCGGTTTTCGGGCCGATGCCGCTGACGTTGTTGATGAGGAGGCGGAACAAATCACGCTCCGTCGCCGTTGCGAAACCGTAAAGGATGTGCGCGTCCTCGCGGACGATGAGCTGCGTGAGCAATTTCACGTCGCCGCCGGGCAGCGGTAATTTATCAAATGATGACAAGGGGATCAGCACTTCATAGCCGATGCCGCTCACGTCCACGATGGCCTGCGTGGGCAGGGCTTCGACGAGTTTGCCGTGAAGAAAAGTGATCATATTTGAAAACTAAATCATACCGGAACTGCCTGAATAGTCGGTATCAGGCAACTGAAATTCTTTTGCGCGCTTTTCCATTTGTTCGTCCTGCTTTTTCAGAATGGCAATCTGCTTGTCAGACAAAAGTAGTTCCGGCGGCAAAGGTTTTTCACACACGCCACAGATTTTCTGTTTACGGCTGTAAATCGGCGCACTGCAATGTGGGCAACGGAATTCCATTTCTAAATTTTCTTCGGCGCGTTCAAACCGTGCCGCGAATTTTCCTGCGCGTGCGCCAGCGCCAGCGCCAGCGCGTCCGCCGCGTCGGGCGCGGGCAGCTCGGCGAGGTTCAGCATCCGCTGCACCATTTTGGCGACGGCGATTTTTTGCGCCGCGCCGTAGCCGACGATGGCCTGTTTCACCTTGCGCGTGGCGATTTCGTAAATGTCCAGTCCGGCCTCGGCCACCGCCGCCATCGCCGCGCCGCGCGCCTCACCCATGATGATGGCCGTCTTCAGATTTTGCGCGAAGAATAGTCCTTCGACGACACAAACCGTCGGCTGGTGCGCGTGCAAAACGTCGCGCAGCACCTGCGAAATCCTGGCAAGGCAGCGCGAGCGTTCCCAGTCTTTCGGACAGGAAATTGTTCCCTGCGCGAGCGTGGCGAAGCCGGATTTTTCCGTGCGGAGGACGCCGTAGCCGGTGCCGCGCAGCGACGGGTCAATGCCCAGAATGATTTGGGGCGCGAAGCGCGAGGAGGAGGGCGTGAGACGCGGGACATCAACGCGCGACGGTTGGCCGTTGAGGCGCTGCTGCATCTGCTCAAATTGTTGCCGGGAAATGCCCACGCGAGAAGGTTGCCAGCGGCGCGGAAGCTGCAAAAGCAAAAACGCCGCGACGCGGCCGTCGCGGCGTGTGGAAAACCGGCGGTTCAGCGTCCCTGGTTCAACCAGTTTTGGAGCTTGGCGTTGCCCGCTGTTGCTGGCACCGATGCCGCCGGCAACGCGGGTGCGGGTGCCGCGATGTGCGGCGCGCCCGGCTGGTAATTTTGATGGGTGTCAAAATGCTGCGGGCGTTCGCTGGCGGCCGGCGCGTTGAAAACCGGCGATGAACTTACCTGCCTCGGCTGCTCACGGACTTCGGCGACGGACGGCAGGCGGCTGGCCGGCCAGTTGTTCGGCGCGCCGGCGATGACCGGCGCGGCGGAAACGGGGCGCGCCGGCGGGTGGCTCGTCCAGTCGTTGCCGGCATGGTTCGCGGGCGACGGACTGCTGAATGCCTGGTTATTATTATCAAACTGATGGCCGTTGAATCCCGACTGATGTTGATCCTGATGTTTTCCCGGTGTCGGAATATTCTGGTTTTGATTCTGGTTCTGGTTCGGCTGCGAATGGCCGGGGAGATTGAACTCGCCGGAATGTGTCGTCGGCGGCGTAGGCAGAGTGGGCAGCGTGAATGGCGGGCGATGGCCACCGGCGCTGCCGTTGTTGCCATTGTTGCCATTGTTGCCATTGTTGCCATTGTTGCCATTGTTGCCATTGTTGCCGTTGTTGCCGGAAGTGGGAAACGGATTGTGCGATCCGCCGTTGTTATTATTACCGTTGTTCCAGACCGGCTGATGATGCGTTTCGCCGATGCCCGGTGACGACGCGGTCGGGGCGGCGGACGGATTCGCGCCGAAGTGGCGGATGCCCGGCGAGCTGGGATGATTATTCCAGCCTTCGCCGCGCCAGCCCTGACGACCGGCGTTGAGCAGGGAGCCGATATGCACCGGCTGGATGGGATGCCGCCTAGCCGCGCCGATGACGGTGACGGAAACGCCATTGTTCACGAGAATGTGGTTATTCAGCGTGAAGTTGTTGATGACGGTCGTGCGGTTGAAAATCGCCGTGACCTGCACCGGTGGCACGCAATAGTAGCGCGGCTGCGGTTCGCAGAAATGATTGACCGAGACAAAGGTGAAGCAGCTGGTCGCCAGCCCGAAGTCGTAGCCCACGGCCACGCCGACGCCGCGATAATAAAAGCCGAAGCCCGGTTCATAAACCGTGAACGGCGGCAGCGGTGCCCAGCCACAATAGTCGCCAGAGGAACGCCACGTCACCCACGACGGTGCCCAGACGGTGTCCGGCCACCAGCACCAACCGTAGCGGTCATGGTGGAACCAGCGGCCATAGTGGAACGTGATGCCCCAGGAATAATCCGAGTCCCAATACCAGCCAGAGTCCGTATAGACCCAGTGGCCGCGGTCGCAATACGGCTGCCAGGTCGAGTCATAAACCACGGTGGTCGGCCGCCAGCAGCGGCCATAGCCGTCCACCTCGACCCACTGGCCATAAGGCGACAGCGTATCGTTAAAATAATTCACGGTGACTTCCGTCGGCGGCGGGGCGGTGGAAACATTTTCCGGCACCGCCGGTTCCGGATTTGCCGTCGCCGGCGCGCTGGCGGAAATATTTTTGTCGTGCGCGATCATGTCGTTCACCATCTCGGACGAAACGCCGGCGTCGGTGAGCGCGATGATTTTGTCGGCGTCGAGGTTGAACGCGCCGGGGCAGTTGTTGATGTAGTTTTTGATGACGCCGGCATCCACGCCGGCCTGCGCGAGCTTGACGACCTCGGCGGCGGGCGTGCCGGGCACGATGCTGTCCGGCAGCGCACCGCTGCTTGCGGGCGGCGGGATGGGCTGCTCGTTGGCTTCGGTTTCATAGGCGGCGGCGGCGGCGATGGCCACGGCGAGCGCAATCAGGGTTTTGGATGAGAAGTAGTTTTTCATAAGGTGTTTGGCTGTGTTAACCGTCGTTCCATTTAACAAGTGTATGACGCGGAAGTTGCCCCAGCCGTTCATGAAGTTATCGTATCCACATAATAATAAACGAGTTATTTTTTGAAACCCGAATCTAAAAGTCGCCAAATAGACACCTATTTGAAGGCTTAAAAAGCGGCGCATCACCGGTTTTGGCGATGGTTTAACGGCGCGATAAAGCCAGACTGCGCGCAGGTGTTTACGCAGACCTGCCTGGCGCCATAATATTTTTGCGACCAACCAGTTGCGGTTTACGTCTGTCCAATTGAAATTCAAAAATGAAAACCATTCTAAAATCATCATGGCTGTTCACCCTGCTGGCGTTGAGCGGTATTCCGGCCTGGGCGCTGGAAGGGTCAATCGGCATCCACGATCCGTCCACGCTGATCCAGTGTGCGGGAAATTATTATGTCTTCGGCACGGGGAACGGCATTCCCGTGCTCACGTCCAGCAACGGCTTCGACTGGCAGCGCGCCGGAAAAGTCTTTGAACGCATCCCTGATTCCGTGAAGCAATTTGTGCCGGAGAACGACGGCCAGAGCGTGTGGGCACCGGACATCATTAAACTGAACGGCGAATTCTATCTCTACTATTCAATCTCGAAATGGGGGCTGCATATTTCGGCGGTGGGCCTGCTGACCAACCCGACGCTGGATCCCAATGCGCCGAACTACAAGTGGACGGATCGCGGCATGGTGGTTCATTCCAGCGCGGGCGAAAACTTGAACGCCATTGATCCCGGCGTGATTCATGCGCCGGATGGGACGCTCTGGCTTTGCTACGGGTCCTATCACGGCAACATCGAACTCGTGGAGCTGAATCCGCAAACCGGCCTGCGCCGCGCCACCAATTCACCGGTCACGATCATCGCCAATCAGAGCGAGGCGTCGGACATCATTTTTCACAACGGCTTTTATTATCTCTTTGTGAATCACGGAAGCTGCTGTTCCGGCAGCAACAGCTCCTACCACATCCGCGTCGGGCGCTCGCAAAAAATCGCCGGACCGTATTTTGACCGGCAGGGTGAACCCATGACGGACGGCGGCGGCACGCTGTTCGTCGCGGCCCAAGGCAACAACATCGGCCCCGGCCATTTCGGTCTGCTGCTGGATGACGGCGTGGAAAAGTTCAGCTGCCATTACGAGGCGGTGCTGGGCCAAAGCGGGCGTTCCGTTCTCGATATCCGGCCGCTGCTTTGGACGGTGGACGGCTGGCCGCAGCCCGGCGAAAACCTCTGCGCCGGAACGTATCAAATCCGCTCGCAACGCACCGGCGCGGTGCTTCAGTCCGCCGCAAACGCCGTCGAAACCGCCTTGTATCTGATTCATGCCAATCAGAAATGGAACGTCACGCCCGCTGGTGGCGGCTTTTATAGAATCAGCGGCGGCACCGGCGAACAAGTTCTAACGGCGGTGGCTGACGCGGTGGCCCTGACGCCATTCACCGCCGCGGAAAACCAGCTCTGGAAAATAGATGCTCTCACCGACGGCAGTTACCGCATCGCGTCAAAGGCCGGCAAACTTGCGCTCACTGCGACGGGCAAAACCAGCCCGGGCAACGGCGTCACCCTGCTGCCGTTCACCGGTGGCGACGCGCAACGGTGGGTGATCAGCCCACCTTGAAGACTTAAACCATCACCACTTAAATCCAACAGAAAATTTCCGCTTGAATCAACTGATTCTGATTGCCGCCGCACTGACCACATTAACCTTGCCGCTCACGGCAGCGGAGACGCTTTACACGCCACCGACGTCGCCACACGCAGATTACAATTTCAATCCCGGCTGGAAATTCATCCGCGCGGACGTGACGAACGCCGAGCAGGTGACGTTCGACGACTCCAAGTGGAGCGATGTCAGCGCGCCGCACACGTTCAATGACGCCGATTCCTACACCGCCATCATCAGCCACAGCGGCGGCGACCGGCGCGCGTGGTCGGGCGTGGCCTGGTATCGCAAACATTTCAAGCTGCCCGCCAGCGCGAAGGACGGAAAAGTTTTTCTGGAGTTTGAAGGGCTGAAACAGGCCGGGCGTTTTTGGGTGAACGGCAAACTGGCTGGCCGTTTTGAAAACGGCGTCACGGCGTGCGGCCTCGACCTGACGGACTTCGTGCATTTTGGCGACGCGGACAATGTCATCGCCGTGAAGGTGGACAACCGCAACGATTACGTCGAGGAAGCGACCGGCACCGGCTACGAATGGATGGGCCGAGCGTTCAATCCGAATTACGGCGGGCTGAACCACGACATCGGGCTGCACCTCACCGGCAAGGTTTACCAGACGCTGCCGCTCTACGAAAACTTGCAGACGAAGGGCGTCTATGTTTACGGCTCTAACTTCAACATCCAAAACAAAACCTGCGACGTGAATCTTGAAGCGCAGGTGAAAAATGAATCCGGCGACCAGCAGTCCATCACGCTGTCGGCGGTGGTCGTGGATGCCGCCGGCAACGTCTGCGCGACATTCGCCAGCGACGCGCTGGATCTGGTCAGCGGCCAGACCGAGACGTTCACGGCGAGCGGCAAGCTGGCGGACGCAAAATTCTGGAGCGACGAAACACCTAATCTTTACAAGGTTTATTCCATCCTGACCGTAAACGAAAGAATCGTGGACGTGCAGAAAATCACGACCGGTTTCCGCAAAGCCGAATTCAAGGGCGGCGCGGGCACCGGCGGCGTCTGGCTCAACGACAAGTTTACCTGGCTCACCGGCTACGCGCAGCGTTCGAGCGACGAATGGGCCGGTCTCGGCCAAGCGTATCCCGATTGGATGCACGATTTCAACGCGCAGTTGGTTCGCAGCACGCACGCCAATTACATCCGCTGGATGCACATCGCGCCGCAGGCCGTGGATGTCCGCGCGTGCGACAAAGCCGGCATCGTCGAAGTCTGTCCGGCGGGCGACAAGGAAAAGGATGTCTCCGGCCGCCAATGGGAGCAGCGCGTGGAAGTGATGCGCGACACGATGATTTATTTCCGCAACAACCCGAGCATTTTGTTTTGGGAAGCGGGCAACAATTCCATCACGCCCGAACACCTGCAGCAGATGGTGGATTTGCGGAAGGAACTGGATCCGAACGGCGGGCGCGTCCTCGGCTGCCGCACGCTCAACGACGCCGGCTCCACGCCCATCGCGGAATATTTCGGCGTGATGATCGGGCAAGACCAGCGCACCGACGCGCTCACCAACCGGTCGGAGTTGTTCCGCGCGTTCAGCCTGGAACGCCGCGACCGCGCGCCGTTCATCGAGACGGAGGATTTCCGCGACGAGGCCGCGCGCCGTTTCTGGGACCGGTTTTCACCGCCGTATTTTGGCTTCAAGAAAGGGCCGGAGGACACTTACGGCTGGGATTCCGAACAGTTCTGCCTGACGGCGGCCGAGCGTTATCACGATTACTCCAGCAACAAGATCTCCAATGCTGATCCGGCGCATTCCAAGTGGTCGGCCTATGCCTCGATTTTCTGGTCGGACTCGAACGCCGACGGCCGGCAGGACAGCAGCGAGGTCTGCCGTGTCAGCGGCAAGGTGGATTCCGTGCGGCTGCCGAAGCAGGCTTACCATGTTTATCGCGTGATGCAAAATCACGCGCCAGACCTGCACATTATCGGCCACTGGAATTATCCGACGAACACGGTGAAGACGGTTTATGTCGCGGCGAATCACTGCGACAGCGTTGAACTGTTCGTGAATGGAAAATCTTTGGGCGTCTCAAAATCGCCGGCAAACGGCTGCATCTTCGCCTTCCCGCAAATCAAATTCGCCGCCGGCAATATCTCCGCCGCGGCGAAGGCGGGCGGAAAAATTGTCGCGCAGGCCGAGATTGAAACCGCCGGCACCGCCAAGGCGCTGAAGCTCACGCCGCACGTTTCGCCGGACGGTTTGCAGGCCGACGGTTCGGACGTGGCGTTCTTCGACGTGGAAGTGGTGGACACGCAGGGCCGCCGCTGCCCGACCGACGAGGCGCGCGTGGATTTCAAAGTCACCGGCCCGGCCCTCTGGCGCGGCGGCTACAACAGCGGAAAAATCAATTCCATCAACAATCCCTGGCTCGACACCGAGTGCGGCATCAACCGCGTCGCCCTCCGCTCGACGCTGGCACCCGGCAAAATCACGCTGACCGCCACGCGCGACGGGCTGGAGCCGGCGACAGTTCAGCTTGAATCGAAGCCGGTGGAACTCACCGGCGGCCGGGCGCGATGAAGTTTTTCCGCCGCGTTTTCAGTTGCATTGCGGCGCGCAACCGCTAAACAATTTGGCCGGCAATGGAGTTTGCCGTCCCGCAGGGGAAAACCGCCTGACCGTTTCAGTGCTGATGACTCCTACGAATAAACCAACATTCGCAGGACCATTATGAACTTCGCCTATCTTTGGGTCGCCCTCGGCGGCGCGCTTGGCAGCGTGAGCCGCTACTGGCTCAACGGCATGATCTCGTCAAAATTCGACGCGACCGGCGTCTTGGGCGTGCTTGCCATCAACGTCACCGGCTCGTTTTTCATCGGCATCTTCGCCGGGCTGGCGGTGCCGGAAGGCCGGCTCGACCCGCCGTCGCGCGCCTTCACCACGCAGTTCCTGATGATCGGCGTCTGCGGCGGCTACACCACGTTTTCCTCGTTCAGCCTGAACACGCTGAACCTGCTGCGCGACCGCGAATGGCTTTACGCCGGCGGCAACATCATCCTGTCCGTCGTGCTCTGCATGGTTGCCGTGTGGCTCGGCTGGCTGCTCGGCTCCATGTTCAACTCAATGAAAGGAAACTGATATGCAAATTCCAACCGATGCCGTGCTGCTCCGGATTTTCCTCGGCGAAAGCGACCGCTGGGAACACAAGCCGCTTTACGAAGCCATCGTACTGACCGCGCGCGAGCAGCATCTGGCCGGCGCGACCGTGCTGCGCGGGCCGATGGGCTTCGGCAAGGCCAGCCGCCTGCACACCTCGAAAGTGTTGCGGCTCTCCGACGACCTGCCGCTCGTCATCGAAATCGTGGACAGCGAGGAGAAAATCAATTCCTTCCTGCCCACGCTGGAAAAAATGCTCGGCGGCGGCCTCGTCACGCTGGAAAAAGTGAAGGTGCTGCATTACCGCGCCGGCGAAGAAAGTTAGCCGCCGCATTGCCGATCAAAATTGCATTGTCCCCTGCGGCGTTTCGCGGCAAGCTGTGCGCTTGATTATGCAGCAGGTCAACCTCGGAATCATCGGCGGCGGCACGGTCGGCAGCGGCGTTTACGAAGCGCTCCAGCGCAACGGCCCGCTCCTCGCCTCGCGCGTCGGCGTGCCGGTCAAAGTCCACCGCGTCGCCGTGCGCGACTTGAAAAAACAACGCGCCACAAACATTCCCCGCGCGCTGCTCACGACCGACTGGCGCGAAGTCGTCCTGGATCCGCAGGTCCACCTGGTCGCCGAGCTCATCGGCGGCACCACCACCGCGCGCGAAATCATTCTGGCCGCGCTCAAGCTCGGCAAGCCTGTCGTCACCGCCAACAAGGCTTTGTTGTCCGCGCACGGCGAGGAACTTTTCGCCGCCGCCAAAAAATACGGCACCAATCTTTATTACGAGGCCAGCGTCTGCGGCGGCATCCCCATCATCAAGTCGCTGCGCGAAGGCTTTGTCGGCAACCGCATCAACGCGCTTTACGGCATCGTCA
>CAYUGC010000108.1:0-11635 GCA_964444085.1 uncultured Bifidobacteriaceae bacterium | reverse complement strand
GGGCGTCCATACTCAAGTTTTCTACAAATCCGGTCATCTCTGGTCTGGTTTGGTCTGGTTTGGTCATCTCCCGAGGCCCCCCCACGCCTCCAATTGGGTGGCCCGGATTGGGTCGCCAGACGGGCTAGCCAGCGCCGGTGGCCATTCCCCTGGACGGGCATTCGCCCGGCGGCGCACCGAAACATGGGCGACAAAAACGCCAAAACGCGAAAAATTGCGCCAAAACGCGACAAACCGGGTCTCAGACGGTCTTCGCCGGCAGTTTTCAGTGTTTTTGAATGTGAAAGAGACTTTTTGATTTTATGAAAAGACCCACCTCGGTAACCGTGTTCGGCATCCTCAACATTGTGTTAGCGGCGCTCGGTCTGTTCGGGCTGCTGGCGAGCGTCTTCCTATTTTTCCCGCAGGCGGCGGCCAGCAAAAATCCCGTCATCCAGCTCATCCATGACAACGGTGCGTATGCCGCGTGGATGAAGGTTTCCCTCGCGCTGGGGTTTGTGGCAACCGTGGCCAAGTTGATGGCGGGCATCGGCCTGTTGCAACTGAAGCCGTGGGGCCGTCAGCTTTCGATCATCTATGCCATTTACGCCATGGTGATGGTGGTGGTGGGCGGCGTGGTGAATTATTTTTTTCTGACGCGTCCGCTGCTGGAGCAGGCGGCGCAAAAGCACGGGACGGAACATGCCGCGGCGGTGGGCGGTGTCATTGGCGGGACGTTTGGCAGTTGTTTCGGATTGATTTATCCCATCCTGCTGCTGGTGTTCATGCTGCGGCCAGAGGTGGCGGCGGCCTTTCAACCGGCGGCAGGCGAACCCTCCACCCCGGAAACCACGAATTGATTTATGAGCGAACTGCCACCTTTGCTGAAAGCCCCGCGCAAGCTGGACGCGGATCATCCGAACCCGCCCGCCCGCTTCCCTTTCATCGGGGCCGGTTTGGCGGTGGTAATTGCGCTGCTACTGGCCACGCTGACGGTCCACGCCCAGTCCAACATGGTTCTATTTATTAGTTCGCCGGGTGACTCTATTGGACAGGGGCAGACTTATTTCACGCAAGACAAAACACAATTTAGCGTGTCCGGGACATCCCCGCATATCACCGTTGCCGCATTTGGTTTTACTTTTAACTTTTCCGGGCCCGGCGGCACAAACCTGACGGTCGGAGCATATCCTAATTCCATCCGCTGGCCATTTAATGGCAGTTCACCTGGTTTGGACATTTCCGGCAACGGTCGTGGATGCAATACCGATTGTGGAAGTTTTCAGATCAATGAACTGAACACCAACAGTGTGGGACAAGTGGATCGTTTGTGGCTGACTTACTCGAACCGTTGTGAATGCTCACTATCGCCCATGACCGGCGATATTCGCTACAATTCGCAACTGGCACCGGCATTTATAACCTTCATCCAACAGCCAACCAACCAATTTGTTAGTATCGGCAGCAGTGCGGTGGAGAATGTCAATGCCATCGGATTGGCTCCGATGTATTTCTTTTGGTATTTGAACGGCACCAACATCGCCGTCACAACCAACGGCCAATTGGTTATTCCAAACTTTCAACTTGCCAATGCAGGGAGCTACAGTGTCACAGCAACCAACTCTGTTGCCACGGCCACTTGCTCCAACTTTGTGTTGGCGGCCTTAAATGTATGCGCGTGGGGTGCGGGAACGAACTTTGCCGGCAGTGCGAACTATGGCCAGAGCACGGTGCCAACCAACACAACTGGAGCGAAAGCCATTGCCGGCGGTGGTTATCACAGCATGGCCTTGCTGAACAGCGGACGTGTGGTCGCCTGGGGTTACAATTTTTATGGCGAGACCAACAACCAGAGCACGCTGACCAACGCGAGCGCCATCGCTGCCGGGCTTTATCACAGTATGGCTCTGCGTAGTAATGGCATGGTGACGGCTTGGGGCTATTCCGGTTATAGCCAGACCAGTGTTCCCTCATCAGCCACAAATATAATAGCCATCGCGGCTGGGTGGTATCACTCGCTTGCCTTGCGCAGCAATGGTACCGTCGTGGCGTGGGGCGCAGGCGCTTCACAGAGTTCTTCGCCTTACTTAGGTCAGAGTATTGTCCCAACGAATTTGGTTGGCGTGACCGCCATCGCGGCGGGCGGTTATCACAGCCTTGCCTTGCGGACAAATGGCACTGTGGTTGCGTGGGGCTGGAATGCGTTTGGACAAACCAATGTGCCTTCGGGTTTGAGCAACGTCGTTGCCATTGCCGCCGGCGGTTCCAATAGTGTCGCGCTCAAGAACGACGGCACGCTGGTCGCTTGGGGAGCGAATGGCAACGGTCAGACCAACATTCCGAATGGCTCGACCAATGTCGTGGCCATCAGTTGCGGCGCGGCGCACGTCATGGCCTTGAAGAATGACGGCACGCTCATCAGTTGGGGTTTGAATGGCAATGGCCAGACCAACGTGCCGGCGAATGTGGCGAACATTGCTGCCATCTCGGCGGGCGGATATCACAGTCTTGCGTTGGTCAACGTCGGGCCGGTCACGTTCCTGAACCCGCCCTACAGCCAGACGATTTTCAAGGGCAGCAACGCGGTCTTCAATCCGGCCGTCTTGGGACTTGCCCCGATTAATTTCCAATGGCAGCAAAATGGGACGAATGTGTTGAACGGCACCAATGCGACGCTGGTTTTGAACGGGGCGCAGTTCTCCGACGCCGGAAATTATCAGCTTGTGGCCAGCAACTCCTTCGGTGCCGTGACGAGCGCGGCTGCGGTGCTGATGGTGAATGATACCGCACCGGTCATCACCTTGCAGCCCACCAATGTCACGGTGCTGCAGAATTCCAATTTCACCCTATCGGCCAGTGCTGGCGGTTTGCCGTCGTTTGCGTATCAGTGGTGTTTGAACGGCGCTCCCATTGCCGCGGCCACAAATCTTGTCCTGACCGTGACCAACGCGCAGCTCACGAACGAAGGCTTTTACTCGTTGCTGGCCAGCAACGCTTGCGGCACGGCGGCCAGTTCCAATGCTTTTGTGGATGTGATTGACGTGCCGCAGGCGCTGGGTCTGACTAATGTTTCATGGTTCAACCCCGGCACGCCGGTCTGGTCCGCCGAGTCCACCAACACCCACGACGGCTTTGCAGCGGCTTCAAGTGGGTTGCTGCCCGCTGGTTATCAAAATATGCTCCGCACCTGTGTGACTGGCCCCGGCAAGCTGAGTTTCTGGTGGAACGGCAATCAGGGCGTGACGCTGACCTTCGCGATTGATGGCACCCAGCAGACCAGCCAGCAATTTTACAACGGATCATCTTGGCGTCAGTTTACTTATTACTTGCCAGCCAAAGTCCACATGCTGACGTGGACGGCATACAACCAGTATTCCAGTTCATACAGTAGCACGGCCTTCCTCGACGATGTTGTCTTCACGCCGGGGGCCACGCCCGCGATTATCACCACGCAGCCTGCGGGCCAGATTGTCGCTGCCGGAAACAATGTCACTTTCAGCGTCGCCAGTAGTGGCACGCTGCCCATCAATTATCAATGGTATTACAACAGCAGCCTGATTCCCGGCGCCACCTCGGCGTCGCTCACGATGAACGATGTGCAGTCTGCCGCCGCCGGAAATTACTGCGTCACTGTCAGTGGTCCGACCAATACCGTCGTCAGTTCCAACGCCGTGCTGACCATCACGCCGGCTGCGCCGGTCATCAGCGCGCAGCCCGTCGGTGGTTCGGTGCTGCTCGGCAACGCTATCACCTTCAGCAGCGGCGCGACGGGCACCGAACCGCTTTTCTTCCAATGGCAGCTCAACAACATGCCAATTCTTGGCGCAACCGGCGCAACGCTTACGCTCACCAATGTGCAATTTTCTGACGGCGAAAATTATTCCCTGCTCGCGAGCAATGCCGTCGGTGTCGCCGTCAGTTCCAACGCGCTGCTCACGACCTTTTCCATTACGGATCTCGGCACCGCCCTCGACAATCCCGGCCTCGCGTGGACCACGCCGAACGTCGCGTGGTTCCCCCAGACGAACACCACCCACGACGGCGTCTCGGCAGCGCAGAGCGGCGTGATTTCCGGCGGCCAGTCCTCCACCTTGCAAACCACCGTGACCGGCCCGGCGATGGTTGTGTATTGGTGGAAGGTGGATTGTGACAGTTTTTGGATGAGTCTCTCCTTCTCGGCTAATGGCACGATCCAAAGTTCCATGACCGGCGCTGTGGATTGGCAGTTAATGACAAACATTGTCGGCTCCGGCAGCCAGACACTGCAATGGAATTTGTATCCGGTTCACAACGCCTTTGCCGGTGGCACGGCCTGGGTGGATCAGGTGCAGGTCATTCCCATTGCCGGTGTTGCCCCGGCTATCACCGCTCAGACCGGTGACACGACCACCAACGCCGGCAACAATATCACTTTCTCCGCCACCGCCACCGGCACCACGCCGCTGCGTTACCAATGGCAGCTCAATGGCGCGGACGTGCCGGGCTGGACCAATGCCACGCTCACGCTGAACAACGTCCAGCCCGCGAACTCGGGAAGCTATTCCGTCTCCGTCACGAACGATTTTGGCTCCGCCGCCGGCACAAACGCAGCCTTGACCGTGAATGATTCCGCGCCCGTCATCACTGGCCAGCCCGCCACCCAGACCAACGTCGTGAATACCAGCGCAACCTTCAGAGTCTCCGCTAAGGGCAGCGCTTCGTTGAGTTATCAATGGTTTTTCAACAGTACCGCGATCGGCGGTGCGGTTTCAAATTTCCTCGTCGTTCCCAATTTGCAGTTGAGCAGCGCGGGAAATTATTCTGTCATGGTCTCCAACGCCTACGGCCAGGCGACGAGCAGCAACGCCAAGCTTACGGTGAATCTATCCAAGGTCATTGACTTCCTGCCTTACGGTTACAGTCTTTCCAGCTTCGTTCAGCCGACGAACATCGGCAACGTCACCGCCATCGCCGCCGGTGCTATGCACACGCTTGCCTTGCGCAAAGATGGCACCGTGATCGCCTGGGGAAATAATTATTATGGCCAGACGAATATTCCCGCCGGCTTGAGCAACGTCATCGCCATTGCCGCCGGCAATAATCATTGTCTGGCGCTCAAGTCGGACGGTACGCTCGTCGCGTGGGGCGATTATGGATATGGCCAGGGCGGAGTCCCTGCCGGGGTGAGCAACGTGATCGCGATTGCTTCCGGTCCATATCACAATCTCGCGCTCAAGGCCGACGGCACGGTCACCGGCTGGGGGAGCAACATCTATGGCCAGACGGATGTCCCCGCCGGATTGACCAACGTGCAAGCCATCTTTGCCGGTTACTACAACGGCTGCGCCGTCAAATCCGATGGCTCGCTGGTGCAATGGGGCAACGGCCCCGTCTGGCAGCACAACGGCACGAACACGCAGTTGAATTTTTCCGGCAGCAATTTCATTAGCATCGCCGCCGCCGCGTTCACCGGCTGGTCGCTGCAAAACGACGGCGTCGCTCGGGCCTATGGTTTCTTTGACGGCTCGGCGCCCTTCACCAACAATTATCCAAACATGTCAGTTTGGAACGCTACCACGCGGGGGCAGAATGTTTATCCCAACACGCTTGCCATCGCCGCTTCTGGAACCGGCAGTCCACAGAACGACTATGTTCTTTTATTGAACGGCGGCGGCGTTATTACCGAAGTCAACGTCAGTGGACCGTCCGCCGGCATTGGAAATAGCACCATTCCCTACATCACCTCCAACCCTGAATACCCCTTCGTCACCTCAACCCCTAGCAACGTCACTGCTGTCGCCGCCAACGGCCAGCATGCTGTTGCGCTCATCGGCGACGGCTCGCCACGTATCAACTGGCCGCCCTTGAGCCGCACTGTTTTTAGCGGTGACACCGTGGCCTTCAATCTCAACGCGTCCGGCGCTGCGCCGCTGAATTATCAATGGCAGTTCAACGGCACGAACATTGATTCTGCCACCAACACGACGCTGGTCCTGACCAACGTGCCATTGTCGGCGGCGGGTGGTTACAATTGTATCGTCTCCAACGCTGTCGGTTCGGTCGGCACGTTGAATGCGACCCTGACCGTTCTGCGCTCGACGCCGTATTTTAATGCCGCGTCCGCCAGCTTTGGCAGCGGCAACGGCTTTTGCTTGGAGTTGAATCAGCTCTCCGGCCACGGCAGCGTCATCGTCTATGCCTCGACAAACTTGGTGGATTGGGTTCCTATTCTCACCAACCCGCCGCAGCTCGGCACCCTCGAACTGGTTGATCCCAAGGCGACCAATCTGCCGGCTCGTTTTTACCGTGTGGAAGAAAACTAATTGCAAATGTCACCACCCGCCACCGCCCAATCCCTCGGCGCGCTCCTGAAGTCCGCGCGCGACCTCATGCATAACCCGCCCGCCCGCTTCTCTTTCGTCGGGACTGGCCACAGATTTTAATCAAATCAAATAACATGAACATATTCATCAAGCAAAACAACGAAACGACTGGGCCGTTTTCCAGGGAGGAATTGCGGCATCAAATTTACAGCGGGGAATTAAGCCGGACGGTTTCGGCCCGGTCGGAGGACGGCACGGAGTGGGTGCCGCTGGAATCGCTGTTGAATGGCGCCACGCTTGAGGTGACTTCGCCGCCGCCGGCGCCGCCGGTGTCGCTGGACCAGTTGCGGGATGCCAAGGAGAAGACGTCGTTGGTGTGGCTTTATATCGCGGCGGTGCCGGTGTGGCTGGCCCTGATTGTCTGGATCGTCGCGGGTTTTGGGATACCGCTGATCTTTATCGGCCTGTTTGGTTTGTTTGAACTCATCGGCGGACTGTGGTTTGCGGCCCATCTCAAGACGAATGCGGTGCGGGTGTCAGAGACGCAGTTGCCGGAATTGAACCAGGTGGTGGAGACTTGCTGCAAAAATCTGGGCATGGAGCGCCCGGACGTTTATGTGATGCAGCATAACCTCTGGAATGCGTTTGCGACGAAAATTTTTGGCCGGCGGATGGTGGTGCTGTATTCCGGCGCGGTGGATTCCATTCTGCTCCGCGGCGACTTGCAGCAATTGACGTGGCTGGTGGGGCATGAGCTGGGCCATCATTGGGCGGGACACCTGAACTGGAGCCAGCGGTTTGCGAAGATGGGCGGCTGGCTGTTCTGGGTGGGGCTGTGGCATTCGCGCCGCGCGGAACTGACGAGCGACCGGGTGGGCTTGTATTGCGCGGGCAGCGCGAAGGCGAGCCAGCTGGCGCTCATGAACGCGACGGTGGGCGCACAACTGGCAAACCGGGTGAACTTGGAGGAGGCGGCGAAGCAATGGCAGGCGCATCGCAGCGAATTTTTTGTGAAATACCGGACGCTGTATGCCACGCATCCGCATCTGCTGGCGCGGCTGGAACATCTAAACCTCGCGGCGCAGGAGTTTGGCATGGCGCGATGATCGGAATCAGCCGGTGCTACGTTGAATTTTTTATGAACCCACAAATCCATTGGTTTCTGTCCGGCTTGCTGTGCGCGGGCCTGCTGGCCGGCTGCAAACGAGTGCCCACCGCCGCGTCGGCGCGTGCGGAAGGTGACCGGCTGATCCAGCGCGGTCTGGCGGTCCCGCTCGCCATGACGACGAATTACATGACGCCCGCAACTTTCTTCGACAAGATCACTTCGTTTCCGGCCTGGCGGACGGTGCCGCGCGGGCCGCAGGTGTTCGACGGCGTCCCGCTGGACATCGGCGGGATGATCTGTCTCTGGGGCGAGAACAACGAGAAGCAGTTGCACCTCAAATTCCCCGAGGCGCGCACGGGGATTCCCCTGAACTGCAAGTTTGAGACGTTGTATGTCTATCACGGGACGTTTTTCTCGGAAAAGAACGGGGTGCCGGTCTGCGCCGTGGTGTTCCGGTATGAGGACGGCTCGGCGGTGACGAACCAATTGCTCTACGGCGAGGACATGCTGGATTGGGCGGCCAATCGTGGCGGCCGGGTCATCGCTCCCAGCGTGTCGCGTTCCGAGCTGGCGTGGGTGGGCGGGTCGTTCGCGCCGGACCGGCCGAAGGCGAAAGAGCCGCTCCGGTTTTGTCTGACGGCGGTGGAAAATCCGCAGCCGGACATGACGGTGAGCACGGTGGACTTGTTGTCCTGCAAAAGCAAAGCCGCCGCCTGCATCCTGGCCCTGACGCCCGGCAAAGCCGGCCTGATGAAACCGGCGAAAGTCCAATAGCACAGGCAACCATCAGCGCGGACAATCCGATGTGAACGGACTGAGATTTATGAACAATCCATGGCCACCAATTTTTTGTGTCCCGAGCAAGCTGGCTGTGGATCGTCTGAGCCGATTGGGCATCTTCCCTTTCGTCGGGGGCGGCGTATCTGATTTATGAAATGTGTCCCGCCCATCCTATTGGCGGTAGTTGGTCTGGTGCTGCCGTCGGCTGTCGCCGCGTTGCCTGCCGGAAAAATCGTCTGGTGGGGGGATGGCGGTTCGCTGGTGCAAACGGTGCATCCCAGACCGACTAACGGGGTCATTGAAGTTGATAAAGAGATGGTGGACGATGTCGTCGCCATGGCCGCCCAAGGCGGGGATGGATTTGCCGTCCGTCGGGATGGCACGGTGTTCACGTTTGGCATCGGCTGGCCATGGATGAAAACCATGCCGGCCGGCCTGAGCAATGTGGTTTCGGTGGCGATGGAAAATGATAAATCCTGCTGGGCCATCAAACGTGATGGCACGGTGGCCGTGTGGGGTTACGGCGTGCCCAGCACCGATCGCGTGGACGGCTTGAGCAACCTCGTGTCGGTCGCCTATGCCGGCTATGGCTACATGGCCATAAAAGCGGATGGCAGCGTGCTGGCACTGCGCTTCAACGGTTCACAACCGGATATCCGGCCGGTGACCGTCGCGGGTCAGAGGTTGAGCAATGTGGTCGCCGTGGCGTCCATGGATAACCAGCCATTGGTCGTCAAAAAAGATGGTTCGGTCTGGAACCTGGCCAATGGCGGCCCGCCTTTCCAATACAATACCGCCGTTCCGGTCACGGTTGGTGGTGTGGTTTTAAGCGATGTTGTGGCGCTCGCCACGGGCGGCGGGCAGGCGCTGGCACTCAAGCGCGACGGTACGGTGGTGGCCTGGGGCAGCAACCTTTATGGGGAAGCCAACGTGCCCCGGGGATTGACCAACGTGATCGCGATTGCGGCGGATCAACATCTGAGCCTGGCCCTCAAGCGGGACGGGACGGTGGTGGCGTGGGGTGGCAATTACTTCGGCCAGACGTCCGTGCCCGTCGGATTGAGCAACGTGGTGGCGATCGCCTCTGGCTGGCAATTCGGCCTGGCGCTGACGACCGGCAAAATTCCATCCAGCGTTTATATCCAGCCGCATGGCCGCTTGGAGGAATTGGAGCGGAAAGCGGATTTGGTTTTCAAGGGCGAGGCGATTTCAAGCACCCGTATCACCAACGCGGCGTTCAGGGTTTCGCAGATGGAACAAAGCGCCACTCGGTTCAAGGTCGTCAGCGTCCTGAAAGGCGAGGTTTTGTCGGAGGTTGTCTTGGAACATTATTCCGGCTGGGGAAATCAGATGTCTTGGAGCGGGCCGTCTCCGCCGGCAAAACTTACCTTTGAAGTTGGACAAGCCTATTTGCTTTATGCCGCGCGGCTGGACCAGCCGGACAGTTACTATTCCCCGCCCGCCGGCGTGAAGATTGCGCCGGATGAATTCCGCCAGATCGCCGATGTGCCCCGGTCTGATGATGAAGGGGCGATGAAAACTCTCGACGCGCGCCCGCTGCCCGCCGGCCTTTCGGTCAAGGAGGCGCACTGGTTTGAACTCAACCGGCTGCTGAACGATGCCAATCCCACCAACGTGCTTTATGCGATTGGCAAGCTGGATCAAATGAGCCTCAAGCAAGGAGAGCCGTTTGGCGACTGGCGGCGCAGCGATGATTTCAAGCGCAACCGTGTTTTAAATGCTCTCTTGCCATTGATCAAAAACACCGATGAGCAGGTGGCCACGCGCGCGCTAAGCTGCTTTGAAATGGAACCCACGGCGGTCACCGTGCTGGAACCCTTTGCCGGCCCGCTGATCAAGGTCGCGAACGACGGGCCGTCTTCCACGCGCCGTCTCGCGGCCATCCGGGCCTTGTCGGGACTGGATGGTGATGCGGTTTCCAATTCGTTGGCGCAGTTGTTGAAAGATTCCGACGAAAATATCCGGGCCGGCGCGATGGGTTTGCTGCCGCGATTCCCCGCTGATTTTGCGGAGCCGGGATTGCGCATCGGGGCCACGGACGTTTCACCCAAAGTTCGCGCCGATGTGGCCGATGCCATCGGCAGCGGAAAGATTGTCAACCTGCTGCCGGTTTTGGATGTCTTGTGGAACGACACCAATAGCGTGCACACCGCCGCCGGCAATGCGCTTTTGAAATTTGAGGTCGGGCAGGTCGGCGACCGGTTGAAAGCGCATTTGAACGCCGGGGATTTCCGGGAAAGCTATCTGTGCCAGCTTGCCAAGAATGATGCCGGGCCTTGGCTGACCAATCTGGTTGACCTTTTGAAAGTCAGAAGGGAAAACAACTGGAAATTGGCCGTAGCCAGCGGCATCAAGGAAACGATCAATTATTTTAACGCACTTATGGCCTTGTCCGGCGCCGATTTTGATTGCTGGAATATCATTCACGATTATTTGGTCAAACTGCCGGATTCGGCATTCAAGGATGGCCAACTTGATTGGTGCCTGGACGTGCTTGAAGACGCCGGCAACACCGGCTCGCAGGAACCTGTCAAGCTGTATGAACTTTACAAGACCAAGGGTTTGAACGAACGCGCCGCCAGGTTTCGCCGGGAAAATGGCAAGTGTTCAGGATTCGACGTGACCACTTATTTTGACAACGTTGACCGACAATATCCAAACAAGTGACGATTATGCTCCACCCATCCTCGCCCGCATCCCGCGACCCGCGCAAGGTTGATGTGGATCACCTGAACCTGTCCGCCCGCTTCCTTTTCGTCGGGGTTGAGCTGGCTATGGTGGTGATTGAAAAATCTATTTATCAAACTCTATGAACCTAAAATATCTGTGCGGTTTCGTGCTGGCGGGCTTGGCACTGGCGTTGCCGGCGGCGGCGGCGGATGTGGCCAGTCCGTTTCCTCCGCAGTTGTTGTCGTTCAGCGCAGCCAAGGAACAGCAGGCGCGGCAGTTGGCCAAGGATCTGGATCTCCAGCTTTCGCCGGACATCTGGCGGTTTTTTGCAGCGGCCAAGCAGGGCGACTGGCTGGCGGCGACGAATGTCTATGCCCAGCTCCGTTCGCGGGCGGGACAGTATTCGGATTCGACGAATGATGTCGCGGTGGCGGGGCCGGTGTGGCAGACCGTCATCGAGGTGGAAATGCCGTTTGAGGCCTTTGCGACGGGCGGGAAGAAATATCCGCTGGCTTTCGGCGAGGGCATCATCCAGTCCATCCCGGCGGGGAGCATTTACTTTGGTGGCACGGATCCGGGGCGCGGGCTGGTGACGGCATTGTGCGCGTCGCAGCCGGCGGGTAAACCGTTTTATACGCTGACACAAAACGCGCTGGCGGACATGCGGTATCTGGAATATCTGCGGGCGATGTATGGCCGGCGGATTTACATTCCCACGGCGGAGGATTCGCAAAAGGCTTTTCAGGATTACACGGCGGATGCGCAGCGGCGGATG
>CAYUGC010000107.1:0-11931 GCA_964444085.1 uncultured Bifidobacteriaceae bacterium | reverse complement strand
GTCCGCCCGGCCCGACACCGGCAGGATATAGGTGGATTGTGCGCCAAAGGTCGTGGCGGTCTGCTCGTTCGTGCCCCAAACCGGATTGCCCAGCTCCTCCCACGGGCCGAAAATGTTTTCCGCCACGGAAACGCGCGCCGCATTCGGCGCCCAGCCGGAGCAGTCGGAGGTGATCAGAAAATATTTTCCACCCTGCTTGAACACCGACGGGGCCTCGTGAAAGCGGCCGGGGAAAACGCGCACGAATTTTCCGGCCGGCTTCAGGAAATCATCGCTCAATCTGGAAATATGCAGCGTGCCGTTCGCTTCGGACGCGTGGAAATGATAGGCGCTGCCGTCGTCATCCACAAACAGCGTCATATCACGCGCCATCTGGCCGCCCGCAAAATCGCGGCGGAACAAAAGCTGTTTGGGATAATACGGCACCGGCCCGCCGGGGCAATCGAGCCGGGCGACATAAGCAGCCTCTTCCGGCGACAGTGGGCGCTTGGCCTCGGCGGGAACATTCTCCGGCCAGACACCGGCGTTCGGACGAAAGGCGCTCACAAACTGGAACGGCCCGGTGACGTTGTCCGCCACGGCCACACCGCTCAGCGCGCCGGAATAGTCAAACGCATCCTTCGGCTCCAGATGAAACCACATCACGAATTTTTTGGTGCGCGGATTGAAGACGACCTTGGGGCGCTCGAGGATGCAGCCGCGCGTGATGGGGCTTTGCGGATCATCGCTCACTTTCAGCGCGATGCCTTCGTCCCGCCAGTTGTAAAGGTCGGTGGAGGAATAGACATGCACGCCGACATGCGCGGCATTGCCGGCTTCGCCTGCGATTTTGTGCTCGCCGAACCAGTAATAGACGCCAGCGTAAAACAGCACGCCGCCGCCGTGGGCGTTGAGGTGGACGCCGTGGTTGTCCGGCCAGAGTGCGCCGGGGCGGAAAGATTTATTTGCACCCATATTCATTACAATTTCTAAACCGCCTTTTCCTGATGGCGTTTGGAAATGCGCCGCAACAGCCAGCCCACGCCCAGCACGATGCCGCCGCTGAACAGGAAGCCCAGCCGCTTCAGGCCGTCGTTCGGCACCAGCATCAGCAGCAGCACAAACGCGCCGAAAATCATGCACAAGGTTCCGATCGCGCCGACGACCTTGTGGTTTTCCTTCACCTGTTCCGCCGTCAAATCACCGACCGGCGTTTTTAGGTGCTGAAAAAACTCCTCCACGCGGGCCTTGTATTCCGGCGATGATTTTTCGTAGAACAGCGAAGTGAAGAAGAACCAGCTGATGCACGCGATGCTCACGCCCGCCACCGTGGCAAAGAGATAAAATTGCGTCACTTCCTCCGGCTTGAACGGACCGTGCAAAAACGGAAGCCAGCTGAACATTTCCGGTTTGACGCAAAATTTCATCACAAACGACATCGTCAGGCCGATCAGCACCGTCGTCCAGCTTGACCACGCCGGCGTGCGCTTGTAGAAAAGTCCGAGGCACATGGGGATGGCCAGCGGCAGCCACAAGCTCACGCCCAACTGGTTCACGAGGTCAAACAGCGGCAAGGTCCGCAGTTTGCTCACGATCAATCCAATGCCAATGATGACGATGCCGAACATGGCCGTGCTGCATTTGCTGATAATCAGCAGCTTTTTCTCCGAACACTGCGGATTGATGACCGGCAGATAAAAATTCCGCACCAAAATGCCGACGCCCTGGTTCACGCTGGCGTCCAGGCTGGACAACGTAGCACCAAAAATACCGGCGATGAGCAGGCCCAGCATTCCCTGCGGCAAAACGTCGTGCGCCGTCAGCAGAAATGCGCCTTCCTCCGGATGCTTGCCCAGGTTCGGGAAGATGGCCGCGATCTGTTCCGGGCTGTAAATCACCGACGCCACCAGCGGCGGGATCATCCACATCAGCGGGCCGACCAGCGTGCCCACCAGCGGGAAAATCATCATCTTGCGGGCATGCGCATCGCTGCGCGCCATGAGGTATTTCGTGGACATCTCCATAGTGTTGTTGAAGAAGAGATTGTTGATCAACAACGCCACGAACCAGAGCGTGATGAATTCCGGACGGGCAAATTCCCCCCAATTATAATCATGGGCCGGCAGTTTGTGCACCATGCCGGTGAAGCCGCCCACGCTCGGCTGCGCCAGCGCGAGCGCGGAGATCACCAGCGTGATTGTCACGATCAGGAACATCTGCACGAAATCGCTGGCCGCCACGCCGAAAGCCCCGCCCACCAGCGAGACAAACGTCACCATCACCCCCAGGATCACGATCACCGTCGGCAGCGGAATATCGAACGCGCCGGACATGAACACGCCCACGGTGTTCAATGCCACGCCGCCAAACAGCAGCAGGAACGGCAGGCGGATCCACGTGACGAACTGCTGCGTCGCGGGCCCAAAGCGGATGCGGATCGCCTCCAGCGGCGTCACCACACGCATCCGGCGGAAGCGGTAGCAGGTGAAGAAAAACAGGAACAGCAGCGGCACGATGGAGGAGTAATAGAGCAGCAATACATAGAAGCCTTGCGAGAAAATCTTCCCCGCCGCGCCGGTAAACGTCCACGCGCTGAAGCTGGCCATCCACGCCGACACGCCGGCCATCCACCACGGCATGATGCCGCCGCCGCGAAAATAGTCGGAGGTGTTTTTGTTGCGCCGCGAAAACACCACCCCGACCGTCACCACGAAGATGAAATAAAATGCGATGCTGATGTAGTCGTAGCGTGTGATCATGATTTTGCTGTCTGATAATCGAAATAGTCGAAATCGGCGACGGTATGCGTGCCATTCAAGTCCTGCGCACACAGGCCGACCATCGCGCCGGTGAAACGGAGCGTGCCGCCGTAGTCGTCGGATAGTTTTGAGAAATCCAGCACCGGGCCGACGTTTTGCCACGCCTGGCCGTCCGGCGACGCGCTGAATTGCAGCCGTTCGCCGTCCACCGTCGCGCGCAGGAAAACTTGCTGCCAGTCGTTAATGACAATCTGGCTGTCGGCGTGTTCGTCGTAAACGCTGTCATCCGTCTGGATGATCCCGAGGACTTTGCCCAATTTTTCGTCGTGCGTCACACGCAGGTAATAGTGCTGACGCGTATCGTAATAACAAATCAGCCCGGCCATCTGCGTGTAATGCGTCGGCGAAAATTCCAGGCGCGTTTCGGCGGTAAACTGAAAATGTTGGACGCGCCGCGCCAGCAGGCTTTGCTTAAACAACGAGAACGGCGAGTCGCCGCCGCGCAACCGCAGCCAGCCGGGGCGTTCCGTCAGCGACAGCCATGAATCCTGCGGCGGCTGCCGCAACGAGCTCCAGCGCAAATCCAGCGCGAGGGAATCGAAGTCGTCGCGCGTCGGGAGCGCCGGCATCCCTGCCGGCGAGTTGCGGTGTTGTTCCTGAAACCCGCCAGCAGGATGCTGGCACTCCCGGGTTAGTGGCAGCGCGTCCTGTGGTTTTGTTCCTCCACTCGCCAGACGCAACCAGCCGTCGCGCCACTCGACACGTTGCAAACAGGTTTCGCGACCCAGCACGCAGCGATGACCGGCGTGAACCTGCGCCGCCGCGGTCTTATCGGGCGAACCCGCATTGACGCCCGCGCCGGTTTTGAGCGGGCGGCTGGCGAGATGCGCGAGATACCATTCGCCGGCAGGCGTCTGGACGAGTTCGCCGTGGCCGGCCTTTTGCAGCGTCAGCGTGGCGTCGTCGCGCGAGGTCAGCACGCTGGGCTGCGGATCGAGCTCGTAAGGGCCGAGAAGGTTTTTGGAGCGCGCCGCCGAGATGCCGTGATTCCATCCGGTGCCGCCCTCGGCGAGCATCAGATAATGCCAGCCGTCGTGTTTATAGAGATTCGGGCCTTCGGTGAGAATGCCGGACTTCTCCAAAATCTGCGTCATCGGGCCAATGAGCTTTTGCGACTTGGCATCGTATTCCTGCACGACGATGCCGGCAAAGCGATGTTTCCCCTTCCGAAAATCCCAGCGCATGTTGAGCAGCCATTTGCGGCCGTCGTCGTCATGAAACAGCGACGGGTCAAAGCCGATGGAGTTCAAAACCACCGGTTCGCTCCACGGGCCAGCAATGTCCCTGGCGGTGGTTAGGAAAATGCCAATATCCTTAAACGGCCGGCCCATGCCGGTAAAACGGATGTTCGTGTAGATCAGCCAGAATTGCCCGTCCGCGTAGCTCAACGACGGCGCCCAGACGCCGGCGGAATCTGCGATGCCGGCCAAGTCCAACTGCGATTTGCGCGTGAGCGCGTGGCCGATGAGCCGCCAGTTCACCAGATCGCGCGAGTGATGAATGGGCACGCCGGGAAACCACTCGAAGGTCGAGTTGGCGATGTAATAATCATCGCCGACACGGCAAATACTCGGGTCAGGGAAAAAACCCGGCAGGATGGGATTTTGAATGGCGATCATATCATTCAATTTCGCTTGGCGGTCTCGGTGCGAATCAATTTTCCGTCACGGCTCTCGGTCAAGCGCACAACGATGTTGGTTCCGTCACCGGTAAAATTCTCGAACTGGATTTCCTGCACGCGACCGTCAATCAATTCCACGCGCAACGAATCCGCGCTGGTCGCCACGGCGGATTTCACCACCGGCTGATTTTCGTAAGGTTCGATGACGGTGAGGAAACGCGCCTCGGAGCGCCGAGCACCGTCTCGGCGTGTTTCTGCGGACGTTCCCGAACTCGCCGAGACGGTGCTCGGCGCTCCTGCGTCGCGGATGGCGGTGACTTTGCGGCGCTGGCTTTCGTCGCCGAGGGGATAATCGCCGCCGAGCGTCGCCTGGAAACGAACCGCACTCACGCCGGACAAATCCACGCGAACAATGCCGGCAACCGCATTCGCGGTCGGCTCGGCGGGCGTGGCGGATGAGCATGCTTCGCCGACAATTTTAATCGGCCCGCCGAAATAATCCCTCCCCTGCTCTTTCGGCTGCTGGATGTTTTCAAACTTCACCGGCAGTTGGTTCAATGGAATTTCCCGGCCGTCTTTAGTGACGACCCGCGCGTTTGCCCAGAACAAGGTCGGCAATTTCGCCAGTTCCGTTTTCGTTTCCAATTCCAATTGCTTCACGCCAGCCACCGAAACGTCCACGTTGGTCTCACCCAAAATCCACGCGCCAAATTTGCCATCGGCCAGCGGCTGGCCGTCGCCGTGCACCGACCAAAATAGCCGCTTCTGCACTTCGCGCATTTCCGGAGCGGTACCGATCATGATTTCCTGCTGCGGCGGCCAGAGCGAATGCACGTCCAGCTTCAGCACGCCGTCTTCGTTGGCAGTGGAGCGCGAGCCTTCATTGTCCGCGCCCGGCCCCCAGCGCTCGAGGTAGCGCGCCACGGCCGGGGCGCTGACGGAATACCAATTACAGTCAGTCACAAATTGTGCGCTGCCAACCGGGTCGGGATTCCATTGCGCGGCGTGGCGCAGGAGTTTTTTCTCCGGCGCATCGAGGCCCTGAAAACCCTTCAACTGGAACAAACTTTCAAAGGTGTGCGCGTTGGTGCCCTTCACAAAATCCGCGATGACGACGTAATCATCCAGCACGAGCAGCGCGCGGCGCTGGAGAATTTTTTCCGTGTAGCCGGTGAGCGAACCGTAGCGCGGTGCGTTGGTCGGAATCGGCACGCTGCGGCCTTCGCGCCAGCCTTTTTCGGCGAAGGTTTTCACCGGCACATTGTCATAGACCATGCCGCCGTAGGGCGGATTGCTCCAGCGCGCGTCGGTCTGGACGACGGTCGCCTGCATCGCGTCGCCGGTACGGAAGAGCAGCCGTTCGCCCGGCTCGGCTGCCTGCATTTTTTCGTCCACGACCACCAGGTTGTGGTTCACCGAGCACTGGCAGTAAAATTTATACATGAACGGCTCATAGACCCAGAAGACCGATTCGGGATTCCAGAAACTGCGGCCGTAGCGGAACAGCGAAAGCAAATCGGTGCGGTCGTAATGCCCATGCGCCCAGCCGTGCGTACCGTAATGCAGAGTCGCCTGAATCTGCTCGCGAACCGGGCGGTTCGTCGTCTGCGAGCGCAGCATGGCCAGGCCAACGTTGTCGGCGAAGGCGCTGTCGCGGAAGCGTTCGGGTGTATTCGCCGGCAGTTCCGGCACGCCGTAAAGCAGATCGCGCCTGGCCCCGCCGTTTTTGATGACCGTCGCGTAAGCCGGGTCGCGGTAAACGTAGTAAGCCAGTTCCAGCGGCGACGCGCCGATTTCGTTGCGCGGGCCGCCGATGAGGTTTTCCGTGGAGTCATTCACGCCGAACATCACGCTGCGATAATCGAGGAACGGCATCAAACTATCCCACATCATCTTGATGTCGCGATACGGCTTGGTGTTCGGGCCGAAAATATCCGGGCTCATGCCAAACGGTTTGCGACGTTCCTCCGACGTGCTGCCGGCCGTCACGCCACCACTTAATTGCGATTCCAACGACACGGTCCGCGAGTAGCCGGCTGGCACTTTCAGGTCACGGAAATTCACGCCGAACGGCTCGTAGGCCAGCGCGACCTGGGTTAATTCGCCCGCCACCCAAGTGTTGTAGCTGATGGAACATTCATACCACCAGCCGTCGTCCATCACGCCTTTACCAAGCTGGTCGCAGATGCCCGCCGGCCCGGAAAACCAGCGCTCCGCCGACGCCAGATCGCCGAGCACGAGCGAGCAGTAAAACGCACCGACGACTTCCGAGACGTTCCAATTATTGACCGGTCCATAATCGCAGGCGCGCTCGATCACCTGCAGGTAAGTGCGAAAACTGTTTTCAATCTGCCGCCGGTCGGCCCCGGAAAAAACGCCGGATGGCAGCGCCATGTCATAGGCCATTGCGAGGTGCTGGTGAAAATGGCCTTCCTGCACGAGCGCCTGGTTGCAGCCGCGCAGCGTCGCTGGATAACCGTTGGTGGGATTGGTGAAACGCCGCAGACACAAGGCGATTTTTTCCGCTAACTTTTTGTCGCCGGTCAATTGATAAGCGCAGCCGCAGTTCATCAGGTCGTTTTCCGTCTGGGTCGGGAACACATACGGACCGTAGGTATCGTCCGGCGCCGTGGCGGAATCCGCCACGTCCGGCACGCGCCATGCCGTTGCCTGACTGATGATCTCATCCGCTTTTTCTTTTGCCCACGGATACTTGGCGACCTTCTCGCGCACGGCCTGCCAGCGTTCCGGCGTGTGCAAAATAAACGGATGCGGCACCTCGCTCGTCGTGATGAATTTCAACGACGCGGCGTTCGCGGCGTCGCCGTTGGCAATGGCCTGCAACACCTGCGTTTCGTGCCCGCCGGGCGGCACGCGGTCGGAAATGGCCACGCGCACTTTGACGTCGCGCGATTCGCCGGGCGCAAGTTGCAACGAAGCCGGCTCGACCGAGGAAACCATTTCTTCCCAGCCGTATTTGACAAACGAAAGCGTGACGGATTGTTTAGCGTCGGTGCAATTGCCGACGGCCACGTCATATTCCACGGATTGGAACGCCGAGCACCGACTCGGCTCGTTGGTAGATCCGGTTGGCAACTGGCCGAGACGGGGCTCGGCGCTCCGCCCGCGAACATCCACTTCCAGCGCCACCACCGGCGCTTTGACGACGCGCACGTTGCGCAATTGGAAATTCACGCGCTCCCCCTCACCCGCCATTCGGGCACCCTCTCCCCCATCGGGAGAGAGGGACGGCGTAAGGAGGCGTGCCTGGACCGTGAACTCTTTGACGGATTTTAGGAATGACGTATTGGCCTGCTCGAAATCGAACGCGCTCCACGGCAGCGTAATCGTGTGCCAGCCCGGACCGGTGACGCGCACCGTGCTGCGAACGGGATTTTCGGTGACGTTGGTTTTTCCCTGCATCTGGAAAATGGACGCGGTCAGCGCCACCTCGGATGCGTCCGGCAATTTCACCTCGAACTGGACGCCGTAAAAACCCTGCCACTCGGCGACGCTATCATTGCCGGTCCAGAAGCCATGTTTGAACTGACCCCGCGGCCCGTCCGGCGCGCGGAGCGTGACCGAGCCGGGGACATCAAGAACATTTCCCGCCGCCAAGCCGCCGACCGGCAAGGTCAACGGAAGCGGTTGCGCCAGGCACACCGTCAACGTGCCCAACACAACACCGAGGAAGAAAACAATGCGATTCATTGGCTACGGAATTTGATGGTGCAATTTTGCCCGACCTTGAAGGAAGGCAAAACTCTTTGGTAGGTTTCCCTGTAAACCGGAAACCCATCCCGAGGCAAGCCGGTGGAGTATCCGAGACCCGGTTTGTCGTGTTTTGTCGCAATTTGGCGCGTTTTGGCGTTTTTGTCGCCCATGTTTCGGTGCGCCGCCGGGCGAACGCCCGCCAAGGGGAATGGCCACCGGCGCTGGCTAGCCCGTCTGGCGACCCAATCCGGGCACCCAATTGGAGGCATAGGCGTCCCGGGAGATGACCAAACCAGACCAAACCAGACCAAAGAAGACCGGATTTGTAGAAAACTTGAGTCTGGACGCCCGGTTGACTGCGAGCGCCCCTCATCCTGACCTTCTCCCCCCGGTGGGAGAGAAGGCAACCGAAGGCCGGATGAGGGGGAAACGCCCCGGCAAAAATGCCCGCTCCCATCATTTCTGAGCAATCGAATGACACTTTTTGGCACTTTTTGGCACGATTTGTCCCTTTTTGTCACCCGGTTTTGGAAGTGCAGAAAAGTGACAAAAGGTGACACGGCCCGAAGGTGGCGTTCTGGAGGTGGTTGTGGGCTTGAGGCATTCGTGGCTTGGCCGGACCAAGGGTGTGGTTGGGATTGCCGGGGTTGTTGGCGCGAGGGTTTCCCCGCAGGCCTAGTCGAGCAGCCCGGCAAGCTGATTGCGCAGGCGGCGAGCCGCCTGCGGACAGACCGAAACAGGGAAAGAGGTTCAGGCTGCATGTGACCCAGCGTAGCCAAGGTCGCCGGGAAGGCAAGTCTAATTCTGTATCATGCCGTTTCTATACAGCGCTTACTCTTCCCGGTCCAAGAGCGGCAAACAGCCGATCACATTTGAAGCCAACCTGAAGCCAAATGCTGAAAACTGGCCCGGTGAAATACAAAATGCAATTTCACGGGCTAAAGCCCAGTGAAGTATCGGGGCAGACATCACGGACTAAAAACCGATTAACCACGGATGGACACCAATCTTAAACAAATGCTGAAAGCTTTTTTAACCCAGTGGGATTGATACAGCTCGGCGGAGGTCAAAGTCGCGCCGGACGAGATCCGCCTCAGCGTCGGCGTGGAAACGCGCGATGCCGACTTGAACATCGCCAAAAGCCAGCACGACGAACGCATGGCCAGCGCGCTCAAGTTTCTCAAGACCAGCGGCGTGCCGGACAAGGACGTGCAGACCGATTTCATCAGCGTTTCGCCGGAATACGGCAACGACCTTGCCCGCACCAAACCAGTGGTCTATATCGTCCGCAAATCCATCGAGATCAAACTGACGACAGTCACCAATCTGGAATCCGTTCTACCCTCACCATCAACATCCAAGGCCAACTCACGCTCGACAGAAAAAGTCTGGAACAATTCCTCAGCACCGTCACCACTCCAAAACCGATTGTCAAAGAGCTCCCAAAACCGTCGCCAAGTGAATCCAGTTTTTTGAACGAGATGCAAATTTTGGCAAAACTCTCAGTCAGCCGCCGCACCCTATTTGGTTGGCGGATGGCTGGGAAAATTCCATCCGTGAAACTTGGAAGACGTGTTTTGTATCACTGGCCGAGCGTTGAGGCTGCTTTGCTGCGTCTTCAGCCGGGTGGGTGGTGACATCAAAATATCGCTCAACCTGCGAGCACTTCGTTAAACATTCGTTGCACCACACCCTGCACCGGTTCTGGCAGTGGTTTTTCTTTTTGCAACAGTGCCAGCTTCTCTTTGAACTCCGTTAAGATTTCTGGCCGGACTTTTTTCAGGGCCGAGAGGGTTTGCACCAGCAGCAACCGCGCAGGAACATTTTGCGGACAGTTCAGACATTGCTGGATATTGCCGTCAATTATATCGCGAGTGCCGCTTAGAAAATCGGGCTGCACACGATCCATGCCAGCGCAACGCACTGACAAAAGCTGTTCCAACCGCAACAGGTAGTAAGGGAATTGAAGACCGGCAGGAACCTGATACAGCGGGGGCGGTGTCTGGATTTCAACCTCAGCCTGTTCCGCAAGCAAACGAAGCAATTGTTGCGCGAGCTGTGGAATGGCGGCTTCAGGTTTTGTGGACGGAAACGCAGCAGTGAGATTGCCCAGGCATTTCTCATCAATGGTTCGCACTAGCCGCAATTCCACGTTCCAAGGTTCGGCCTGCGTTTTCAGATGAATGCTCACCGCAAAATCAATTTTTATCTGGCTTTGGCGGGCGTGAGCGGCTGCATTTTCATCGCTCCACGGCGCTCCTCCAAGAACGAAGCCACTGATTTCATCCACAATCCACGGTATCAAAGTCTGCACCTTGGCACGGCTTTGAAAATCGACCTGTTCAGCAAGGAAGAGTGGCAAAGCGCGTGTCAGACGACCCGCCGCATCAGCCAGTTGATGCTCGGTGCGTTTTGAATTGGTGGCCTTTTCGGCCGTGCCGCACAGAAAGCAAACCGTGAGATCATCAGGCGTCTTGGCTGGAAACAATTCTGCTGCTGGTGAGTTGGATTTCAACCACACCGGCCCATCAATGGCGAGCAGCGATACGTTTAATTTTTTATTCGGGTCCGGCTTTTCAACGGCTATCCGAGCTTTAGCAATCTCCGTATCCCAAAAACTCAAGGTCTTCTGCCAGTCCAGCCGCTTCAGAGCATAGAGCTGATCCACTATCCGTCGCGCCGCATCGAATTGCGCGAGTTCCAAATGGGCTTTGATCAGATTATTACCGACTTGCAGGCCATGGGTTTTAACATCGAAGTGGGGTTCAGTGAGCCGCAATAGCTCGGGCAAGTGACCGGTATTGCCAAGGTCGCCACTCATCTGTGCCAGAAAATCTGTTGGAACCGGCTTGGCTACACGAGCGAGGCATTCCTGATAAATCGTCAACGCTTGTTCTTGCCTACGGGTGTGCAACGCGTCCCTTGCAATCCAAAGTTGCGCCCGCCAACTACCGGGCAGCACGGCAATCCGACGCAACGCTTCGAGGCCGGCTGCTTCGCCGTTGCGTTCCTTATGGATGATCCAATACCAACCAAGGCCGTTGTCTTGATTGGGATCAACTTCCAACGCGTGCCAGAGGGTTTCCTCGGATTTCTTTTCGTCCTTACGCTGGGAGTAAATCTTGGCAAGATTTGTCAGCACCGTTCCGTTCTCACCGTGCTTGGCGATAAAATCGCGAAGGACTTTTTCGGATTCGTCGAGGCGGCCTTCTTCCATGAGCACGATGCCCCAAACACAGGTGCCGCGTTCAGGTTGAGTATCAATTTTGTAAAGCTGTTCGGTGGCGGCAATGATGTCTGAACGAAACCCATCTTTCAAAGAGCCCAAGATGATTCCGTAAAGCTGGTCGGGATTATTCCAGTTGGATTTGATCGAACCGGGCAAGACACTGGTTCGCCAGGCTTCTTTGGTGATCAGCATCTCCCTGCCATAGGCATCAAAAACCTGAATCATCTCTTTGTTGCTGGCCGGGGCGACTGAGGTGGATGGGGCTGGCTTGTCTTTGATTGGCGGCAGCGTTGCAGGTGTATGCGGTCGGACAACGGGGGACGCCGATGGCTCCGGTTTCTTTTTGCCAAACAGATTTTGAAAAAAGCTCATGCAATCAGGACGTCACTGAATTCATCGCGCAACTTTTTGTATTTCCAAACGATGCCAGTTCGGCGAATCGTAAACGTCATGTCTCAAATCGCAAAGTGAAAACCAGCATCACCGGCGCGTATCTGGAATATTCACTCGATTTAACAAAGCGAACAGTGATAAACAGGTCTGCAAAAAGTGCAGGAATTAAACCCGCC
>CAYUGC010000106.1:0-11946 GCA_964444085.1 uncultured Bifidobacteriaceae bacterium | reverse complement strand
GAACTGGGCGGCTGCCAGCTCCCGATGCGCGAAGTGCTCCAGCTCAACATCGGCTCCGTCGTGCAGCTCGACAAGCCGGCCGATGCGCCGGTCGAGTTGAGCGTTAACGGCAAGCTCATCGCGCGCGGTGAAGTCGTCGTCATCGAGGATCGCTACGGCGTCAAAATCACCGAGGTCATCGGCAACATCGCGGTGGCGTGAAACCGAATTCTCCAGTTTTGCCGTCGCCGAAAAATCCGCTGGTGGGAACCTACCGGAAAACGGTGGTTTTCATTTCTGCATTCTGCATTCTGCATTCTGCCTTTGCGGAATCCACGAATTTCACGGCGGCTCCACTTACTGCGCCGGGGTTGCCGGACGCCGGCCTGTCGCTGCTGCGCGTGTTTGGCGCGCTGGCGCTGGTCATCGGCCTGTTTCTCGGCGGCGTCTGGCTCGTCAAAAACTGGCAGCGGCTGTCCGTCCAGCGTGGCCGCGCACCGAAGCTGAATATCCTGGAAACGCGTTCGCTCGGCGGCCGCCATGCGGTGTTCGTTGTCGGCTATGAACAGGAACGGTTTCTCATCGCGTCGTCGCCGGCGGGCGTGAGCTTGCTGAGCCACCTGCCGAACGCGGCGGAAGACGAAACGCCCGCACCGGAAAAAACCACGCCGCCGTCCTTCGCGCAGTCGCTCACGCTGGTGCTCAAGGGGAAATAAAATGGGAACATCGAACAACCAACAACCAACATCCAACATCCAATTATCCTGCGCCGTGCGAACGCCGTCGGTTGGATGTTGGATGTTGGATGTTGGATATTGGTTGTTTTCCCTCTGTCGCCGCCGTTGTTTCCTGGCGCTTTTCATTTTTTTATTTGCCGGCGCATTGACCGCCTCGGCGCAGACAAACAGCACGACCGGTTTCGCCCCGATCCAAATTTCCCTCGGCAGTGGCAATGCCACGCCAGACGTGGACACGGGCGTCAAAATTCTCTTCACCCTCACGCTGCTCACGCTCGCGCCCTCGATTTTGCTGCTGATGACGTGTTTCACCCGCGTGGTCATCGTGCTGTCGTTCGTGCGCAGCGCGCTACAATTGCAGGGCGCACCGACCAACCAGATCATCATCGGTCTGTCGCTGTTCATCACCTATTTCGTCATGGCACCCGTCTGGGAGAACGTCAACCGCGACGCCCTCGCGCCGTATCAGGCGCACACGATCAACGGCGACGTGGCGCTCGACCGCGCTTCCGGCCACATCCGCACGTTCATGCTCAAGCAGACGCGGCCAAAGGACGTGGAACTGTTCGTCTCGATGGCGAAGCTGCAGCCGACTGATCCCGGCCAGTTGCCGCTGCGCGTGGTCATTCCCGCGTTCATCATCAGCGAGCTGCGCACGGCGTTTCAGATGGGCTTCCTGATTTACGTGCCGTTCATACTGATAGACATCGTGGTGGCGACGGTGCTGATGAGCATGGGCATGATGATGATGCCGCCGATGACGATTTCGCTGCCGCTGAAATTGCTGCTGTTCGTGCTCGTGGACGGCTGGTCACTCGTCGTGCAGTCGCTCGTCCGCAGTTTCGCCATGTGACCTATGAATCCCGAATTTGCCGTCGAGCTGCTCAAGACCATGATTTATCAGGCGCTTGCCATCGCCGCGCCCATCCTGATCACGGCCATGGTCATCGGGCTGTGCATCAGCCTGTTTCAGGCGGTGACGACAATCAACGAGCAGACGCTCGCCTTTGTGCCGAAGGCGCTGGCTGTCATCGGCGTCCTGCTCCTGCTGCTGCCGTGGATTGTGCGGTCGCTGATCGAATTCACGACCAGCGTCATCCAGAAAATGCCGCAGATGGTGCAGTGAAATCCTCCTCGTGCTCGTCCTCGTAATCGAAAACCGAGGACGAGGACGAGCACGAGAACGAAAGATGGAAACAGACTATTACAACTGGCTGTTTGTGTTCCTGCGCGTCAGCGCGTTCCTGCTGGTGCTGCCGTTTTTCACGATGGCGAATTTCCCGGTGACGCTGCGCGTGGCGCTAGGCGCGCTGGCGGCGCTGCTGCTCGCGCCGCTGCTGCCTCCGTTCGCGGCGGGACGGCTGGATTTTTTTTCGCTGCTGGGCGTGATGTTCCAGGAAGTCAGCATCGGGCTGCTGCTTGGTTTTCTGTCACGGCTGATTTTTTTTGCGGTTGAAATCGCCGGCACCGTCATCGGCACGGAAATGGGCCTGAACATGGCGTCGGTGTTCGATCCGGTTTCCAGCCAGCAGTCGCCGGTGCCCGCCTCCATCCTCGCGTATCTGGCCGCGATGGTGATGCTCACGCTGAACCTGCACCACTGGATGCTGCTCGGTTTTGAGCGGACCTATTCGATGCTGCCGGTCGGCGCGGCGCACCTGAACGCCGCGCTGTTCGAGATGCTCGTGGCGCGGACGAACGACGTTTTTACCGTGGCGTTGCAGATCGCCGCGCCGGTGATGGCGGTTTCATTTGTGGTGACGCTGGTGTTCGCATTGCTGGGCCGCGCGGTGCCGCAGATGAACGTGTTCGGCGAAAGTTTTGGTTTCCGCATCGTGGCGGGACTGGTGGTCTTCGGGTTCACGCTGCAAATCTCCGCGCAATATGTGCAGAATTATCTGAACCGGCTACCGGATGATTTGCTGGCGGTGGCGCAGATGCTCGGAGGCGCGCGATGAGCGAGCAGACCGGCGAGAAGACAGAGCAACCGACCCAGCGACGGCTGGAGGATGCGCTGGCGCGCGGCCAGATTCCGCGCAGCGCCGAGGTGCAGACCGTCTGCGTGCTGATGGGCGGGCTGGCGGCGCTGGTGTTCGCGGGCCGCGAAATCTGGCAGACGCTCGCCGGCTCGACCGTTCTCATGCTGAGCCATCTGCACGACACGGAATTGTCCGCGAACTCGCTGCAAGGCTACGGGGTTTCGGGCGTCCTGCTGTTGTTCAAATGCGCGGGGCCGGTTGTACTCGGCGCCGGGTTGGCGGGTCTGGTCGCGGGCGCAATTCAAAGCCGCTTCAACACCGCGTCCGAAGTGCTTTCACCCAACTGGAACCGAATCAACCCGCTCGAAGGTTTCAAACGCCTGTTCTCCACTCGGATGTTCGTGCCCACCGGCCTCGCGATTCTCAAGCTGACGTTCATCGTTGCGCTGACGTGGTCGGAAATCCAAAGCATCCTCGCCGACCCGATTTTCACCTCGTCCGTCAGCGTCGGGCGGCTGGCGGAATTTCTCGCTGGCGCTGGCCTGCGGATTTTGTTCCGCGTCGGCGTGGTGCTGCTGGTCATGGCCGCCGCCGATTACGGCTACCAGTTTTGGCGCAACCAGCAGGACATGATGATGACCAAGGAAGAGTTGAAGGAGGAGGCGAAAAACACGGAGGGCAACTCACAGATCAAGGCGGCGCGCCGGAAAAAGAAAAAAATCAGCAAGGCCAAGGCGCTCGCCGACGTGGCCACGGCCGATGTCGTCGTCACCAACCCCACGCACATCGCCATCGCGCTGCACTACGACCGCAAGACAATGAAAGCACCGCGCGTCGTGGCCAAGGGCATCCGGCTGAATGCGCAGCAGATCCGCGAAATCGCCCACCGGCATCAGGTGCCGATTTTGGAAAACAAACCGCTGGCGCGGATGCTCTTCAAGCACGCGCGGGTGGGCGGCGAGATTCCGGCGCATCTTTACGCGGGCGTCGCGGAAGTGCTGGCGTGGGTCTATCGCGTGAACCGCTACCGCTATTACGCGGAACAGAACCAGGCGGCGCAATAAATCCAATCCAGCACAGCACCGTACTGAAATAACGCCAAGACGCCAAGGCGCAAGGTAATCAATGCCTGTCGTCTTTTTTTTGACTTTGCGTTAAATCCCGGCCGGTTTGGACCTCGCCGCGTTCTTCCGGAGAAAAATTTCCGGCTGGCGAGCTTCCTGCTAAACGGTCGTGGGCCGCAGTGTTTGCGGCACTCAAACCAATCAAAAACGACGCATGGGAACCTTGAGTGACAGGATGCGAAAGCTGCTTCGCCACGGCGATTTGTGGCTGATTTTCGCGCTGTTCGGCACGATTCTGCTGCTGATCCTGCCGGTGCCGCCGGTGCTGCTGGACCTGCTGTTGACCATCAGCATCGGACTTTCGCTGCTGACGCTGCTGGTCATTCTTTACCTGCGCACCCCGGCAGAATTTACCGGATTCCCCACGCTGCTGCTGTTCATCACGCTTTATCGGCTGGCGCTCAACGTCGCCTCCACGCGCCTGATTCTGCTCAATGGCTATGCCGGCCACATCATTCAGGCGTTCGGCAATTTTGTCGTGCAGGGCAACTACGTCGTCGGTCTCGTTATTTTCCTGATTCTCGTCCTGATCAATTTCATCGTCATCACCAAGGGGGCAGGGCGCATCGCGGAAGTCGCAGCGCGCTTCACTTTGGACGCCATGCCGGGCAAGCAGATGGCGGTGGACGCGGAACTCAACGCCGGTCTCATCAATGAAACCGAGGCGCGCAACCGCCGCCGCGCGGTCGAGGAGGAGGCGGATTTTTACGGCGCGATGGACGGCGCGAGCAAATTCGTGCGCGGCGACGCGATTGCGGCAATTTTAATCACGCTCATCAACATCGTCGGCGGCTTCGCCATCGGCATCGTGCAAAAGGGCATGACGATGACCGAGGCGCTTCAGCATTTCACGATTCTGTCCATCGGCGACGGCCTGGTCTCGCAGGTGCCGGCGCTCATCACCTCGGTGGCGGCGGGCATTCTGGTGACGCGCGCCACGTCGAAGAATGACCTGGGCCGCGAGCTGAGCCGGCAGTTGTTGTTTTATCCCAAGGCGCTGACGATTCTCGCCGTGATGATGGGCGTGCTGGCGATTGTTCCCGGCCTGCCGACGCTGCCGTTTTTGGCGATGGCGGTCATCGTCGGTCTGCTTTCCTACACGCTGCACCGCCACGGAATGCCGGAGGTGGCGGCGGCCGGTTCGCCCGCCACCGCTGGTGGAATGCAGGGAAAAGTCAATGATAACAAGGGTGGAACGCCTGGCGCGCCGGCGGTGGCCGAGGTCAAGGCCGGCGACAAGCTCGAAAATTTGCTTACGCTCGACACGTTGCAAATTGAACTGGGCTACGGCTTGGTGGCCTTGGCAGACAAATCCAAGGGCGGCGATCTGCTGGAGCGCGTCACCGGTGTGCGGCGGAATTTTGCGTCTGACATGGGCGTGTTGATTCCGCCGATCAAGCTGCGCGACAATTTGCAGCTCGGCACGAATGAATACCGGTTTGTGCTGAAGGGCAACGCCATTGCGCAAGGCCAGCTCATGCCGCAGCACTGGCTGGCGATGAACGCGACCAACAGTCAGGTGGCGCTCAAGGGCATCCCGACCGTCGAGCCGGTGTATCAATTGCCGGCAACATGGGTGACGAACGTGGAGCGCAAAAACGCCGAGGTCGCCGGGTTTACCGTCGTGGACGCGCCGTCGGTGCTGGTGACGCATCTGTCGGAAACGGTCCGCCGCCATTGTCACGAAATTCTGACGCGGCAGGATGTGCAGGCGTTGATTGACAATTTGAAGCAGACGCACGCGGCGGTGGTGAATGAGCTGATTCCCACGCAGTTGAGCCTCGGTCAGGTGCAGCGCATTTTGCAAAACCTGTTGGCCGAGGGGGTTTCCATTCGCAACCTCGCCGGGATTTTGGAGAAAGTCGGCGACTACGCGGCGTTCACAAAAAATCCCGACGAACTTTCCGAACATGCGCGCCGTGCGCTCGGCGCGCAACTGACCAAGCCCTTCCAGAACGAAACCGGCGGCCTGCGCGCGATCACGATTGATCCCCGGCTGGAGGCGCAACTGGCGCTGGGCGTCCGGCAATCGTCGAATGAAGTCGCGCTGGTGGTGGATCCGAAGCTCGCGCGGCACGTCGTGGACGCGCTCTCGAAATTCGTGCAGCAGATGATCGCCGCCGGCCAGCAGCCGGTGGTGCTGTGCGCGCCGCAACTGCGGCTGGCCTTCCGGCGTTTTTTCGAGAACACCTTCAGCGACCTTGCGGTCTTGTCCTACGCGGAAATTCCTGCGCGGGTGCAGGTGCAAAACGCGGCAGTGATCCCTTCACCTGAATGAAACACATTTCCATTGTCGCCGAAAACGCGGCCGCCGCGCTGGCTCAGATCCATGCCGAACTGGGGCCGGACGCCGTCGTCGTGAGCGTGCGCAAGCTGCCGGCGAGCGGGCTTTCGCGGCTCTGGAAACACACTGGTGCCATCGAGGTCACGGCGACCGTGCCCGGAGTGGAACCAAGAAAACACTCGTTGCCGCCGGGTGAAGACGCGTATATGCCGTTTGGCGACAAGGTTGAAATGGAACCGATCGCAACGACAGTTTTGCGCCGCTGGAAAAGCATTGCCTGGCTGGAATCCATGGGCTTGCTGGCTTCGGTGGCCGACGAGCTGGAACGCCGGGTTTATGCCGCCCATGGGGAAAATCCGCCGCCGATGCCGGTGGCGGAATGGACGGCGGTGCGCGCAGTGCTGGCGAAATTCTGGCGTCCGGCGCGGCAGACGATGGAAGGCACGGGCCGGCCGCATGTTTTTATCGGCCCGGCAGGATCGGGCAAGACGACGGCGCTGTGCAAATGGATGACGGCGGCGGCGCTGCGCGACGAGCAAACAGTTCATGCTTGGCGGTTGGATGGTGAAACCGCGAATGTGACCGAATTTCTCACGCTGCACGGCGAAATGATCGGCGTGCCGGTGGAACGCTTTTGGAACGCGCCGGTGGCGGCGGATTTACTTTTGGTGGACCTGCCGGGCGTCGAGCCGGGCAACGCGCCGGCGCTGGCGGCGCTGCGCGAGCGGATTGCCGCGTTGCCGCAGCCGCATGTGCACCTGGTGCTGAACGCGGCGTATGAAACCGCCATCCTGTTCGAGCAATTCCACGCGTTTGCGCCGTTCGCGCCGGAGGATGTGATCTTTACGCATCTGGACGAGGAGCGGCGGCGAGTGAAGCTGTGGAATTTTGTGTTGGGCACAAATTGCTCCGTGAGTTTCCTTGGCGGTGGGCAAAAAATTCCCGGCGATTTCCGGCGCGCGGAATCGGCGCTGTTGTTCCCGAACTAAAATCACCGGTGAACATTGGTGATTATGCGCTTTTAGAAAAGTTTCCGTCCGCTGGCAAACCTCCTGCTAAACGTACGCTGAATACGCATGAAACCGTTGATGATTTTAGGTTCACTGGTCGGATTTCTGATTGGCGCCGGATTTAGTCTGGCCGGAAATTGCCCGTGGCCCACCGTGTTGTGGCGTGCCGGCGTGGCCGCGCTGCTCGCGGGCATGCTTGCGCGCTGGTGGGGCCGAATCTGGGTGGAGGGGTTGCACAGCGCCATCGAACAACGCCGCCCGCGTCCGACCGTCAATTCTGAAGCCAAACCCGGAGTCAAATCATGAGTACCTGCATCGCCGAACCGCCGGAAACAAATTTTATCACCGCCACCGCGCTCAATCCCACCGCGCAGGAACTGTGGCAGCGCTATCACCGGCGCGCGGAGGCCGACGTGGAAAATGCGTTGGTGGAAAAATATCTGCCGCTCGTGTCCGCCGTCATGGGCCGGCTGGCGATGACGTTGCCCGACCATGTGGACCATGACGATCTTTACAGTGTGGGGCTGGTGGGACTGTTGCAGGCGATGCGGAATTTTGACCCGGCCTGCGGCACGTCGTTCGAGACCTACGCCCGTATGCGCGTGCGCGGCGCGATGCTCGATGAGCTGCGCCGCATGGACTGGGTGCCGCGCACCGTCCACGAAAAGGCGCGCAAGGTGAAGGACACGATGGCGCAGCTTGAGCAGCAGCTCGGGCAGGCCCCCACCGAGGCACAGGTGGCCAAGGCGCTGGGGGTTTCCTCGAAGGAATACGAGGCGCTGCTCAACGAAGTCCGGCCCGCCGCGTTCGTCTGCCTGGATGCCGCCGGGGCCGCCGAGGACAGCGATGGCGGCGCGCTGCACGAGGTGATCGCCGACCTGACGGAAGAAAGTCCGGTGGAAAAAGTTTCGCAGCGCGAATTGAAGACGGTGATTTTCGCGCGGCTGAAGGAGTTGCCGGAGATGCAGCGCAAGGTGCTGGCGCTTTACTATATCGAGGATATGCATCTGCGCGAGATCGCCGAGGTTTTCGGCCTCACGGAGTCGCGGATCTGCCAGATTCATTCCCAGGCCATCCTGTCCATCCGCGCCTATCTGCAACGCTTTGAATCCGGTCTGGCCGCGCGCCCGGCCACCACCTCCGCATGATCATCATCATCGGTGCCATCACGGTTCTGGTGTGCGTCTTCGGCGGCTTCATGCTGGAGAAGGGCAATATCATGGTGATATTGGAGGCGCTGACGAATGAGGTTCTCATCATTGCCGGTGGTGCCATTGGTTCACTCATCATCATGGCCCCCAAGAAAGTGCTGATGGACATCGTGCGGAACGTGGGTTTGTGCCTGAAGGGCACACCTTACAACCGGGCGGCTTACGATGATCTGCTGAAAGTGCTTTACGAATTGTTTCTGCTGGGCCGGCGCAACGGCATGATCGCGCTGGAGGAGCATGTGCTGGAGCCGAAGACCAGTTCCATCTTCAAAAAATATCCGAACTTTGCCGCCAATGAACACGCGGTGGAATTCCTCTGCGGCGCGCTCCGGCCGATTATTGACGGTAAAATCAAGCCGGACCAGTTGCGCCTGTTGTTGGATGCGGAACTTGAACGCAAGGAAATTGAACATCATGCGCCGGTTTCCGTGGTGCAGAAGACCGGCGACGCCCTGCCGGGTTTCGGCATCGTGGCGGCGGTGCTGGGTATCGTCATCACGATGGCCTCGATTACCGGCGCAGTAGAAGTAATCGGCACCCATGTGGCGGCGGCGCTGGTGGGTACCTTTCTGGGCATCCTGCTGGCCTACGGTTTTGTCGGGCCGCTGGCGACGAACATGGAATTCATCGGCGAGGCGGAGCTGGATTACACGCGGTGCATCGCCGCGTGCGTGATCGGTTTTGCCGGCGGCATGGCGCCGGTGACGGCGGTGGAACTGGGGCGGCGCGGCTTGAGCAGCGAGTTTCGGCCGGGGGCCGAGGAACTGGAGCAGATGTTCAAATCGCTCAAGAGCGGCAAATGATTTTTAACGCATGGCCAGAAAAAAACATACCCACCACGGCGGTTCGTGGAAGGTCGCCTATGCGGACTTCGTGACGGCGATGATGGCGTTGTTTCTCTGCCTGTGGCTCACATCGCAGGACCAGAAGATCAAGGACGCCGTCGAGCGCGCGTTCCGTAACCCATTTTCCTCCGTCACCAAGGAATCCGTCGGCATCATCCCGAACAAGGACGCCTCTGCCACCAGCAAGCAAGCCGGCCGGTTTCAATCCGTCTCCGCCGTGGAGATGGAGACGATGCGCCGGTTGAGCGAGGATCTGGAAAAACTGCTAAAGCAGCAGGACTCTGAACAGTCGGGCGTGAAGATTGACCTCACACCGGAGGGGCTGTGCATCAACATTTTTGACCGCGCGCGCAAGCCCGTATTCGCCGCGAACTCCGACATCTTCACCGATTACGGGGCCTGGGTGTTCAACACGCTGGCGTGGGAAATCTCGCGATATTCCACGTTCCGCTTGGAAATTCAGGGCCACACCGAGGCCGGTGCCGAAACCGGACACGAAGCCCACGGCAAATGGGAACTGTCCGCCGAACGCGCCAATGCCGCCCGGCGCAAGCTCGTGCAAAACGGCGTCGCCGCCTTCCAGGTCTGCAAGGTTTCCGGCTATGCCGACGTCTCACCGATGCCGGATTATCCGCCCACGGATGAGATCAACCGCCGCGTGACCGTCCTGCTCAAGATGCACGAATCCATCCAGTCACTCACAGATTCGCCGGCCCCGGAAACCTCATCCCTTCACAGCCATGACGCTTTTGCGAACTGAATCCTTTGTGCCGCTTACCGCCGCGCCCGCCGCCACCGGCCAGCGGGAATTCCGCGTTGGCGTCATTCCGCGCGACGGGCAATTCCGGCCGTTTCAATCCTTGGGCAAAACGCCGGCCGGCCCGGGCGAAACCGCGCCGCCGGACGGGAAAACTTTTTGCGAACCGCGCATTTCCGTCCAGCGCGAGGGCGACCGTGTCACCAGCATCCGGGTCCAATGCACTTGCGGAGAGGTAATGGATCTCGCCTGCATCTACGACGAACCCCCGAAGGTCGCATGAAGATCTGCCCGGCAATTTTTGCAGCCGCCGCCGGAAGCTTTTGCCAGAGTGCCGGCAAAACCCCTGTAAAAACGCCAAATAAACGAAGTGGCACATCCGTTGCTTAACCACTCATTGTATGGACGTCAGCCTCTATCAATCCGCCGCCGCGATGAATGCCACCGAGCGCTGGCAGGACATGATCGCGGAAAATCTGACGTCCGCGTCCGTGCCGGGAATGCGCAAGCAGGACATCACCTTTTCTGATGTCGAGGCCGGCCAAGCCGCCGGCCCGGGCTGCACCATTCCCGTGGCGACGACGACGCTCAATTTCCAGCCGGGCGAACTGCGGGCGGGTGGCCCGATGGATTTTGCGGTCGAGGGCAGGGGTTTTTTCACGGTGCAACTGCCCAACGGCCAGCAGGCCTATACGCGCGACGGCGAGTTTCGTCTCAACGCGCAGGGCCAGCTCGTGACCAAATCTGGCGCGCTGGTGATGAGCGACAGCGGGCCGTTGCAGTTTGACCCCGCCAACTCCAGCCCCATCAGCGTCTCGGCCTCCGGCGAGGTCAGCCAGGCCAATCTCAGCGGCGGCACGGATCAGAAGGGAAAACTGCAAATCACCGAATTTAAAAAACCGCAACTGCTCACAGTGGCCGGTGGCGGGAATTTCCTCGCCACCAATCCCGCCGCGCAGCCGTCCGCCGCCGGCGACTCGAAAGTCCGCCAGGGTTTTACCGAGGCGGCCAACACCTCGCCGACCACGGAGATGGCCGGCTTGATCACCGCCATGCGGCTGTTTGAAACGAACCAGAAAGTCATGCAGATGCAAAGCGACCGCATGAGCCGGGTGATTACCGACCTCGGCGGTGCCAACTGAACTTGAATTATGCTACGCGCCCTTTACTCCGCCGCCGCCGGGATGGAATCCCAGCAGATGAATCTCGACGTCATCTCCAACAACCTGGCGAACGTCAATACCAACGGCTACAAGATGAGCAAGCTCCAGTTCCAGGATCTGCTCTACCAGACCACGCGCGCCGCCGGTGCGGACCAAGGGGCTGGCAACCAGCTTCCGGCAAGTTTGCAAATCGGCCAGGGCTCGGCGCCGATTTCCACCGAGCGCATTTTCACGCAGGGCAACCTGACCCAGACCGGCGGCAACCTCGATATCGCCATCCAGGGCAACGGCTTCTTTGAAGTGCAGTTGCCCGACGGCACGCGCGCCTACACGCGCGACGGCTCCTTCAAGTCCAACTCGCAGGGCACCATCGTCACCAGCGACGGTTATCCGGTGCAGGGCGGTTTCCAGCCGGTGCCGGCCGGCGCGACGAACATCTCCATTTCCGCGAGCGGGCAGGTGACCTATACCACCGCGAGCGGCGTGACAAATTCCCAGATTCAACTGGCGCGTTTCAATAACCCCGGTGGTCTCGATGCCGTCGGCCATAATCTTTACAAGGAAACGGCCGCCAGCGGCACGGCGGAACTCGGCACCCCCGCGCAAAACGGTTACGGCGAGTTGCAGCAGGGCTACCTCGAAGGCTCCAACGTCAGCGTTGTGCAGGAAATGGTCAACCTCATCCTCGCCCAGCGCGCCTACGAGGTGAATTCCAAGGCCGTGCAGGCCGCCGACGAAATGATGCAGCAAAGCAACAACATGAAACGGTAAGGCTTAAAATGAAAATAAATCAAACAGCCAATGGTAGGGCGCGTCACTCCGTGCGCGCCGACGGCGGGCAGAGGACTGCCCGCCCT
>CAYUGC010000105.1:0-11947 GCA_964444085.1 uncultured Bifidobacteriaceae bacterium | reverse complement strand
TGACTCTCGGTTATCTCCATTAGCCACAGCTTGCTCACTTTCCCCACAAAAGTCATTTAGTGTTAACACACCCTAGCCTAGCCGGCGATTGAGGCGGGGCGAGTTTGCGGATTTGCGATTTGCTGCTGCGGTGTTCACCCCATAGCCAGCCGGAGGCAAGTGAAATAACTTTCACCAATCACAATTAATAACGCCTGATCACATCCATGAAACCAATTACTGTCCTACTGGCTGATGACAACGTCATGGTGCGGAAATCGTATAAAAAACTTTTGAAACTCGAAGCGGATCTGCAAGTGGTGGGCGAGGCAAAAAACGGGCAACAGGCGGTCACCCTGGTCAAAAAACTTCGTCCGGCTGTGGTGCTGATGGACGTAGCAATGCCGTTGATGAATGGAATTGAAGCGTTGCGCCAGATTCTAAAAGCTTACCCGGCGACCAAAGTGCTCATGCTTTCAGTGCATGATGATGAGGTCTATATCGCCGAGGCGATGAAGTCCGGGGCGATGGGCTACCTGATCAAACACACGGCGGCCGACTGTGTTTGCGAGGCGATCCGGGAAACCAACATGGGGCAGACATTTTTCTGCCCTTCGGTGCCCAAACATTTTCAGCAACCGAAGCTGAAAAAAGCCAGGGCTAAACCGGTGTCCAGAGGTTCACGACCTTTGGCGTTGGGGTTCGGGGATGCGTAATCCCCGATGAAAAAATATCGCGGCGAGCCATCCAGGCGAAGCCGCGAAAAAAATTTAGCCCGGCACCTTTCGGCACCGGGCGCGTGTGTGGCCGGCGGTCAATCCTCATCCGGCATCATACAGGTGATGGCGGGTTGCGGGTCGTCCATATCGAGCGGGCCACACGTCGCAATCAACTTCACGAGCTTGGCGCGGTGATTGTCGTTGCGGACATACAAAGCCACCGGCACGCGGTCGGCGTGGCCGTGGCTGCGGATTATCGCGAAGCGCAACATCCACACGATGTCCCAAAGCCTGCCCGCCTCGTCCTGGCCTTGCACGTCCGGCGGGATGGCGACGTAGGCATCAAAAACCGTCCGTGTCAGAAACACGGGAAAGCTGATGCCCGCTTCCTTGGCCGTCTTGGTGACGTCCACCTGCACGCCGTCGGCGACGGCTTGCGCTCTGGTGTAGGCGTAAATGACGGGGCCGAAGTCCGTGCCGGACTGGCCAATGTTGTTTTGTGTGTTCATAAAAATCCTGTGGTGAAGGTCACGCGGGGCGCTGGTCGCCGGGGTAATAGGTCGGATACTTGTCGTGCGGGTCGCCCGCGCCACGCAAACGGAACGCGCCGCAAGGGTGCTGCCACGCCTGCCGCTCGCGGTTCCAATGAAATCCAAGCTGCGCCAACTGCTGCCGCAAAGTCGCGGCGGGCTGCTCCTTGAACTGAACCCAAATCCATTTGCCGACAACCTCGGCAAGATTGAATAGGTCGGGATTAACGGTGTGCAACAAGGCCAAAACCTTGTCGGTGGGCATGGTGCGATTTTTCAACCGCGCTTCCGAATCAATCGGCAGACGGGTGTCTTGGGGCTGCGCTTGCGGTGCGGGCTGCTGTGATTGCTTCGATTCTTGAGGGAGCCTGCTTGATTTTTTTTGTGAGGTAGTTTTCATAGTCTTTTTTTTTCTGCTCTGCTTGCCCCTCATCCGTCGGTCGCCTTGCTCACGAACAGGCGAGTCCCCGGCCATCCCCCCGTGGGAGTAGTCTTTAGAGGGCACCACGGTCTTGGGGTTGGCTGGTGGAATTGGACGAGCCCGTGACAAGGCGATTGATGGACTGAGGGAAGAGCGGAAAAAGCCGGACTTGAAAACGAAGCGGCCGACACAAAAAACCACCACTTATTTTTTCGAGCGCAGCGAGCAAACTGTCCACGACCGTAGGGAGCCAATATTTATTGCCCGGCCGCGACGACAGGCAACGCCTCGCGTCGCTATTACTGAACCATGGCCGGACGAAGTCTCGCGGCCCTCGGTCACACTGCCGGAAGTGTGACCGAGTCCGTGCCGGACCTGCCCCCATTCAACCGAGGAACGAAGTGACGAGGTTTCGATCCCCGACAGCGCGGTAAAGCATGGCGAACCCAAACCGTTTAGCAGACCTACAACCATTCGAATACCTGCGACGCCCGATGCGCGCGCTGTAACGAAAGGACAGCCGACAGAGGTCGTCGTAAACCGATGCGGGCTGGCCGGTGCCCGGAGCAGACCGCGTTAGCGGGCTGCACGGGCATGAGTGTCGGGGTCGCGCGTCAATTGCCATTCGCGAATGGAGACCGTGAAATGGAGTGCGGTCGTCCTGGTTGAGCGCAGCGAACGAAGTGTAGCGCGAACTGACGTTCCATCGAGCGCAGTGAGCTGACATTGCGAATGGGACGGATGTTTTTCACCACACTCCGCCTCTCGCCGAAGGCATATCTTGTCTTCTGTCGCAGGCCGTTTGCCTTTTCATTGCCTGGTCCCTTCTTGAGGCCCAGACCAACACATTGACTGGCTTGAAAACGAGTCGTGTCAGTTTGAATTGGAAGCACCGGCTGCTTCATTTAACAGTGTCTTTGCCAGTATCCAGTCAAACCAATACCCCTGCGCTGAATCACCCAAATCCAAATCGTTGCTGAACTTTTTTTCAATCAGCAGGCTGGCCTGCTGCCATTCGCTGCGGGCCTCGCCGGTTTTGTGTTGGGCGCTCAACGACATGGCCAGGATTGCGTGCGCGGCGGCGACGCGGGCAGCGCTGTAGTTGGGGTAGCCGCCGAGACAACGACGGCACCATTCGATGGCCTTGTCGGAGTGGCCGCGACGATATTCAAGCAGCGCCAGCGGAATGGTGCGATTGATGGGCACCGTCGGCGTGACGCTCAAATCACTCACAACCGCCGTGGTGTTTGACACAAAACTGTGCGCGGAAACCGCGATGCCCAAGTGAATCGGATTGGCAAACGGACCGTCGGGATCGCCGGTGGTGTCCAATTGAAACAACGGCGTCCAGTCATTGCCGTCGCCGCTGCTGTAAGTGTAGAAGATGGCTCCGATGCGTTGCAGCCGCACCCAGGAATTGGAGCCGTGCGTCGGCCAGAGCGAGTTGTTGTCCGACGTGTTCCCGCCGCGAGTGCTGCGAAACAGGTTTTGAAACGTGTTGCCGGAATTGACCGCGACGGTGATCTGGTGGCTCGAATTATCGGTCAATGAATCACGCGCCATCAGGCCTGCCCGCGAATAATGTTGGTGGGTTTTGTCTCGGTCACTGTCCGCGTCCTCCACAGATTGCACCCGCAGCCGGTAGTCGAAGTCATTGGTGACGGTCAGATACGCAAAAAGAAAACTGTCATTCGTGTCATAGATGTTTGAGCCGCCGGCATTGATGATGAGCGCGTTTCCGGCGTTGGAAATGGAATGCGACCGCGCGGTTTTAAAATCAGCGACGGCCAATTTCGCCTGGATGTCGTTGGTAAAAATATTAAACATGGCGTAACCCAGCGAACTGTCGGACAGCGGCTGAACACGGATGCTGACCGGCGTTTGGGGCAGGATCAGGTCAGCCAGATGTTTCAGCGCCGCGTTGGTTTGTCTGCGGTCTGACCGCAACAAATTGGCGGCCAAAACCCGTTCCGCAATCAGCGGACGTTCGGTTTGCGAAAACCGCGCCAGAAAGGAATCGCAATTTTGGTCGTAAGCTGCCCAATCCCCGTTCGCCAGCAAAGCCGCGCCGTAACGCAAGGCGTCGAGCGACGTAACATCCGGCTTGTCCAGGCCGTTGACTTGCTGGAGCACGGCCAGCCGGGCGACGGCTTTTGGCCATTGCTGATTTAACACGTTCCATTCACCGAGCGCGCGCAACACGGCGGCGCTTTCCAGGCCCGGATCGGTGATTTGAAGGTGGCCGACGATTTCATCGGCCTGCGCATATTCGCCCTGACTGACCAGCAGTGCGGCTTGTGTGATCTTCTCCCGTTTTTCCGCTTGGTGGCGCAATTCTTTTTCGCGTAGATAAAAAAAAGTGGCAGCACCCAATCCTATCATCAACGCCAGCGCCACGGCGGCAACGCCCGTGAAAACGCCTTGATTGCGGCGGACCAGTTTTTGAAAACGATAGATCTGGCTCGGCGGGCGGGCGTAAACCGGGTCGTTGTTCAAGTAACGCTCGATGTCGGCAGCCAGTCCGTTGGCTGTGGCGTAACGACGCGTCCGGTCTTTTTCCAGCGCCTTCATCACAATCCAGTCGAGATCGCCGTGCAGTAGCGACTTGAGTTTGGTCGGCTCAACGTGGCGATGTGACGCGGTGGCGGTGAGTTCCTCGCCATAAAGCGTATTCAGTCGCGTGGATGGGCGGTGCGGGTCTTCCTCGCGCAAGGTGCGGCGCAGGTTGTCCAAGCCGGACTGGATGAGTTCCGTAGAATCAAACGGCGTTCGCCCGGTCAGCAATTCGTAAAGCAGCACGCCGAGACTGTAAATGTCGCTGCGGGTATCAATGTCCAGCCCGCTCAACTCCGCTTGTTCGGGACTCATGTAAGCCGGTGTGCCGACAAATTGATCATAGGCGGTGAACAGCGTGTTGTCGGTCAGGCGTCCCTCGGTTGCCTTGGCAATACCAAAATCAATCACCTTGGGCACAGGCAGGCCGTCGTGCAGCGTGACGAGGATGTTTGAAGGCTTGATGTCGCGGTGGATGATGCCTTTTTGATGGGCGTGCTGAATGGCGTGGCAAATCTGGATGAATAGATTGAGCCGCTGCGGGATGTCCATCTGATGCTGGTCGCAAAATTCAGTGATGCGAATGCCGCGCACCAGTTCCATGACGAAATAGGGGCGGCCATTTTCCGTTGTTCCCGCGTCGAGAACTTTGGCGATGTTCGGATGCTCCATCATCGCCAACGTCTGACGCTCGGCCTCGAAGCGGGCGATGACATTCTGGGTGTCCATACCGAGCTTGATGACCTTGATGGCGACGCGTCGGCGCACCGGTTCTTCCTGTTCAGCCATGTAAACCACGCCGCAGCCGCCTTCGCCAAGACGTTGCAGCAATTTGTAGCGGGCGATGCGCGCGTGCCGGCGTTCTTCATCGGAAAGTTCCGCTCCTGGTATTTCGTCCGCCTCCAGGCCGGCTGGTTGCGGGGGGGGGGCATCCTGCAGCCGGCCAGTGCTGGAAATGCACCCGGCGAAAACGCATTCGCTCTGCGCATCCGCCGCGAGCAGGCGTTTGACGCGCCCAAGCAACGCGGGGTCGTCCGCGCAGGCCCGTTTCAAAAACGCCTCACGCTCGGCAGGCTGGGAAATTTCCAGCGCCGCCGTAAACAGCGATTCTTCCTTGTCGGTGAAGTCAGGCATGGCCAGAGGTTAATAATATATGCGTCATCGCGGCAGAAAAGCGGAAGCTGAAGCGCGGGCGGCCATCATGGGCGGGTTTGTTCCCGGATGTCTTCCAGCAGCCAGGCGCGGGCAAAGCGCCATTTATTGCGCACGGTTCGGTCGGTGATCTGGAGCGTCTCGGCGACTTCCTTGTCGGTCAGACCGCCATAAAATTTCAGCGTGACGATGCGCGCCCATTCGGGGTCGTGGGCGCGCAGGCGTTCCAACGCTTCATCAATGAGCAGTATCTGCTCGTCCGGCTGCGTCTCGGCGATGTCCAGGTCCTCGATGTTGATGGCGACCTGGCCGCCGCCGTGTTTGAGCCGCATTTTGCGCCGCGCGCGTTCTATGAGGATTCGCCGCATCGCTTCTGCCGCCGCGCCGAAGAAATGGCCGCGGCTCTGCCAATTTTGATTCTTGCCCTCAAACAGCCGCAGCCACGCTTCATGCACCAGCGCCGTGGCCTGCAGGGTTTGACCGGCGGCTTCCTGCGCCATGCGCGCCGCCGCCAGCCGGCGCAGTTCCTCATAAACCAACGGCAGCAGCGCGTCCGAAGCGCCGCCGCCCTGATCCGCCGTTTGAAGAATTCTGGTTATCTCGTCGCTGGCGTTGCTGGACATGTCTTGATAAGTCAGTTGGCCGGGTTCACCAAGCCAGCTAAAGGTGAAAACCGGGGATAGTCAACGCAGGAATTGCTGCCCGCACAAAAAACTTCAAAATATTTTCCGCTTTTGAGCCGGAAGAGCGCACTACTGATTGAACACCTAAATATATCGCTAACACCCCATGAAAACCAATCGTTTCGGAATGTTACCAGTCACGGCAGCCGTCTTGACCTTGGCGGCAACCAGCCAACTTCAGGCGCAATCGGTCATTAGCGTGAATATTGACAATAACTCGACTGTCAATCCAACGGCCGGACCGAACGCCAATCAGGCAGGCGTAATACTTTCGCCAAATTGGAATGATTCTTACTACCAAAACGGGACGCCGTATGGAGTCAACGGGGTGGCGAATCTGATGGATAATTCGGGGTCGACAACGACAGCGTCCTACACGCTTTCAGCGGTTTGGGGAGCATACAATATATTGGGGCATCATCCTGGACAGGATGCGAATGGCACCTACAACCGGGAGTTGCTCAATGGTTATTTTGATGAACATGGCGCGGAAAACATTGCTGTTAACGGCATTCCATACGGCACCTACGACATTTATGTCTATTTCAACTCCGATACGGCTGGACGGGTGGGCACGGTTGGCATCGGTGGCACCACTTACGATTTTTCCACATATGGGTCGCCGTCAGTAAGTGGGGCTAACGGCCTGTTTCTGCAAACGACGGATACCGGGGGCGCAAACCCTACCGCTGATTATGCCGTGTTCACCGGGCTGACCGGTAGTAGCCAAACCATCTTCGAGAGCACTGCAAATGGCGCCGGTATTGCTGGCTTCCAAATTGTCGCCGTTCCGGAGCCTGGCTCAATGGCCTTGGCGGTCATGGGTGGATTTGGTGTTTTGTTGATGAAACGCCGTTTCAAAAAAAGCTGATTTTTTTGGTACTTGATGGCGGTGGTAGCCCGCGCTGCCACCGCCATTTTCTTTGATGTCTTTGGATTGTTTTTTTATGCAGATGTCTAAAAGATTCTGTTCCCGGTTCCAGGGGAAGTTGGCACCGCTTTTCCCGGTGCTGAAATTCCGCCGGAACGTTTCCCGTGACCAAGGGTTCACGCTGATCGAACTGCTGGTGGTCATCGCCATTATCGCCATTCTGGCGGCGATGCTGTTGCCAGCGCTGGCCAAAGCCAAACGAAAAGCCCAAGGAATCAGTTGCGTATCCAACTTGAAGCAGGTCGGGTTGCTCATGACCATGTATGTCGGGGACAATCAGGAGACTTTCCCCTATTCAGGCAATGGGTGGTGGGGGATGCCATTGGTTGACCTGCTCAAGCTGCAAAACACTTACGTCAGCACCAACAACCGCGCTTTCTATCGCTGTCCAGCCGACAAGTTTGAGAAGGGATGGAACATTGAATTGGCGACAAGACCAGCATTATCAGGCTTAGGCACCCCCTACACTGCCGCTGACATCCCCTTTCCCAGCACCTACGCCTATTATTTTGCGTTCTATACACCCAATAAGAAACACAAGGTGTCCGAGGTGAAAACTCCCGTGAACAAAGCCCTGGAAGGATGTATGGCCAGTGTCAGCAGCACCGTTACTTTTGATACCGACTTTCATGCCGGCGTCCCCCCGATGGACAGCGCGCATGGCAAGGGGATGAACCTGCTGTTTGTGGATGGCCACACCCAGTTCGCCCTGTTCACCAAGCTAAACCCATATGCCAATGCCAGTGGGCCTGGTTACAACTACGACGAATCTCCGCTTACGGATTCAAATTTGAAATAGGATTTCCGCGCTTCACAAATCCCAAGCCCCAAACCCCAATCCCATACCCTCAATGAAACATATAAAACTGTGGATGTCGGCAGCCGCCACGGCAGGCCTGCTGGCTTTGCAATCCGCCTCGGCGCAAACCGCCATCAGTTGGAACTACGATTATTTCGGCACTTTTTCCGGCGCGAGTCAGTTTGCCGGCGTGGTTTCCGTAGCCAATTGGAATGATTCCTATCTGCAAGGTTTTGCTTCCGCCGCCTCAAAAACCAATCTAATTGACAGTACCGGCGCGGCCACCAGCTTGGGGTTCAGCCCCAGCACGACCGGGAACTGGAAGATCCAAGGTTCCACACCGGCTGTTGATACGGACGGCACCTACAACAAACATCTCCTCAACGGCTATCTGGACTCCGGCAGCCAGCAGACCATCACGTTGAACGCCATTCCCTACAATAGTTATTCCATCTACGTCTATCTCTCTTCTGACACCGCCAACCGCACCGGCGTGGTGTCGGTGGGATCCAAGCAGTATGACTTCAAGACGCTCGGCTCGGCGGCCATTAGCGGCGGCAATGCCTCGCTGATCCAGACCACGAGCACCAACGGCTCGAACCCAGTGGCCAGCTACGCGGTGTTCACCAATCTCACGGGATCGTCCCAAACGATTACCTGGAGAATTATTAACAACGGCGGCATCGCGGGTTTTCAAGTCGTGTCCAACGCGGATATGCCGGTCGCCATCATCACGCAGCCGCCGACTTCAGCCGTCTGGCGGCAAAACACCGCCAACAGCTTGACGGTGGTGGCCAGTGGCGCGCCGGTTTATTACCAATGGCGCACCAACACTGTGGATATTCCCGGCGCGACCAATGCGACTTATAGCGTCGCCGCCGCGCAGTTTTCGGATGCCGGCACTTATTCGGTGCGCGTCTATAACAATGCCAACAGCGTGATCAGCTCCAACACCGTCGTAACCGTTTCCAATGACACCAATCCGCCGACGCTTGGCGCGGTAAACAGCTACGACGGCATCAGCGTCGGCGTTAGGTTCAGCGAATTGCTTGACCCCACCAGTTCTGCCAACGCGGCCAACTATGCTGTCACCGGCGGAACTGTTTCCAGCGCGATCCTGACGGGCGACGGCAAAACTGTGGCACTCACTTTGAACTCTGCCATCTCCGGCCAGTTTGTTGTGACCGTGAACAACGTAAAAGATTTGGCCGGCAACACCATTGCCAGCAACAGCAAGGCAACGAACGTCGTGCAGAACTTGCAGTTCGCCGATTTCTCGACCGGCCAATCGGTTTCCGCCACCTACACCGGCTTTCTGGCGACTATCGTTGCGGGTGGTTCAGACATCTGGGGCACGTCGGATACTTTTGATTACGCCTATCTGATGGCGACGAATGATTTTGATTATTGCCTGAATGTCCAGTCGCTCACCGACGGCGGTGGCGGCACGTTCACTCGCGCCGGCATCATGGCGCGCGACGATCTTGACACCGGCGGCGGCGGCGCGCATGAAATCAGCATGGTTTGGAATTACGGCAACTTGTTCCAACACCTTTATCGCGACACGCTCGGCGGAACAACTACGGACAACGGTTATACCACTCCGGCCTACGGCACAAATTCCTGGGTGCGCCTGCAACGCCAGGGCAACATCTTCCGCACGTATTATAGCAGCAATAGTGTCAATTGGGTGCTGGACACGCAAAAGGATGGTTCGGCGACTGGCGACAATTCCTTCACAAACAGCGTGCTCTATCTCGGCATCGCCGTTTGTGCCCATGGAGCGAGCGCTGTAACCACGGCCGATGTGAGCGACTTCGGTCCGACGCCGCATCAGGCGGTCAGCATCACGGCGCAGCCCGTCGCCAGCGCCACTTGGTTGCAAGGTTCGTCACAAGGCCTCACGGTCACGGCGAACGGTATTCCCATCTATTACCAGTGGCGCACCAACGGCATCGCCATTGCCGGCGCGACCAATGCCACTTATAACGTGGCTTCCGCCGCCTTGTCCGATGCCGGCACTTACACCGTGCTCGTCTATAACGACATCAGCAGTGTGTTGAGTTCCAACTCTGTCATCACCGTCTCGGCGGACACCAACGCGCCGTTCATCAACCGCGTCATCAGCTACGATGGCAACGCGGTTTGGATTCAGTTCAACGAACTCCTCAACGCGACCACGGCCACGAACACCGCCCGCTACACCGTTCCCGGCTCGACTGTCACGAACGTCGTGCTCGGCGCGGATGGGAAATCCGTCACGCTCTATTTGAGCACGCCAGTCAGCGGTTATGCCAATGTCACCATCACCGGCGTCAAGGACGCCCCCGGCAATGCCGTGACCAACGCCCTCGGTTCGGCGGCGGTGGGCAACTTGCAGATCATGGCCTTTGGTGACGCCACAAACTTGGACGCTTCGGCGACTTATGACGGCGACATCATTTACGGCACGGGCGGCGGATCGGATGTCTGGCAAGGTTCGGACAATTTCGCCTATATTTATTACCCGACGCAGTTCACCGGCGCATTTGATTGCCGTCTGCGCGTTCAATCAGTTCCCTCTGCGGGCGACCAATTTTCGCGCGTCTTCCTGATGGCTCGCGATGCGAACAACATGACCAGCGACAACGTCGCGGCTTCCTTCGTTGGCCCTTGCGTAGCCACCGGCAACAACGGTGGCAATGGCTATGTTGAAGTCCTGTATCGCCGGAACAACGGGATCGACAACGAAACCAATGTGCAATTCCAATATACCGGGGTCGGGTTCGGCACCAACAACTGGATCCGATTGCAGCGTGTGGACAACTCCTTCAACACCTACTGGAGTACCAATGGCACGGACTGGAACCTCATCATCAACGTGGCCAAGAACGGGTCGAGCGATTATTTCCCACCCAACGTCTATGTCGGCGTCGCCGTCTGCTCGCACAATGCTGGCGCAACGACCACCGCCACGGTAAGCGACCTTGGCATTACCTCGAATCCCGTGCCCGGCTTGAACATCGTTTCTTCCGGCGCGAATGCCGTGTTGAACTGGCCGGTGGACAGCCTTGGCTACAAGGCTCAAGTCACCACCAACCTAGCTCCAGCCGTGTGGGTGAATATCACCAATGCACAATCCGCCGTCAGCGGCCAGTTCAAGGTCACCGCGCCGGCGAACAGTCCAACCAAGTTCTACCGGCTGATTCAACAATGAACGACTCCCTTTAGCCGACGCCGGCCTGCATGTTGTTTATGTGGGCCGGCGTTTTTGTTCAAAAAACTGTGAAATTTTTATTCGCCACTTTTCTCGCGCTGCCCGTGCTTGTCTGTTCCCCGGCATCAGCCGCGTTGCCTCTTGGCTGGGGCGACGCCAACATCGGCTCGCCTGCCTACACGGGTTCGGGCAGTTACACGAATGGTTTTTGGACGTTGCGCGGCGGTGGCGCGGACATTTGGAACAACGCCGACCAATTTTATTTCTGCACGAACAGTTTGAATGGCGACGGCATGATCATGGCGCAGGTCACGGCGGAATCCGGTTCGGAAGCCTGGGCGCAGTCGGGCGTGATGATTCGTGCTGATGCAAGCGCCGGAGCCGCCGAGGCATCCATTTCAATCACGCCCGGTAACGGTATCAGCTTTCGCTACCGTTTGAACGCCGGAGCGGCCACCGCTTCGGCAGGAGTCGGCAGCATCACCACACCGGCCTGGGTGCGGCTCTCGCGTTCCAACAACGTCGTCACCGCCAGTTACAGCACCAGCGGCACAAGTTGGACGACAGTTGGTTCGTCGCAAACCATTTCCCTGAACACGAACGCACTCGCCGGGCTGTGCGTCACCGCGCACAACAACGCGCTCACCAACGTCGCCACGTTCAACAGCGTGCTGATCGAGTCCGGCCCGCAAATCGGCGCGCCGTCTGATCTGGCGAATGAAACCGTCTGGCAGACCACGTGGCCGATGCCGCAAATCAACAATGCCAGCAATGCGCTGACACCGCCGATGGGCTGGAATTCCTGGTTCGTGGTTAACGGCAAGCCCGGCCCTTCGGAAAGCCTCATTCTGTCCACTGCCGACGCGCTGGTGACGAACGGCCTGGCCGCCGCCGGTTACAAATATGTCGTCATTGATTGCACCTGGATCGCCACGCCCGGACGCGGCAGCCGCGATGCCAATGGTAATTTGATTCCCAGTTCCA
>CAYUGC010000104.1:0-11987 GCA_964444085.1 uncultured Bifidobacteriaceae bacterium | reverse complement strand
TGACGATGGAAGCCGACGCCGCGCGCGACCGTTTCAAAAAAATCCGCGCCCGCTTTCCGCAGGAAATGAAACTCAACCTGACCGGCGCACTAAAAGTGAAGCACAGCGGGCGCGAAGTGGAAATTCTGGCGAACGGCAACAGCGAGCAACTGCTCGCGGAATTGAAAGCGCATTCGCCAGAGGAGCTGCGCTGCGAAGCGCTGTCGCTGGAGGAAATTTTCGTGGCCTCGGACATTTTGAAAAAGGCCAACGCATGAACGCCGCGAAAAACGCCAAGCTGGCATGTGTCCGGCCCTGTCTCCGGGAGCGCCGGCATCTTGCCGGCGAGTTGCCGCGCTATCCACAACCGCCGGCAGGATGCCAGCGCTCCCAGAATTTATGAACGCCTTCGTCAAAAAGGAAATCCGCCTGCTGCTGCCGAGCTGGCTGGCGGTCTTGGCGCTGGAAGTCACCCTGCCGTGGTTTTGGCAGGATGCGGACATATCGTTCGGGGTGACGCCGGTTTTTATTTTTTTGGGAATGATCCTGCTGGCGGTGGATTCGTTCGGACGGGAGTGCAGCCTGGGAACTTTTCAATCGCTGCTGGCCCAGCCAATGGAACGCCGCCAGATCTGGCGAACCAAGGTTTCAATCCTGTTTCCCGCCGCCCTGTTGATTTTAGCCGCCTATTTCATCAGTTGCGAACTGCGGCTGCACCTGACTCTCACCGACAGTCAGTCCATCTGGAGCGTCAACCCCAAGCTTGTCCGGACAGATTTTTGGAACGCGATGTTTGGCAGCGGAGTGGCGATGCTGATGGCGCTGGTCGGTGGATTGTGGACGGCGCTTTTGTTCCGGCAGGCGGCCGCCGCGTTTTGGATTTCCCTGCTGGTTCCCGTCGGGTTGTTTCTGTTGATTGCCCTGATCATGTCCACGTTCTTCAACACGGCTTCCGATTTTGTGGCTTTCACCGTTCTTTATAGCGCCGCCGGTCTTTACACGGTTTCCGGTTTCTGGCTGGCGCACCGCTTGTTTGACCGGGCGCAGGATGTGGCGTGGACGGGCGGGATGATTTCGTTTTCCAAATGGCGTTATTTTGATGCCGGGGAAAGAACCTCCGCCTCCGCGCGGCGGCGGCAACCGCTGTCCGCCCTGCTGAAAAAGGAATTTCAACTGCACAGCATCAGCCTGCTGGGCGTTGGGGCGTTGCTCGTTCTGCATCTCGGCGTATTTTTGATCCGCAGTTTTTACAGTGTTTTTCATAGAAATTCGCTGATCAGCCTTGTCACGGACGGCTTCTGGTTTTTGTGGCTGGCCCTGCCAGTTGTTCTCGGCTGTCTGGCGGTGGCGGAGGAGCGAAAACTGGGGATAACGGATACGCAGTTTTGCCTGCCGGTTTCGCGGCGACTCCAGTTTGCGGCCAAGTTTATTCCGGTCATGATTATTGGCACCTTGCTCGGCAGCATTACGCCGATGTTGCTGGAAACAGCGGCTGCTTACTTCGGGGTGCCAGGCATAGACGCCTTCAAGCCGGAAAGTCATTCCGGCTATGGATTCGGAATCGTTTCCAGCATAGCCTGGTTTGTAATCACCATCGTGGCGCTGGCAGCGGGGCTGGCCTTGGTGAGTTTCTATGCCTCCACGCTGGCGAAGAATTTTCTCCAAGCCTTGAGCATCGCCATCGTGACCATTGTGGGCTGCTGCCTGTTCACCATGTTTGTCTTTGCCGGGAACTCCGGTGAAAACGGGGAATGGCAAATATGGGGCATGAAATTTTGGGGTATCATCCTACCACTGCTCATCGGCCTCCTGACCGCGATCGTTCTTCTTCCCTGGCTGGCTTACCGCAATTTCAGCCATTTTGTCGAGGGCGGACGGCTCTGGCGGCGGAACATTTTTATAATCTTTGCCGCATTGGTGTTTATTTTCACGAGCAGTGCGGTGATGTATAACCGCGCGTGGGAAGTTTTTGAACCGGCGGAACCGGCGCACGGCACGGCGGTTTTTGGGGCGGCCAACCGACCGGCTTTGAAGCGCGATAGTTACCAAGGATTACAGGTGCGGTTTCCCGATGGCCGGATCTGGTGTGACAGCCTGGGCTATCCGTTTTTCGATGATCGAATGAGCCAGTGGAAATGGATCTTGGCCAGACTCGTTCATCCCCTGCCGGTCAGTGTTGGGCCGGAACAATTTATCATGGGCTCCAACTGGCTTTCGGCCACCGCCCGGCACGTTTATTTTTGGAATCCAGGCAGCGCCCACGGAAAAGTGAACGGGTATCTAGACACGGTGGGCGTTCAGGCCGACGGCAGCCTGTGGATTTCCAGCGAAGCCAAGCCGGTCGTGTGGACGGGTGCCAGCATGATGCGTTTTGGCGACGAAACCAACTGGCAGCAAGTCGTCTCCACGTCCGTCGGCCAGTTGCTGTTGAAACGCAACGGCACGCTCTGGCAATGGGGCACAAACCGTTTGAATTGGAGCGAATGGCAGACGCACTGGCCGACTGTCCGCGCGTTTCCGTTACGGCAGCTCGGCACCAATGCCGACTGGCAGAAAATTTTCTATAACTGGAACCAAGGACTCGCCCGCAAAAACGATGGAAGTGTTTGGAGCATCAATGGGGAATGGAAAATCGAACGGAAGACCAATTTCGACCAAGTGGTGTTGGAAACCTTTTCCGGTCCTTACAACAACGCAATTTCTTACATCGGGAAAGATGGAACTTTATGGGCGAGCTGTAATTTTTATCAAGATCGCACGGAAGGAACCCATGGGGTTTTACAGGTTGGCCGGGAAACCAACTGGGTGGCAACGGCTGTTTCACGGAATTGGCTGGTGGCACTCAAATCCGACGGTTCCCTGTGGCAATGGCATTTCCAAAGAGATTCTGCAGGGCATTTCACGGAGACAGGCCTCAAGATCCCGCCGACGCATCTGGGTATCCATCAAGACTGGATCGGACTCACGGATGTCTGGGAAGGGGTGGTGACGCTGGCCGCCGACGGCAGCCTGTGGCTCTGGCCAAACAAGGAATCTTTTGAAGGCGCTTTCTTGAGAGCCCCCAAGCAGCCACAATCGCTCGGCAATGTTTTTCGCAAGGCTGAAAGATGATTTGAGCCACCAGCCATGCAGGCACAAAATCTTTGTGTCTTCCTCGCTTCATGGTAGTTTTCCGCCGTGGATACGGTTTCTAAACTCACCAACGACCTGGTCGCGTCCTACGCGCAGTTCGGCGGCATCAACCATCTGGACGGCAAAAATCTGCCGTCCAAGCGCGCCATCACAGGCATCACGCAGGATTTGCTGCGGCTGCTGTTCCCCGGTTTCTTTGACGAAAAGCTGATCCATTCGTCGGAGGTGAAGGTGAAGACGGCGGCGTTGCTGGATGCGGTCATCGGCGAACTGGAGGACGAAATCCGCAAGAGCCTGGAATACCAGCCGCCGGTCGGGCTGAAGAAAAAGGACATCGCCCACGAGGCGCACCGGCTGACGACGGACTTTCTCCACGGTCTGCCGCGCATCCGCGAAGTATTGCAAACCGACGTGGAAGCGGCGTTCAACGGCGACCCGGCGGCGGCGAGCAAAGAGGAAATCATTGTTTCCTATCCGTTCATCGAGGCGATTTCCGTGCAGCGGCTGGCGCATGAGCTTTATCTGAAAAATGTCGCGCTCATCCCGCGCATCATGAGCGAGTGGGCGCACGCGCGCACCGGCATGGATTTGCATCCGGGCGCAAAGATCGGCCATCATTTTTTCGTGGATCACTGCACCGGCACGGTCGTCGGCGAGACGGCGACCATCGGCAATCATGTGAAGATGTATCACGGCGTGACGCTCGGCGCGAAGTCCACCGCCGCCGGCCAGTTGCTGCGCGGCAAGAAGCGGCATCCGACCATTGAAGATCGCGTGACGATTTATCCCGGCGCGACAATCCTCGGCGGCGAGACGATCATCGGCGCGGGCAGCACCATCGGCGGCAACGTGTTCATCATGGACAGCGTGCAGCCGAATTCATTGGTGATTTACGACGGCCTCGATATGCGCGTCTTGAGCAAGAACGACAAGAACGCCGCGATTGATTTCCAGATTTGAAACAACTTAGCCGGAACCATTATTTTGAACCACGAAAAACACGAACCACGCGAAAACAATACGAAGTGACGGCGGCTTATTTTACCATTTGAAAGTTTCCAGGCTGCACTCACGACTTGGTGCGTGTCATTGACCGGACGCCAATCCACCGGCCGGTCTGGCTTTCGTGTGTTTCGTGTGTTTGGTGGTTGATTCTTCTGCATGATTCCGGCTTAGAGCTGGTTAAATAAAACTGTGGGCGTCTCTTGCGTTCTCAACCGCGAGCGGAGCGCGGTCTTTAGCCCGCTTCAACGTGGATTTGCAAGGCGATGCTGAAGCGGCGTAAACGCCGCGCCCCGGCCTCAGTATTTTTGAAACCGCTCTAAAAACAACGCCGCGCTTCAACCTCGGTCGAAGCGCGGCGTTTTGTTTTCAGAAAATTTCTCGGCGGCGTTAGACAGCCTTCTCCGATTTCTTCAGCAATTTCGGATACGCCAAACCGTAAATTGTGGTGGCGATAAAGCCAATCAGCGGCAGCGTGAAGGAAATTCCGACGCTGTGGTAGCGATCCCACAGCCAGCCCATCGCCACCGCGGAAATGGAGCCGGCGGCACCGACGGCCATGACATGGAACGAGGCCGCGATTTTGGTCTGCGAGCCGAGGTTGCGGAGGCTCATCGCAAAGATGAACGGGAACATGATGGACATGAACAGCCAACTGAACGGCAGAATCAGCCACGAGACCATTTTGATGTCGGCCATCGCCACCACGACGATGATGGTGTTGGCGATGCCGTAAAGCGCGAGCAGAAGATTCGGCTTGATGACGCGCGTGATGGCTCCGCCGCTGAAACGTCCGACGGCGTAGAGGATCATGGCCAGGCTGATGACATACGCGGCGGTGGCTTCCGGCGTGGCCGCGTGCGTGAGATTGGCATACCACGAAAAGAGCGGCGACGTTGACGTGTTTCCCGCCGCATCCTTGACGATGGCATTTTCCAAAATGTAATTCACGGCAAAGGCGTTGATGCCGATCTGCGCGATAATGTAGAGAAATTGCGTGAACACGCCCCATTTGAAATGCGGCAGGCGGGACAAGGGCGCTTTCAAGATCGTGGCGTCATCGGCCTCGGTGATTTTGGTGCCTTCGGCAATGACCGGCAATTTGACAAATGAAAACAAGGTGAAAATCAACAGCACCACGCAACCCAGCACGATGTAAGGCAGCAGCAGCGGATGAAAATCCGGATGGTCCGGATCCACTTTCTGACCGAACAGCAACAAGCCGCCGACGGTCGGTGCCAGGATGTAGGCGCAGGAGTTAAACGCCTGGGCGACGGACAAACGTCCGGCCGCGCTGTCTTTCGGGCCGAGGATGGTGATGTAGGGATTGGCCGCAGTTTCAATGCACGCCAGACCGGAGGCCAGCACGAACAGTGCAAACAAAAACGCGCCGAACGTTTTGAACACCAAACCTGCCGGGATGAACAGGAACGCACCGATGGCGAGAATGACCAGCCCGACTAAAATGCCGCGCTGGTAGCCCACGCGGCGGATCAATTTCGCCGCCGGAAACGCCACCAGCAAATATGCGATGAAGAAAGCGGTTTGGATCAGGCCGGACTGCGTTTTGGTGAGGCTGAGAAGATTTTGAAAATGCTTGTTCAGAACGTCCAGCATCGCGTGGCAAAAGCCCCAGATGAAAAAGAGACTCGCCACCATGAGGAACGCGAACAGTAATGGGTTGCGTTTGGATTGCATGATTTAGGTTTGATTTTTGGTTTGGTTCAAAATGATTGGCTGTCAGATGGCGTATGAGGTGGAGTTTTTCGCGCTGCGAAAAAACCGTCGCCGAGCGCAGCGTCAGGCGACGGCAACGTGTGCCTGAAATCTCCCGCCACAAAGTGCCCGCGATGCGGGCAGACAACGTCGCAGCGCGACATTGTCCACCTAGTTTGGATTCGCGGAAAATTCATCGCCACAGATTAGCGTTTGCTCAAGACCGTTTTTTCGTAGCTTTTCACGTCCGTCAACCAATGTTCGCCGACGGGCACGCCCTGGCGCTCGCAGTAATAATCCCAGACCGCGCCGAACGGCAGCGTCTTGGCCTCTTCCTGCAACGCGAGGCGCGTGGTGAAATCGCCGGCGGCTTCCGCCGTGCGGATCAGCGGCGTTTCCAGCAGCGCGATGAGCAACGCGCGAATCATATTGCGCGTGCCAATCGTCCACGCAGCGACGCGGTTGATGCTCGCGTCGAAATAATCCAGGCCGATATGAACGCGTTTTTCAAAACCATTCACCGCAATCTCACGGGCAATGGCGAGCAGGTCGTCGTTGAGTATCACGACGTGGTCGCTATCCCAGCGGACGCCGCGGCTGACGTGCAGCAGAATCTCCGGCATGAATTGCAGCACGCTGGAAATCTTGTCCGCAATACCCTCGGTCGGATGGTAATGGCCGGCGTCGAGCGTCAGCAGTTTTTTCCGGCTGACGGCGTAGCCCAGGTAAAATTCATGCGAGCCGACGACAAAACTTTCGCTGCCGATGCCGAACAGTTTCGGCTCGACGGCGTCGAGATTCAGCTTCGGCGAAATTTGTTTTTTGAAAATCGCGTCCAGCGATTCGGCCAAACGGGCGCGCGGCGCGACGCGGTCGGCGGGCGTGTCCTTCATGCCGTCGGGTATCCACACGTTGGTCACGCAGGTTTTGCCCAGCGCCTGGCCCATGGCCGCGCCGATTTCGCGCGAGCGGAGGCAATGCTCGATCCAGAACTGGCGAATGTCCGCGTCCGCGTGTGACAGCGTGAAACCGTCGGCGGCTTTCGGATGCGAAAAACAAGTGGGATTGAAATCGAGGCCGAGGCCGTTTGTCTTCGCCCAAGAAATCCAGTTGGCAAAATGCTTCGGCTCGATGGCGTCGCGGTCAACTTTCCTGCCGCCGAATTCGCCGTAGAACGCGTGCAAGTTCAGGCGATGCTGGCCGGGAATCAGCGACAGCGCCTGGTCGAGGTCGGCGCGGAGTTCGTCGGGCGTGCGGGCCTTGCCGGGATAATTGCCGGTGACGGCGAGGCCGTTGCCCAGCGCGCCGCCGGCATTTTCAAAGCCGCCCACGTCGTCGCCCTGCCAGCAGTGCAGCGAAATCGGAATTTGTGAAAGGGTTTTGAGTGCGTGATCAACGTCCACGCCGAGCGCGGCGTAGCGTTCCTGGGCGAGGGCAAAAACTTTTTCAGTGCTCATGGCTGGTCAATTGCGGGAATATGCCGGGCACACTATCGGAAAAAACCGGCAGTTCAAGCAATCCCCAGTTTTGGTTAGGCTGAAAAACCGGCGATCCGCCGGGCTCCGGCCGGAGCGGCAGGACGACGGCGGCAAGCAGGCCGCCAGCGGCCGTTCAGCGTGAGCAGGGGGACAAAACCACAACGCGATTTTACAGGCTTTTCTTTGGCCGGGCAGCCTGCTATGCTCCAAGATTCAGTTGCGGACATAAAATATTTTAATCGTATGGGCAAACTTTTTCTTGGACTCGATGCAAGCACGCAAAGCTTGAGCGCGGTGGTCATTGACCTCGACGCTGGCAAGGTCGTTTACGAACACTCGTTGAATTTCGACCAGGCGCTGCCGCAGTTCAAAACCAAAAACGGCGTGCTGCCGAACCGCGACCCGCTGGTCAAGCACAGCAATCCCCTGCTCTGGGCCGCCGCGCTCGACCTGCTGTTCGCGCAGATGAAAAAGGACAAGGTCGCGCTGAAGAACATCCTCGCCGTGAGCGGCAGCGGCCAACAGCACGGCTCCGTTTATCTGAACGAGCAAGCCGTCGCCGCCCTCGCCGCGCTCGACCCGAAAAAATCCCTGGTGGAAAACCTCGACGGCGTGCTGGCCCGCAAAAGCTCGCCAATCTGGATGGATTCCTCCACGGCGAAAGAGTGCGAAGAGATCCGCAAAAAGCTCGGCGGCGTCAAATACACCGCGTCGCGCACCGGCTCGGACACCTTCGAGCGCTTCACCGGGCCGCAGATCCGCAAGTTTTACAAGACCGAGCCGAAGGCCTACGAAAAATCCGCGCACATCGCGCTGGTCAGCTCGTTCATGGCGTCGCTGCTCGCCGGCCAGATCGCGCCGATTGATTTCGGCGACGGCGCGGGGATGAACCTGATGGACATCCGCAAGCGGAACTGGAACCACGACGCGCTCAAGGCCACCGCGCCCGGCCTCATCAAAAAGCTGCCGCTGCTCGCCGACTCCGGCAAGGTCATCGGCCCGGTCAGCGCCTACTTTACCACCAAATACGGCCTCAACCCCGAGGCGCTCGCCACCGTCTGGACCGGCGACAATCCGGCGAGCGTCATCGGCCTCGGCCTCGTCAAGCCCGGCCAGGTCGCCATCAGCCTCGGCACCAGCGACACGTTCTTCGGCACCATGGCGCAGGGCCAGACCGACGAACACGGCGAAGGCCACGTCTTCGGTTCGCCCACCGGCGGCTACATGACGCTGATCTGCTTCAAGAACGGCTCGCTCGCCCGCGAAAAAGTCCGCGAGCTGTACAAGATTTCCGACTGGAAAAAATTCGGCGAACTCGTCAAATCCGTTCCGCCCGGCAACAACGGTTCCATCATGCTGCCGTGGTTCGAGGCGGAAATCGTCCCGCGCGCGAAGCAGCCCGGCCTCCGCCGCTTCAACCTTGATGAAAAAAATGTCGCGGCCAACTGCCGCGCGATTTTCGAGGCGCAGGCCTTGTCCATGCGGCTGCATTCGCAGTGGATGGGCGTTGCGCCGGAGCAGATTCTGGCCACCGGCGGCGCGGCCAACAATCCGCAGTTATTGCAGGTCATCGCCGATGTGATGAACTGCCGCGTGCTGCGCATCGAGGTTTCCAAGAGCGCAGCGCTCGGGGCGGCGTTGCAGGCGGCGCACGGCTGGCTCACGGCGGCGAAGAAAAACCCGAAGTGGGACAAGCTCGTCGCGCCGTTCACCAAGCCGGTGCCCGGCAGCGAGGTCAAGCCGGATAAAAAATCCGCGCACAGCTACGACGGCTTGCTGGAAAAATACGCCGACTGCGAAAGCGAAGCGCTGGACCCGGTCTAAACCGGAACCAGACAGTTTGAACCCGATGATGGCAGCGCGGCCAGCCCTCTGGCCACACTGCCATCAATAGAGCGATTTATAGCGTTTTCAAAAAAACTGTGACCGTCTGGAGTGTGCTGGTGCTCTCCCTCACCCCGTCCCTCTCCCGCTGGGCGAGGGAGTCACGCTCCCCGTTCTCTGGTCTGACGACGGCTTGGAAACGTGACGTGTTTTAAGCAAACTGTGGGCGGGTAGCGAAAGCCCGCCTGAAACTTCCGCGAGGTTTTGGACTGCGGCAGCCCCCTGCCGCTCGGACGTTCATTCGCCGGTGGTGGGCAAGCGGCAGAGGGCTGCCGCAGTCCAAGACGCTGGCGCGCATTCCGGCCACGCCAGTTTTTTGCAGCGGCTACAGTCTTTTTGAAACGGCCCTAGTGTCAACCGCGCGCAATCCGGCTCCACACGTTTTCCAAAAGCAAAACCCGGCAAACAAAAACGGACGCCGGTTCGCGGCGTCCGTTGCGGAAGACAAATTCAGCCGTTCACGGCACGCTGGGGCGCGGCGTGCCGGGCTGCGTCTGCACGGAGACTGTCGCCGGCTGCAGGCCGTCCGCGCTGGCGGTCAGCTTGAGTTCGCCGGCGTCCTTCGTGGACTGCACGATGACCTGCGCGAGGCCGTTGAACAAACTGCGCGACCACGGTGAGGCGGTGGCCTGGCCGAGGATTTCCACGTTCACATCCGGGCTCATACCGCCTTCACTCGCGTCGTTTTTCACGCCCACGGCGATGACGTTGTCGCCGGCGTGCAGCGCCTGCTTGATGTCGAACAGCGGTTGCGCCGCCCAATCGTGCGACTCGCCGACGCGCTGGCTGTTCACGAAAATCCAGCCGTGGTCGTCAATCGTGCCGAAGCGGATCTGCACAGTGGGGCTGGCCAAATCTTCCGGCGTCAGCTTGACGTGAGCGCGATAAATCGCCGTCTGGCCTTCCCGCAACGGCATATCGCCAGTGTCGCCGTCCGTCTTGGGCTTGATGACGCTCCAACTGGAATCGTCATACTCCGGCGCATATTCCGGGGCGAGGGTGCCAGCCTTGGCGGGCAACTCGGCACGCTGCCAGCGCCAGTTATTCACCGCGAGGGCGCGCACCGGCATCTGCAGGACGAACGTGTCCGGCTCGTGGCAGCTCGGATCGCCGTTGCCCACACCGAGAATTTTGCCGGCGCCTTCGAGGCTGAAATTAATTTTGTTCTGCGCCACCGGCACCGCCCGGCCCGACGCGTCCAAAGCGGAGACGGTGAACACGCTCACGTCCGCGCCGTCGGCGTTGATGGTCTTGCGGTCGGGCGTGAGTTGCACCGCCACGGCCGCGCCGGTGGTTTCAATTTTCTGTTCCGCCACCACTTTGCCACCATTGAAACCTTTCGCCGACAACGTGCCCGGCGCGTATTTCACCTGCCACGTCAGCTTGGAATTGCGTTTCATCGTTTGTTTGCCAAGCGATGCGCCGTTCAGGAACAATTCCACTTCCTCGCAGTTGCTCAAGGCGTCCACACGGATTTCCTGGCCTTCCTTGCCCGGCCAGTTCCAGTGCGGCAGCAGGTGTAAAACGGTGTTCGTCGTCCACCACGACTGGTAATAATAGAAATTGTCCTTCGGGAAACCGCATACGTCGAGGATGCCGAAGTGCGAATTGATGCACGGCCAGTAATACGGCGTCGGCTCGCCACGATAATCAAAGCCCGTCCACACGAAGCCGCCGCTCAACCACGGGCGGTCGGCGAAATAGGTCCACCAACGCTCCGCCGTGTGCGCCCAGCTCGGCGCGTTCACGTCGTAGGCGCTGACGTAGCCGCGCTGCCGGTCGTTGGCGTAAATGCCGCGCGTGCTGACGGTGCTGCCTTGTTCCGTGCCGACGTTCGGCTGGTTGGGATGCTTGGCGTGATAGTTATCCATGTCCTGCCCGATGTGATAATTCCAGCCGCGCACTTCGATGACGCCGTTGATACCAGAGAACGAGTCGCCTTCCGGCGCGGCGTAAGTCACCGGGCGCGTCGGGTCGAGCGACTTCACGAAAGCCTGCATCGTGCGGGCGACGTTGCCGCCTTGCGGCGAGGCCTGCACGTTGAATTCCTCGTTCGCCACGCTCCAGAGGCCGACGCTGGCGTGGTTGCGGTCGCGGAGAATCTGGTCTTTCCACTTACGGAGATTTTCCTCGTCGCTGCCGAGCAGGCGGCTTTCGTCCATGACAATCATGCCGAGGCGGTCGCAGGCGTCGAGCAGTTCGGTCGTGGGCGGATTGTGCGAAGTGCGGTAGGCGTTGCAGCCGAATTCCTTCAATTTGGCGATGCGAAAACTTTGCAGCGCATCCGGCAGCGCCGCGCCGACGCCGGCCATGTCCTGATGGTTGCAGGTGCCGTTCAGCTCATAATGTTTGCCGTTCAGCAAAAAGCCCTTGTCCTTGTCGAACGCCACCGTGCGGATGCCGAAGGTGGTTTCCTTGCTATCAACTAGTTTGCCGCCGACAAAAAGTTCCGTTGTGAGTTTGTAGAGTTTTGGGTTTTCGGGTGACCAAAGCTCGTAATTTTTCAGATGCAAATACACACTGGAAGTGTCGGTTGAATAATTTTTTTCTGAATGCGCGGCCATATTGACATCGTCAGTAAGTGCAATATCGCTGCGGCTGTCCGTGAATTTTAATGAATTTACCACCCTGACCTTAACATCCGTGTCATGCGAATTGATCAATTTTACGTTGGCATGGATTTTAACTTGGCCTTCCGGGATATTATTCGTGTTGTCCATGAATTCACTCCACACAAACACCCCGTCCGGCGCGATGGCCACCGGCGCGGTCTTGTCCAGCCAGACGTGGCGGTAG
>CAYUGC010000103.1:0-12026 GCA_964444085.1 uncultured Bifidobacteriaceae bacterium | reverse complement strand
GCGGTCGGTGTTGCCGACCGAGGTGCCGCCGTATTTCTGAACAATCAATGCCATACGAAAAATTTTCCGGAGCCGCGCCGACAATCCTTGCGCCAGGCTCGAAACGGGAGCGGGAAGATAGTCCGAACGCCGGGTTTTGAAAAGCGCGGAGTTTGGCGGTCAGGCTTTCATCTGCGTCTCCACCCACCGCGCGAACAGCCACAGCAAATCCGACAACCGGTTGAGGTAAAGGATGATTTCGGCGTTCCGCGCTTCGCCGGTGAATTTCAGCTCGCACACGCGCCGCTCCGCGCGGCGGCAGACGGTGCGCGCCACGTCCAGCGCGGCGGAGTTCAGCGTCGCCCCCGGCGTCGCCCAGCCCTTGAAACTGATGTTTTGCGCCTCGATTTCCTTCACCAGCGCGTCGAGTTTCGCCGTCATTTCGGCCGACACCAAAAAATAGCCGTCGGCGGTGTAGCGGTTCAAGTCCTCGGGCTGGACGCATAATTCGCCCATCAACACGATCAAATCCTTCTGGATGGCCAGCAGGTTGCCGCGCACAAAATCGTGATCTGCCGTCGCGCGGGCGAGGCCGAGCGCCGCGTTCAATTCGTCCACGGTGCCGTAGGTTTCGACGCGTGGATGGTTTTTCGGCACGCGCCGGCCATACATCAATGCCGTCGTGCCGTTGTCGCCGGTCTTGGTTGCGATGCTCATGATTTTTTGCGTTTGAAAGTTTTCGGCGGCGCGTTGCTGCTGACGTAATTATTGCTGTCTGCCGGCGCGGTCAATTTCTGATAATTCACGATACCCTTCACGATCGCCGCCGCGATTTGCTTCCGGTAGGCTGCGTCGAAAATCTTTTTGCCCTCCACCGGATGCGTCATGTAGCCGCTCTCCACGAGGATCGCCGGCATCTCGCATTCGCGCAACACCGCGAACCGCGCCCGCCGCACGCTGCGGTCTTCCGCGCCGAGATTTCGCACCAGTGCCTTCTGCACCTGATAGGCGAGCAAAAGACTTTTCTTCTCGTAGATGTTGGCCTGCGTCGCGCCGTAGTTCGCGCCCTCGCCCTGCGCGTTGGACGATGCCGCGCCGACCGGCGTGATGCAATATGTCTCCGATCCGCTTACCTCCGCCTTGCCCGACTCCGTGGCGTTGAAATGCAAACTCACGAACAGGTCGGCGTTCTTGCGATTGGCGATGTCCGGCCGCACCGGCAACTCGACGAACGTGTCCTTCGTGCGCGTGAGGATGACCTTGAAGCCCGCCGCCCGGAGCTGGCCGGCGAGTTCCTGCGCGAGCAGCAGCGTGTAGGTTTTTTCGTTGCGCGAACCCACGTGGTTGCCGGTGTCTTTGCCGCCGTGGCCGGGGTCGAGGACGATGGTGGAAATCTTTTTCCGCGCCGCCGGCGCGAAGATAAGCGGATCCACGGTCTTCGCCAAATCCAGTTGCGACACGAGCATTTCGCCTTTGTCCAGCGCCGCCGGGAATGACATGGCGATGTTCACGCCGTTGATTTCCGCCGTGCGCGAATCTTTTTCAAACACCAGCCGCGTCGTGCGGTTGGTATAACTGATCATTGCGCTGGCGCGCGCTTGCAGCCGGAAGCCGTTTGCCACCGTCCAACTGGAAAGCGGCGTGTAGCCGTGGCCGTTGATGAACGCCGCGCGCGCCGCCGGCGCGGACAGCGCGACGGCAAGCAGCAGCAGAAACACGGCTTTCATGGTCGCGCAAGATAAAGGGCAGCACGCCAAAGCCAAAGGGGAAATTTGCCGGCGTCGCCCGTTCAATGGCTGCGCCGCGCCGGCTGGTGGGAGAAACAGAAAATGCCCGCCGCAATCAGCACAAGCAAGGTTGCCGAGGCCGAGTAGCGGCTCAATGCCAGTCCGCCCTCACTGGCGGGCTTGTCCAGAAAATCGCCGACGACCGCGCCCAGCGGACGCGTTAAGATGAACGCCGCCCAGAACAGCACCGTATGGGAAATTTTGCTCCAAAAATATGCCGCGGCGATGATTGCCAGCAGGACGCCAAACGCAACCATTCCGCCGCCGTAGCCCAGGCCCGCCGTGTCCGCCGTCCAATCCCCGAGCGCCGTGCCCAGCGTTTGTGAGAACATGATGGTCACCCAGTAAAAAGCTTCCGACTTCGGCGAACTCACCGTGTCCACCGCCACAGAACCCAACGCGCGATACCAGATGAATAGCGACGCCAGCAGCAGCGTTAGCAGTATGGCTGTCCCGCCCGCGTAACCGATGCCGAGCGAACGATCCGCAAAATCCGCCAGCGTGGTGCCGACCGTGGTGGTGGCGATGATGGTCACCCAATAAATCACGGGATGAAATTTCTTGGTGGTAATCTGGACGCCCACCGCCGCAATGAAGATGACCGCGAAAATGCCCGTGCCCGCCAAATAGCCAAGGTTCATGGACATGGAAACGGCGTCGCCGCCGGTCTCGCCGAGCGTGGTCGCCAGGATTTTGATGAGCCAGAAAACCAGGGTCACTTCCGGCACCTTGCTGAACGCCTCCGATTTTTCCGGGTTCATGGCTTTGGAATCGTGCATGGCCGCGCAAATTGCCACAGCCGGCGCCGGTTTCAAAGGGAAATGGGCGATGACCTTTGGGCGCGCAGTTGGAAGTTGATTTCCGGCGGCAATCGTTTTTAATTGGCCAACTTATTTTGAAATGAACATCCACGAATACCAAGCCAAGCAGTTGCTCGCCCAATACGGCGTCAATGTTCCCTACGAGATACCCGCCAAGTCGCTCGCCGAGGTGCGCCCCGCGGCGGAGCAGATCGCCGCCAGCGGCAGCGCCAAGGTCGTCGTCAAATCCCAGATCCACGCGGGCGGACGCGGCAAGGGCACTTTCAAGAGCGGTTTCCAGGGCGGTGTGAAAGTTGCTGGCTCGGTGGATGAGGCCGTGGGCTTCGCCGAAAAGATGCTTGGCCAGACGCTCGTCACCAAACAGACCGGCGCGGACGGCCGCATGGTGCAAACGCTGCTGCTCGCCGCCGGTGCGAAAATCAAAAAGGAATTTTATCTCGCCGTGCTGCTCAACCGCGAAACATCCCGCCCGCTCATCATGGCCAGCACCGAGGGCGGCATGGACATCGAGGAGGTCGCCGAGAAGCATCCCGAAAAGATTTTCAAGGAAACCATTGATCCCGCCGTCGGCATCATGCCGTATCAAGCGCGCAAAATTTCCGCCGCGCTCGGCCTCAAGGGCGATTTGTTCAATGCCGGCGTGAAATTGATCACCGGTGTTTACAACACTTGGTGGGAAGCGGACGCCTCGATGGTGGAACTTAACCCGCTCGCGGTTGTCGAACTTGCTGATGGCAAGGAAACCGTCATGGCGCTCGACGCGAAAATTTCTCTGGACGACAACGCGCTGTATCGCCACAAAAACATTTTGGAGATGCGCGATTTGAACGAGGAAGCGCCGCTGGAAATCGAGGCGTCGAAATTTTCGCTCAATTACATCAAGCTCGACGGCTCCATCGCGTGCCTCGTGAACGGCGCCGGCCTGGCAATGGCGACGATGGACATCATCCAGCATTTCGGCGGCAACCCGGCGAACTTCTTGGACGTCGGCGGCGGGGCGAGCAAGGAGCAGGTCACGGCGGCGTTCAAGATCATCCTGAGCGACCCGCATGTGAAGGGCATCATGGTGAACATTTTCGGCGGCATCATGGACTGTAACGTCATCGCCACCGGCATCGTCGCGGCGGTGAAGGAAACCGGCTTGAAACTCCCGCTCGTCGTCCGGCTCGAAGGCAACAACGTCGCCGCCGGCAAGAAAACGCTCGCGGAATCCGGCGTGGCCATCATCAACGGCGATTCGATGGCCGACGCGGCGAAGAAGATTGTCGCAGCGGTCGGAAAGTAAAATTTCTCTCCCTCAAAAGCGGCTGCCAGAAATGGGAGCCGCTTTTTTCATGTAATCTTCAGCCACGCCGTTTTCAAATACGCGGGTTCGTCACGGCTGACGAGGAAATCCGGCGGCTGCGGAACGTAATGCCGCTTCATAATCTTCCGCTTCGCCGCGCGCACCGCCGTTTCGATGTCCGCGAGAAATTCTTCCGGCGGCCAGTCCGCCGCGTTCGTCGAGGCGAGCAGCACGCCGCCCGGCTTGAGGACGGGCAGGGCGGCGGTAATGAGTTTGCCGTAATCTTTCTCGGCGCGGAAAGTGCCGTGTTCCTTTGACTGCGAAAACGTCGGCGGGTCGAGCACGATGACGTCGAACGCGCGGCCTTTCTTCGCCAGCCGCCGCAGCCAGTCGAACGTGTCGCCGTAGATGAAATCATGCGCCGCCGGGTCAAGGCCGTTCAAAGTGAAGTTGCGCCTGCCCCATTCGAGATATTTTTTCGAGAGATCCAGGCTCGTCACCCGCGCCCCGGCCTTCGCCGCGCACACGGAGAAACCGCAGGTGTAGGCGAAGGTGTTTAGGATTTCGGGTCGGGCGTCTGGCGTCTGGGGTTGCAGTAGTGGAAAATTTGCGGCGATATGTCCGGTCAACAAACGCCGCCGGTTGTCGCGCTGGTCGAGAAACAGGCCGACGGAATAGCCTTCATGGAAGCTCATCTCGTAGCGGACGCCGTTTTCCAGAATCTCAAAGGGCGGCGTAGCGGCTTTCGGCAGAAAGCCGGATTCATCCGCCTCGTCAGATTTGCGGCGCTCTGCCGAGACGCCGCTACGAGCAGCCTCGCCCAGAACCAGTTGCGGCGAGACATCCGCCACGTTGGACTTGCGCACATGCCGCGAAAGGATTTTGTGATACGCGCCGCGCGTGGAGAAAGTTTTTGCGAGTCGTGACAATTCTGCGTGCTGCTTTGCGGTCAACGGCGCTTCGGCTTGCGAGAGCAGGAAGTCGCCGAGTTTTTCCACAAACCAGCCCGGCCAGCCGTCGCTGGCACCGTGAATCACGCGGAAGGCGTTGGTCATTTCTGGTTCGATGATGGCGGTGCGCAAGGCGAGCCGCGCGTCAGTTGAAAGGTGGGGCGGGGCTCCTGACGAGCCGGGGCTGGCTGTTTGCAAAGAGCGGCTCGCGGGGATGCTCGCCCCACCAGCTTGTCCATGGTTATCGAAATCAGCAGGCGCACAAAATGTCACCGGCTGGTTGGTGGTCGGATGCGTGAACTCAATCTCCGCCGCGTGCAGAAAAACGCGTGCCGCCGGCGTGCCGCCGTAAAGCGTGTCGCCGAGAATCGGGAAGCCGCTCTCCGCCGCGTGGACACGGATTTGATGCGTGCGGCCGGTCAACGGAAACGCAGCGAAGATGGAAGCTGAAGGATGGAGGATGGATTTCTCGACGAACGCAAAACGTGTTTCCGCGATTTCCCCGCCGGGCCGGCTGGCATATTTTTCACCAACGCGCGCCAGCGCGGTTTTCACCGTGAATTCTTTCTTCGGCACGGCGCGGTCGGTGAGCAGGAGATATTTTTTGTGGACGCGGCGGCTGGTGAACTGTTCCGTGAGCGATTTGTTGGCGAGCGGCGTCTTGCCGAAGACAAGGATGCCGCTGGTTTCCTTGTCCAGCCGATGAATGATGGCGAGCGCGGCCCAGCGCGGTTCACGGTGGCGCAGCCAGTCGTAGATGCCTTCGCCGGCGTAAGGCGAAGGCGCGTGCGTGTTCCAGCCGGCGGGCTTGTTGACCGCCAGCAGATGCTCATCCTCAAAAATTACGCACGGAACCATGCCCAGATGAAAACATTTTTTGCCGCCCAAATGAAAGCGCGGAAACATGACCGGCGGAGTGCGCCCGTCCCCGGGCGCAGCAATGCGGCAAGACCTTCGGGCATGGACTTGCGAATGCGGCCTGTGGTTTGGATGTTGCTGCGGCCGAGGACGGCCGCACTCCGGTTCCCTGCGGCTTGATTATTTCCGCCACAATTTGTATCTCTGCCTTACCACCATGAAATTCTCCGGCCTTTGCCTCGCCCTGCTTTTGATTGCGCCCGCCTTGTCCGCTGCCGATTTGGGCGCGGTGGCCGCCAAACCGCTTTACCGCGACCAGGTCTATGACGGCGCGGCGGACCCGACGCTCATCTGGAACCCGCTCGTGCAGAAGTGGTGGATGTTTTACACCGACCGCCGCGCGAACGCCTCCGGCCTGTCCGGTGTCGCGTGGGTTCACGGCACGCCCATCGGTATTGCGGAATCGGCGGACGGCGGCGCGCACTGGAAATTTGTTGGCATGGCGCGGTTCGACCTGCCGGAGGAATACGGTGGCACGAACATTACAGAATGGGCGCCCGACGTGGTGCGCGCGCCGGATGGGACGTGGCAGATGTTCCTGACCGTCGTGCCGGGAATTTTTCAGGACTGGGGGCATCCGCGCTACATCGTCCAGCTCACGAGCACAAACCTGCTGGATTGGTCGAATCCGAGAAAGCTTTCACTGTCATCCGGCCGCGTGATTGATCCGAGCATTGAGCGGATGCCGGACGGGATGTGGCGGCTTTATTACAACGACGAGCTGGCCGGCAAAGCCATCAACTACGCCGTCAGCCCTGACCTGAAAAACTGGAAGGACAAAGGTCGCGCTTTTCCCAGCCGGGGCGAAGGGCCGAAAGGATTCCGCTGGCGCGGAAAATTCTGGTGTGTGATTGATGAGTGGAAAGGGCTTGGCGTCTTCCGTTCCGACGACGGCATCGCCTGGTCAAAGCAGCCGGAGAATCTCGTCGCCCGGCCCGGCACCGGCGCGGATGATCGTGCGATGGGCCAACATTGCGACGTGGTGGTGAGCGGCGACCGGGCATTTCTATTTTACTTCACGCATCCTGATCCCGGCGGTCGGCGCAGTTCCATCCAAGTGGTCGAAATGTTCGAGCAGGGCGGCTGGCTGACGTGCCATCGCGACGAGCCGACTTACATCCAGTTGTTGCCGCAAAAATAGCCGGCGGTGGGCGTTCAGCCCTTCTTTTTATACATCTGCTCCGGCGTGAGGATCTGCGCCTCGGTGATTTTGAACGTCTCGCCTTGGCCTTCGACCGAGCGGAAGAAGCACGACTTGTAGCCTTCGTGGCAGGCGGGACCGGCTTGCTCAACCTGGATGAGCAGGCAGTCGCCGTCGCAGTCAAAGGCGATGTCTTTCACCGTTTGCGTGTTGCCGCTCTCCTCGCCCTTCATCCAGAATTTCTGGCGCGAGCGGCTCCAGAAATGCGTCTTGCCGGTCTTGACCGTGCTTTCCAGCGACGCGCGGTTCATCCACGCCATCATCACGACGCGGCCGGTTTTCTGTTCCTGGATGATCGCGGGAATCAAACCCTGCGCGTCGAATTTCAATTTGTCGTAAAAGCTCATGGGGGAAATTTACGATATGCGATTTGCGATTTACGAGCCTTAAATCCAGCGCGCCAATCAGCGCAAACTCGGCTTGTCCGTCAACTCACGGTTATTCTTTCAAATGCGCCGTGGGCGGGGCGGAAAACAAGTTGGACGACACCGTCGCGGCATTGGTCGTGGCGACCACGGCGGGCAGTTCCGGCGGCATGACCCTCACCGCGTTCGTGGTCACCACGGTTGCCGGATGCTCGTGATCGGCGAGCGAGCGGATGAGGCGTTGCTTCAAGTCCGCGTAGGCGGCGTTCGTGATGGCGGCCAGTTGCGCGCGCGCTTCGTCAAAAAATCCCGCTGCGATCTTCACGCGTGCGAGGTGGATGAACACGCCCTGCCGCTCGGTGTCCGTGTGCGCGATGGTCAGCGCGTTGGTCCACGCCATGAGCGCGTCGTTGGTGCGCAGCGGCTTGATGCCGTAATAGCTTTCCGCGTAGTCCGTCGCGATGACGAAGCTGTCCGGCGCGAGCGCCATGGCCTGCTGGTAAAGCCCCAGCGCCTTGTCGAACACCTGCTGCTCGTTGATGTTGAAATACTCCCGCGCGTCCTTGCGGTAGAGATAGACCGTCGTGGCGAAATTCTGGTAATAAATCGGCTCGCCCGGATTCAGCTTGATGGCTTGCGCATAATATTCAAACGCCTTTGTCTGCGGACTGTGTTCGCCGTAGTAATTCGCCAGGTTGTTCCAGACCGCCGGGTTTTTCGGGTCCAGCTCGCGCGATTTCTCGTATTGCTCCACCGCCTTGTCTTCGCTGCCGATTTCATTGAGGAAACTGCCATAGGCCAGGAAGCCGTGCGCACTGTCGGGATGGCGGATGAGAAAATTGTCATACGCGCCCCGCACGCGGTCGAAGCGCGCGAGGATACGCGTGTTCAAAGCTTTGCCCTCCTCCGTGCTATTCGTGTGCGATTGCGAGTTGAACTCCTCGATCCACGCCTTCACGTCGTCCTGCGACGCGTCATCGGCCAGCATCACCTCGTGCAACTCGCGTTCCTCCGGCGTGGCGGCGACCGTGATGGCGATGCCCGTCTGCTCGTGGATGACGTTGCTGACGGCGAGCGGCTGGTTGGTGGCCAGCAACGCGCCGAGCAGGCCGAAGGTCAGGTCAATCATGCGGTCAAAATATCAATTCCAAAATCAAAAGACAGGATTACCAACCATGGACAGAAATGCTCGCGGCGCGTTCAGCCAATTTATTCGCCGGCAAAATTCCCCGGTGCAATCCGCCGCGCCGTCGGGCAACCTTTCCCCATGCGACTCTGGACCGTGCATCCGCGCTACCTCGACCCGAAAGGCCTCGTGGCCGCGTGGCGCGAGGCGTTGCTGGCCCAAAAAGTTCTCGCCGGTGGCACCCAAGGCTACCGGCATCATCCGCAGCTCGCGCGCTTTCAGGCGCAGGCCGATCCCGCCGCCGCCATCGCCACGTTTCTGGCCGGGCTGGCGGCCGAGGCGCAAACGCGCGGCTACCATTTTGACGCCAGCAAGATTGCGCGCCCGCGTTTCCCCGGCAAAATTGCCGAGACCGACGGCCAGTTGCTTTACGAATGGAAACACCTGCTCGCCAAGCTGCGCCAACGCGCGCCGGAGTTGGGCAAACAATTCCGCAGCCTCACGCAACCGGAACCGCATCCACTCTTCCGCATCATTCCCGGCAAAGTGCGCGAGTGGGAGAAGGTTTGATTTCAATTCGACCTCTCCGCGCGCGCGAAAGATGAAATTCCCGCGCCGGTCGAGCCGTCAAAACCTTCGTTCGAGACGTCGAACACCGTTTTCGACGCCTCGAAGAGAGCGTTCGACGTCTCAAATCTTCCTTTCGACGTCAAAAACCTTCTTCGAGGCGTCGGCCGTCATGTTCGATGTCTCGGAAAAGAGTTTCTACGCCTCGAAACTTCTTTTCGAGACCTCGGAAAGCCTGTTCGACGCATCGAAAAGGAAGTTTTATGCGTCAAAAAAGGTTTTTGACGTCATGGAATTTGCGGAAAAGCCAATAAAACCGTTGTTTTAGCCAAAAACAAGCGGCGAAAGCGCCGCTTTGCCAATTTACCGCCTAGCCGCCGGAGCAAACAGCACGATGCCGCCGCCGCCCACGAGACTGGCCGCCACATCGCCGTAGAAAGGAAACGGGCCGATGCCCAGTCGGAGGCCGGAGACAAGTAGAAGGACGCCCTCCACAATCATCAACCAGCCGAACCACGGGATGACCACGGCGAACTGGCGCGGCCACAGCGCCAGCACCAGATACCACAGGCCGACCAGCGTGAACGCGCCGCAGATCATCCGCAGCCAGTAATCCAGCATCGGGTCATAAGCGATGGGTTTGGCCCCCATGCCTTGCGCGATGGCATTGACCTGCGGCCATGAGGCGAACACACCCACGATGCACACGCCCCAGCCGAATGCGGAGAAGGCGAGGAACAGTCTGAGGAGGCGGAGAGGCATGGTGGAAAATTAAGTGACGTTGGGCTTGAACAAAACCGTATCCATTCCGCAATGTGGGCAAACGACGGTCTGGCCTAAACCATGCGCAGGAAATTCAATGAATACATCACAATTGTTACAGGGGCATTTAATATAACCATCGTCTGTTTGAACTTGTCCTCGTTCAGTAATGGCAGAAGCCATCTGTTTGAATGAAGAATTTAATGTGCTGCCCAAACCTGTTCGTGAAATCTGAAACGATTCTCGTAATCCCGATTTGCTCGTGAGCATTAACGACTCGTAAATCACGATGGGAATTTCTCGATTGTTGTTGAATCGTCTGTCAGGCCCGCCTGTTTTGTTTTTATACCGCCAGGTCTTATCCACCACGCGACTATCACTTGGAACACTTTCATCCTCTATAAATCGTTGCTCGCCATAGTCCACACCGAGCTGATCATAGTTGACCGCCCCAACACCATTCGTATCCCATACTAAAATTCTGTCCGGCAAAAAATATAAGGTTTGGCGACCCGCAGGCAGGGCTGGAATCGCAATGTTCGACTGGAAGTAGGAAGGGGAGCCAGCATGGGGACAGATTGATTTCCGTTTCACAACAGCGCTCGCGCCTGCATTTACTTTCCAATCATATGTTGTCGTGATGTTGCCTCTTGACTCAATGTGCCACACTCGACCGCAAGCTCGTAACGAATCGAAAGCGCCATGAAGACGCTGAAATGCTTCTTCAATGTGCGGCTCCAGTTCATAAAAGAGAACTACTGTCTTACGCAATTTATCTGTGTAAATCGCCCAAACTAAGCCGGCCACAGTAAGCGGAGCGACTAGAAAATAAATCCAAACAGGAGAATTGGCTGCTGCCAGCAAGAAATGCAGACAAATTCCAACACCAAGAACCCACGGCCAAATCAGCATTTTTTGTGATTTTGAACTTATCTCTTCAAGCAAAGCCGCAGACGATGAGTCAACCATTTGGCTGACACTTCCGCTTTCAATTTCCTTGAACTCAATGCTTGAAGATTGGACTTCGGGAGCTTGCGGCGGGATTTTATTACCGTTTGAACTTGGAAGCGTTTGACGAAAATAAATTCCACCACGTCCCATATGAACATAATTTCCCCGTGGCCCAGTCCCGACTCTGAATCCTTTAATACCAGTCGAGACGCCAATCCCTGACCCACTTAAGTTAAAACGAAACGGGCCAACACTTACGCTTTTACGAAGATAAAAACCCATAGGTGTTGTTTATCATTTTATTTTCGGCCAGAAAGGTTTTTTTCTGTGCCTTTGCGCCACTGCGTTTAATTCATTCCCTCGGCCGTTTGCCGACGACTTCAATCTCAGCCTTGTTCTTCGCAATGCTGTTCGCGGGCAGGACGCCGCGCCAGAAGACGTTCGGGTAAACCACCGCGCCGCGCCCAAGAATGCTGCCGGGGTTCAGCACGGCGTTGCAGCCGGCTTCCGCGCCGTCGCCCAGCAGCGCGCCGAACTTGCGCAGGCCGGTGTCGCGCGGCGCGCCGTCCACTTCCACAAAAATATTTCCCGGCGTCATCTTGAGATTGGAAATCTTCACGCCTGCGCCGAGGTGCGCCTTGTGGCCAAGGATGGAGTCGCCGACGTAATTATAATGCGGCACCTGCGCGCCGTTGAAGAGCAGGGCGTTCTTGAGTTCGGACGCATTGCCGACGACGCAGCCGTCGCCGATGAGGACGTTCTCGCGGATGTAGGCGTTGTGCCGGATCTGGCAATTCTTCCCGATGATGGCCGGGCCCTTGATCATCGCGCCGGGTTCCACCACCGTGCCTTCGCCGATGAGGACGCGGTCGCCGATGGTCGCACCGGGAAAGCGCGGCGGGGGATTTTGCCTCGTCACTTTGGCGAGATACGGCTCGATTTTCTTGAGCGCTTCCCACGCGTGGGTGCAGCCGTCAAAGAGCGCGGCGTGCTCGGTCTGCGCGAGGTCGAAAAGTTCGGCGGCGGAAAAAGTCATGGCGGCAGACTAGGAGAATCGGGCGCTTTGGCAAAGGGAAATGGTGGGCGTCCGCTTCCGGGACAAACCGGAGGATTTGTGGACACCCGCCGGCGGGCTGGGCGCGAAAAATAGGGAAAATGAGCGGGAAAACCTTGTGGAAAAGGTTCGGGCGCTTGGCTTGCAACGTGCTTGAAGAATGGGTGACGAATAAAGATGTGAACCGGATATGAGCATGCCACTAAAATTTCAGTTTCAGTTTGCCGGGGTTGATTTCAGCCGGCCCAGCTAGCCGCATC
>CAYUGC010000102.1:0-12124 GCA_964444085.1 uncultured Bifidobacteriaceae bacterium | reverse complement strand
AATTCGCCCAACGGCACCGCCACCAGCCCGGTCATGACCGATGTCGCGCAGGAATTCAGTCCGATGAACAAATCCGGCCATCCGATTGTGACCGGCCTGGACAATTATCCGAACTCCATCGCCGTGGGCGCTGCCACTCTCAAAAAGGGGTTGCTCGCCGCCGCCATGAAAGCGCCGTGGAACGTCAACGTCGGCCAGCAGACGATGATGTGCTCGGACTGCCACGATTCCACGACCACAAACTACGTCGCCGCCGCCGCCCAAGGGCCGCACGGGTCCGCCTACCAATTCATGCTGCGCGGCCCAAACGCTGCGAACTGGCCCACCGGCACATCTTTCGCCACGAGTTGGTGCGCCAATTGTCATAACGACACCGTCAGCGGAGGCTGGGATGGCGGCACTCACGCGTCCCATCATGCCAGCGGTTGTTATACCTGCCACATCGTCATACCGCATGGCGGCAAAGTGTCCCGGCTTCTGGGGGCCAACGGCGGCGGCCTGCCAGCCCGCTACGCCTACAACAACAACACCAGCACCATGGGACTTACCGGCATCACCAAGTCCACCGCCAGCGGTTATTCAAAATCATCCTGCGGCTGTAGCAGCGAACACGGAACCGGCAGCGGCAGCGAACGATGGTAACGCCATGAATCCTTTTGCACCCATCAAACGCTTTCTGCGCAAGCCCGCCGTGATCCTCGGCGAGATTGCTGCCGTCGCTGTGGCTGGTGCGCTCGGCGCCCTGCTGCCGGACAGGCACATCTTTCAATCCGTCTGGTTTGCCGCCGTGACCATGCTCACCGCCGCGTCATTGGCGGTGGTGGTGAACGAGCAGTTTCGGCGCGCGTGGTGGCAGTGGCGGCAGCCACCGTCACCCGCGCAATTTCAATCCGCGCCGTTTAAAACTGAATTCGAGCGCCTCGCCACCAGCGCCAATCCACGGCAAAAAATCTGGAGTGAACGCCGGCTTGGCCTGGCCGGTTCGCTGGTTTTTCACACCGGCCTGCTGCTGCTTATCTTTGCCGGCGCCTGGCGCGCCTTGTTCGTCAGTGAGGGGACGGTGGACTTGCTCGAAGGCGAGACGCTCGCACCGGCCGCCGCGTGGTCGGCACAGTGGCCGGGGGTTTTCGGCAAACCGCTCCGGCTGCAGCAGCCCCTCACGCTTGAGGCCGTCAGCGGCAGCCGCTATGCCGACGGTCACCTCCGCGACCTGCGCGTTAAATCATCCGCTGGTGAAATTGCCGTGAACCGCCAGCTTGATTTCGGCGGCAGCCGGCTTTACCTCGGTCAGAATTTCGGTCCGTCCGCCTTGTTGGAATGGAATTCCACCCGTCGCCAGGCCGTGCTGTTAACCGATGACGGACGCCAAAACTATTCCGGCGAATCCACCAGCCCGAACGGCCTGCGCGTTTATCTCTCCTGCAACGCCGAGCGGCCTTCCGGCTTTTCGGTGCGGGCGATGCGCGGCAATGCCCTGCTCGCGGCTGGCACGCTGGATGTCGGTCGGATTCTGGCCTTGCCGGCGGGGGAAAGCCTGGCTTTGCGCGGCGCGCCGATGTGGGCGCGGTTGCATGGTTGCGCGGACTCCACTTTATGGCTGGCCTACGCCGGCATGATTCTGACGATGACCGGAGCGGCGATGATGTTCTGCCTGATTAAATTGGATTTCTGTGTCGTCATCACGCCGCTCGGCGAAAAGGAACGCGTGTTCATCGCGCTGAAACCGCAGCGGTTCGCGCCGTTGTTTCAGGAGCGGTTTGAAAAAATTGTCCGCGAGCAAACCAGTAATCGTAGCGGCGTCTCGGCAGAGCGCCGCCAACATATCGGAACGGGAACAGCGGCGCTCTGCCGAGACGCCGCCACGCTGCTGCTGCTCGCGGGGCTCGCTTTCACCTCCGGCTGCGACCGGGTTTCCCAAACGCAGGCAAAGCAGCTCGTCGAGCGCTACAACCAGGTTGTGTCCGAAGCTTACCGGCGCGGCGATGTGCGGCTGATTGATCCGGTCGTCGGCCCGAACGAAGGCAAAAAGCTCACCGGCCTCATCGGGGTGCGGCTGGATCTCGGCATCACGCTTGATTCACAGTTGCTCGCGCTGGATGTGATCGGCGTCGAGCAGGCGAAGGACAGTTTGCTGGTTCAGACGAAGGAGCGTTGGAGCTACCGCGATTTGAAAATCGGCACCGGCGCACAGGTTGGCGAGGCGTCGCAGGATGCCTACGAGATGACGTATTATTTCACCAACGTGAGCAAGGCGTGGCTCGTGGACGAAATCAAATTCGCCGCGCCGCCGCAGGTCGGACGCACGAACACGCCGTGGGTCGCGGACCGCGCCACGTTGCACGGAACCACCACCACGGAGGCCAAACCATGACACCTTTTGCACAGGAAATCTCATTCCACTGGACCGCGGTGGTATTTTACATCGGCGGCGTCATCGCGTTCGCCTACGCGTTGATCTTCGCGCATCCGAACAAATTGGCGCAGGCGAAGTGGCTCACTGCGGTCGGCCTCGTGCCGCACACGGTCGCCCTGGCGTTGCGCTACCACCATGTTGGCCACGGGCCTTACATGATGAAATATGAGGTGCTCTCCTCGAACGCGTGGATTGCCATCGTGATGCTGCTGATTTTTCTTTGGCGCAAACCGAACTGGTCGGCGCTCGCGCTCGTGGCGCTGCCGGCGGCGATTTTGATGATGGGCTTCGGCCTGTTCACGAATCCCGAGGCGCGCAGCTTGCCGCCGACGTTGCGCTCCATGTGGCTGGTCTTCCACATCCTGTTTAACAAACTCGCCGTCGGCGCGTTCGTGTTGTCGCTGGCGTCAGCCATCGTGCTGCTGCGGAAACTCAACGGCGCGACCGGTCGCTGGCTTGACCGCCTGCCCGGCGTGGACGTGTTGGAAGCGCGCACCGTGCGTTTCGTCGGTTTCGGTTTTGTGTTTTGGACGACGACCATCGGCATGGGTTCGATCTGGGCGAACCAGTCGTGGGGCCGCTACTGGGGCTGGGATCCGATTGAATCCTGGTCGCTGGTGACGTGGCTGGCCTATGCGATTTTGCTGCACGCGCGGCGGTTCTTCAAACTCAACGCCCGCCAGACGGCGTGGGCGACCATCGCCTGTTTTATTTTGTCGGTGCTGACGGTGCTGATCTTCCCGTTCATTTTTCCGTCCATGCACTCGGCCTATTTTCAATCATGAACCGCCGCGCTGAAATTCTGCTCGTCACGCCGCCGTATCATTCCGGCGTGGTGGAGTCCGCCGGTTCATGGCTACCGTTGAGCCTGCTCTACGTCGGTGGCGCGCTGCAACGCGCTGGTTTCGGCGTGCAGCTCTACGATGCGATGACGAAGTTCCACACGCACGAACAGGTGCGTGCGACGCTGCGGCGCGAACAGCCATCCGTCGTGATGGTCACGGCGATCACCGCGACGGTGCTGGATGGGATTGATGTCTGCCAGATGGCGAAGGAGGAAATTCCCGGCGTGCTGACGGTGCTCGGCGGCACGCATCCGCATTTCATGTATGACGAAATCCTGCGCGGCTCGCCCGGCGTGGATGTCGTCGTCTGCGGTGAAGGCGAGGAAACTTCTGTCGAGTTGATGCAGGCCTGGGTGGCGAAGGAAGACTTGTCTAAAGTTCGCAGCATCGCGTTCCGTCAGGATGGCCAGGTGGTCGTCACGCCCCGGCGCGGTTTCATCCGCAACCTTGATACCGTCACGCCGGCGTGGAATCTCGTGCCGTGGAATGAATACACCTACCGCCCGATGCCGGGTTCGACGCTGGCCATCGTCTCGTCTTCGCGCGGCTGCATGCAGCATTGCTCGTTTTGCTCGCAGCGTTTGTTCTGGAAGGAATCCTGGCGCGCGAATTCCGCCGAGCATTTCGTGGATGAGCTCCAGATGCTCCGCGAAAAATACGGCGTGAACGTGGCGATGATTGCTGACGAAATTCCGACGCTCGACCCGCGCCGCTGGCGAAAAATTCTCGACCTGCTGATCGAACGCGATTTCGGCACGACGCTGCTGCTGGAAACGCGCGTGGACGACATCGTCCGCGACGAGCCGATCATGCCGATTTATCGGAAGGCTGGCGTGGAGCATATTTACGTCGGTGTGGAATCAGTGAATCAGGTCACACTCGACCTTTTCAAGAAGGACGCAAAGGTGGAGCAAGGCAAGCGCGCCATCGAGCTGATCCGCGACCACAACATGATTTCCGAAACGTCGTTCGTCATGGGTATGCCCAACGAGACGAAGGAAGAAATGCAGCGCACCATCGAGCTTTCCAAATACTACGACCCTGACATGGCGTTTTTCCTCGCCATCACGCCGTGGCCGTATGCCGATCTTTACAAGGATGTGAAGGATCACGTCGCCACGCGCGATTACCGAAAATACAACCTTGTCGAGCCGGTCATCAAGCCGGTGAACATGACGGTTGACGAGGTGCGCGCCGAACTGTTCCGCGGCTTCCGCGATTTTTACATCCACAAAATGAATGGCTTTCACGCGCTGCCCAAGTGGAAGCAGGAGTTCATGAAATCGCTGATGAAACTGCTCATGGAACATTCCTACTTGAAGGAACAGATGGCCGGCCTGGAACTGCCGGCGGGCATGACCGATGCCGCCGAGGTGTTCAATCTGGAAAGCAAATGCCCGGTGACGCGCGTCAAAAACTTTCTCAAACGCAAATTGAAACTCAACCCCAGACCAGTCGAGGTGGCGACATGAAAACATTGCGCCGTTCTTTTTGGATGCTGCTTGCGGTCGCGGCGCTGACGGTTCGTGCCGCCGCGCCGAACGTCACGCCGCTCGGCGCGTGGTCGCAGCAGCTTCACGGCCCGGCCCGGGTCGCGGCGGATGCGGCGGGCAATCTTTACGTCACCGATCCGGCGGCGGGTCGCGTGCTGGTGTTCAATGCCTTCGGCCAGCGAATCGCGGCGCACGACGGCTTCGCCGGGCCGCTCGCGATTGCGGTCGCCGGCGACGGGCGGATTTATTTAAGCGAGGAGCAGAACGGCAGCGTCAGCGTTTTTGATCCGCAGTGGAAGCGGCTTTACCAGCTCGGCGCGGGCGCCAACGAGTTTCAACTGCCGGGCAATCTCGCCGTTGACCCGCAGGCACCGGGCACGGTTTATGTTTCCGATGGCGCGGCAAATCTGGTCCGCATTTTTTCCGGTGCGACGCAGGCCAGCCAGTTTGGCGGCGCGGGCACCGGTGACGGCCAATTCGATTTTCCCGCCGGCATTTCCGTGCGCACCAACGGCGAGGTGTTTGTGCTGGATCAAAAAAACGATCGGGTGCAGGTGTTCACCAATGGCGTGTTCGCGCGGAAAATCCCGTTCAGTTCCGGTGGCATGTTCGGTGGCGGGCCGTCCGGCCGCTCGCAGGCGCTGCTGGTAGACAGCGCCGGTCACTTGTTTGTCACCGAAACGATGCTGGGCGTGGTGAACATCTATGATGCCGACACCGGTGCCGCGCTGGGAAGCATCGGCGGATTTGGCGATGGGCCAGGCCAGTTAAACATGCCCATCGGCGTGGTGTTGGATGGTTTTAACCGGCTCTGCGTGGCGTCGGCGAACAACGCGCGAATCGAGTTGTTCGGCGTGGACAGCTTTCTGCATTTCACCACGCAAATGGTGAACGGCAACCTGGTCTTCACCGCGACCGTCGGCGGGACGAACGCTGCCGGTTTCCAATGGCAGAAGAACGGCGCGGTTCTGGCGGGCGCGACAAACGCCACGTTGTTGTTGGCCAACGCGACGACCGGCGACAGCGGGAGCTATTCCGTCGTTGTCAGCACCACTGGCGGTGCCATCACCAGCAGCGTGGCCCCGGTGACGATTTTATCTGCACCGAATATTTTGAGCGGGCCGGCGGATCAGAAACTGCTGGCCGGGGCGATGGCCAGTTTCAATGTCATTGCCAGCGGCGATGCGTTGAATTTTCAATGGCAGTTCAATGGTGTGAATCTGGCCGGGGCGACCAACGCCAGTCTGGTTTTGCCGGCGGTGTCGGCGGCGCAGGGCGGCCAGTATGTCGTCACCGTGACCAACGCCGTGGGTTCGGTGAGCACGGCTCCGGCGAACTTGACGGTGGTGACGCCGCCGATGGTGATGGACATCGTGTCGGCGGGGCCGCTGGCCGGGGCCTTGTTCGGCCTGACGGTTAATCTGGATGCGGGCTACACCTACACGGTGGAAGCCTCGACGAACCTGGTGGACTGGCAGGGAATTTCGACCCTCACCGCCGCCGGGCTGGTGGACTTCGCGGACGCGGACGCCACCAATTACCCCAGCCGCTTTTACCGCCTTAACTGGACGCAATGACACCATTTGCCGTGAAGCATGAAATACCAGGAATTTATTCAGTTTGACGCTGGCGCGGTGGCGCTGGCGGAGCTGGTGCGCAAAACACCGGCACAGGCGGCGCTGGTCCGCGAACACCTGGCGAAATTTTCCGGCGTGCCGGAGAGCCGCCTGGATGAGCTGGTGCGGCTGTTTCCGTTCCATCCCGACGCCGTGGCGCTCCTGGAAAAAATCCCGTTCATTTCCGCGCCGGACCGGATGCGGATTCTGGCGACCACCGCTGGGGAAATTCTCGACCGGGCGGTGCCGGTGGAAAATCCCGGTTTCATCGCGGCCGACGACTTGTGGCTGATGCTCCTCGCCGACGCCAGCCTGCAAAAAATTTCAGAGATCGAGGCGGTTGTCCATTGTGGCGGCGAATTGGAGAAAAAAATCGCCCGCAAATTCGTGCCGGGCGAGCCGCGTGATTTGGCGGTCCGGCTGGTGCGTGTGCTGGCGCTTCACCGGCTGGCGTCGCCGGACATTTACGGACACGGCGGCGCGACGGCGGCGGAATTGTGCGGGCTGCTTTATTTGCCGGCACCGGATGCCGGGGCGGCGGAACAATTGCGCGCGGATGTTGCGGCGTGGATCGGGCAAATTCACCATCTGGGCGGCACGCAGTTCATCTGCTCGAATCCCGAAACCGGGCGGCATTTTCTCCAGATCAAGGAATTCAGGCGGTTCGTCAAGCCGGAGATCTGGCTGCACTGGGTGAACGCCCTGCCGTTCCTGCTGCTGATGGGCACCGGCGCGGTGATGCTGGCTGCGCATTTTTTCCGCTGGCAACGTGGGTGGATTTCGGGGGTGCAGCTCGTGCATGAAATCAGCGCCGCGACGTGGCTGCTGGCGCTGCCGCCGACGGTGATGCTCCGCCTCGACGTCCACTGGGCGCACATCCGCGCCGCGCTCACGTGGGGCAAGGCGGATTTGCTATGGATGGTGCAGTCCATGCGCGCCGGCTACGACAAGAAGGTGAAAATTCCGCCCGCCGGTTTTATCAATTCCGGCCAGAAGATGAACGCGATGCTGGTGCTGCTTTATTTCTTCGGCTTCGGCGGCACGGGGTTGCTGATGTTTTTCAAAAGCTCGATCCTGTTTCCGTGGTATGTCCACACGGCGCTGTTTTTCTCGGCGATGGGGTCGGTGGGCGGGCATCTGTTTCTCGCGCTCATCAACCCCAGCACGCGCGTGGCGTTGCCGGGGATTTTCCACGGCTGGGTGCCGCTGAAATACGTCGAACATCATCATGCGCTGAGCCTGCCGCCATCGCTGCGGTCGCACCTGCATGAGCCGAGCCGCAAAACCATCCTGGAGGAAATTTCCATCTCGCGGACGGAAATCATCATTTTGATCATCACCGTGCTGCTGGCCGGCGTCGGCGCGTTGGTGTTCGGCGCGAGCCGGATGGAAGCGGTGAAGAGCAAGTTCTCCCAGACCTTCGCCGCCACCATCAGCCCGAACCAGTTGACCACGAAACATCGCGTCGGCCCGCCGGCGGAATCCTGCACGAAATGCCATTCCTACACCGGCGAGATACCCAACGCCAATTGCGAACAATGCCATCAGGACATCCGCGAGCGTCGCGCGAAAGCCATCGGCTACCATGGCACATTGACCAACGACTGCCGCATCTGCCACAAGGAACATCTCGACGACAGCGCCTTGGTTCCGCTGAACCGGAAGACATTCGATCACGGTCTGGCGGCGTTCAAGCTGGAAGGCAAGCACGTCAAGGTGGATTGCGACGAGTGCCACAAAAAGGAGCGCACCAAGGAAATGAAGGGCGTTTATTTCACCGGCCTGAAATTCACCGGCTGCGCGGACTGCCACAAGGATTTGCACAACGGACAGTTCACCGTTGCTTGCGAGAAATGCCACGCGGTCAAAGGCTGGCAGCGGCCCGATTTGAAATTTTCCCACACCACGGATTCGACCTTCAAGCTGGAGGGTAAGCACCTTGCCGTGGATTGCGCCAAATGCCACAAACCGGCGGACACGAAAGCTGCGCTGGGCACGGCTTTGTTCAAGGGCTTGAAAGCCGAGTGCATCGCGTGTCACGAAGACCCGCATCAGCAGCAGTTTGACAAGACTTGCACCGCCTGTCACACGCCGGCCGGCTGGCAGAGAACGGCCCTGGTGTTCAACCACGACCGCGACACGAAATTCCCGTTGGTGGCCAAGCATGCCGAGGCCATGTGTGAGAAATGCCATGTGCCGCCGTCCGGTGCGAAGCTCGCCTCCGCCACGATGCACGGCTTGAAAACCGGCTGCGCCGACTGCCACAAGGATCCGCATCGCGGCCAGTTCAGGAACGATTGCACCCGCTGCCATGCCACGCCGGATTCGTGGAAACGCAAGCAGCTTCGCTTCGACCACAACCGTGATTCCAAGTTTGCGCTGGCCGGTAAACACACCACGGTTGATTGCGTCAAATGCCACCAGCCGCAGCCGAAAGATGCGCCGCTGGCTTCCGCCCAGTTCACCGGGCTGGCGGTCGGCTGCGAAGCCTGCCACAAGGTCAAGCATCCCGCCGAATACGGCTCGACCTGCGTGTCCTGCCACACGGTCAACCAAGACTGGCTCAAGAAAAAGCCCGCCGTGGATCACATTTCTCGCAACGAGGTGAACGACGAATTGCTGCTGGGCAAGCACCTCACCACGCACTGCGAGGCGTGTCACAATCCCGCAAAGATTCCGGCCCTCGGATATTTGGCCCCGGCCAGATACGATTGCGTGAATTGCCACACCAAGGATGATCCGCACAAGGGGACGCTGGGCGGCAGTTGTTTTAAGTGCCACAGCACCGACGCTTGGAAGGGCGAGAGCTTGCGTTTCAACCACGATTTGATGACGCCTTACCCGCTGGATCAGGATCACCGGAAAGTGGCCTGCGTGAAATGCCATGGCGACAACCAGTGGAAACTGACGAAGACCACCTGCGTCAGTTGCCATCCGAAGTTCACGGAGGAAAAAAACGGCGGCAAACCGGTCAAACTGGTGAAGTGAAACCGGCTCGGTTCAGCCACCAAGTGGCAGGCGCACCGTGACGGTGGTCAGCTTGTCCGGCACCGATTCGATTTTCACCGAGCCGCGATGCGCGGTGGCGATCCACTGGACGATGCTCAGGCCCAGCCCGCAGCCGTCCACGTTGCCGGCGGCCTCGCCGCGGTAAAACCGGTCGAACACGCGCGGCAGCGCCCCGGGCGCGATGCCCTTGCCGGTGTTGGCAATTTTCAGTTCCGCCTCTGCACCGTCGCGGCGCAGGAAAAACTCCACCGCGCCGCCCGGCTGGTTGTATTTGACGGCATTCTCGGCGAGGTTCAGCAGCAGCTGGCGCAACCGCCGCCGGTCGCCGCGCAAGGGCAGGGGATCGCCGTCTTTCAGCGACACGGAAATCTTTGCGCCTTCGGCCAGGATTTTTGTCTCCTCGAAAACTTCGCGGACAATTTCATCGAATGCGATGGTCTCCTCGCTCAAAACCACCAGGCCGGCGTCCGCTTTCGTGAGCAGCGTGAGGTTGTCCACGATGAGGGTCAGGCGCTGGATTTCATCAAGCTGGCTGCCCAGTTTTTCGCGCAAGGTGGCGGGCAGGCTGGTGTCGCGTTGCGCGGCCTCGATTTCCCCGTGCAGGATGGTGAGCGGCGTCTTCAGTTCGTGCGAGGCGTTCAGCGTGAATTCGCGGACGCGTTGGAATGAGCTGTCCAGCCGCGCGATCATGGCGTTGAACACTTCCGCCAGGTGATCCAGTTCGTCGCCGTTGCCGGAGCGCGGCAGCCGGTGCGCGAGGTTTTCCTCGTGGATTTTTTCGGCCGCGGCCGTAAGCCTGGCGATGGGTGACAGTGACCGGCGCATCAGCCACCAGCCGCCGACGATGGCCAGCAATGCCGGGGGAACCGTTCCCCAAAAGATGAAGCCGGCTAGTTCCCGGTTTTCATTTTCATTGCCTTCTTCCTGTTCGTCGTCGTCATGTTCCATGGATTTTGCCGGGGCTCGTTCGGCTTTGGCATGCGGCACCACTTCGTGATACAGCAGCGCGCAGGTCAGCAGCAGCGACAGAAACAGGGTGCCGGCATACCAGGCGGTCAGGCGGGTGCGGATGTTCACGGTGTCTCCTTCAGCCCGTAGCCGATGCCGCGGACGGTTTGCAATAATTTCGGCTCGAAACCTTCATCAATCTTCTCGCGCAGGCGGCGGATGTAAACCTCCACCAGGTTGGTGCTATGGGTGAAATCATAGTCCCAGACTTTTTCCAGGATGCTCCGCCGGCTGCAGATCTGGCCGGGCGAGCGCATTAGGAATTCCAGCAGGCGAAACTCGCGCGCGGTCAGCTCAATCATTTTTCCGCCGCGTTGCGCCCGGCGGGAAATGGCGTCGAGCGTCAGGTCGCCGATGCGCAGGACCGTGGCCTCGGCCGTTTTATTCTCGCCGCCGCGCCGGCCAAGTGCCCGCACGCGGGCGATGAGTTCGGCGATGGCGAACGGCTTGGGCAGGTAATCATCCGCGCCGAGGTTCAGACCCTCGACCCGCTCGCTGACCGCGCCGCGCGCCGAAAATAACAGCACCGGCGTGCGGTTGCCGCCTTGCCGTAACTGGCGCAGCACGCTCAAGCCGTCGGTGCCCGGCAGCATGATGTCGAGAACCATGACGTCATACGCCACGGTCCTGATTTGAACCAACGCCCGATCGCCGGTGGTGCAGACATCAATGGAAAAACCTTCGTCCGCGAGCACCTTGCGGACAAATGCGGCGATCTCGGCCTCGTCTTCAACGACAAGAATTCTCATTTTATCAGGCTTTTATGCGTATTTGCATGTTTTCAATCTAAAGCGGATGCAAAGAATTTATCTCTACGCTCATGGTATGTCCACACTGCCAATGAGAAACTGGCATATGGAGAGGCGTTCGCGTCGGGTGGAATATAGTTTGCCAAATTGCCGCAGCGGGTTAAGAGATAGTCATGAGTGAACCCGTCATCGCCCAAAAATTCCCCTACGTCCTCGATATGCAGCCCGGCAGCTTTTACTGGTGCAGTTGCGGCAAGTCCCAAGGCCAGCCGTTCTGCGATGGCTCGCACAAAGGCTCCGGCTTCGCGCCGTTGAAGGTGGATCTCGCCGCCGCGAAGAAGGTCGCGTGGTGCGGTTGCAAGCATTCCCAGAACGGCGCCTTCTGCGACGGCAGCCACACCAGGCTGGCCTAGGCCGCCGCCGGATTTGCCGCGCGCAGTTTTTCCAATGCCGCCAGGGCCGCCGCGCTCTCGGCGGCTTTTTTGCTTTTGCCCGTGCCGCGCGCCAGTTCCGCGCCAGCGTGTTTCACGGCACATTCAAACACGCGGTCGTGATCCGGTCCGCTGGCGGCGATGAATTCATATTCCGGCGCAACGGGCGACTGCGCCTGCAAGAGTTCCTGCAGCTCGCCCTTGGGATTATCAATGCCCGCCGGCAGATCCAGTTCGCGGATTTCGCCGGCGAACTCGCGCAGCACAAATTCGCGCGCGGCCTCGAACCCGCCGTCCATGAAGATCGCGCCGAGCAGCGCCTCGAACGCGTCGGTCAGCGCCGAGGTGCGCTCGCGTCCGCCGGTGTTCTCTTCACCGCGACTCAAAATCAGATGCGCGCCGAGGCCGAGCGTGCGGCCATGCGCGGCAAGCGCGGCGGCATTGACGAGTTTTGCGCGCGACTTGGTGAGCGCGCCTTCGTCGGCATCGGGAAATTTTTCGTAGAGCGCGCGGGACAAAATGAGGCCGAGTACGGAGTCGCCGAGGAATTCCAGCCGCTG
>CAYUGC010000101.1:0-12149 GCA_964444085.1 uncultured Bifidobacteriaceae bacterium | reverse complement strand
GCTTCCGGCGTGAGATGGCAGTGACGCGCGCTGACGTTGACGACGAGCGGACTTTGCCCGCTGGCCACGCGTGGCAAAGGCTTGCCAAGCTTGGCGTAAACCGCCTGGCGAACCATGTGTTCGACGACGGCGCGATGAGGTGCAGGTGCTGCTACAGCCATAAAGTTTGACTGACTTTGACATTTTTTAGGTTTAAGTCAACTATTATCTTGCAAATAATTCCAAAATCTACCATTATTGTGCTTACATGACCGCAGAAGAGCGCAAACACCGCATTGAAGAGTATCTTCAGCGCGTGGAATTCGCGTCGCTGGAAGAACTCTCCCAGCACGTGGAAGCGTCTATTTCCACGGTTCGGCGTGATGTCAGCCTGTTGGAAGCTTCCGGAAATGTCCGCCGTACGCACGGCGGCGCACGCATCATCACGCCCAAAACGGATGAATTTGCGTTCACTGCGCGCGATACCAAGCAGCTTACGGAAAAGGAATTGATCGGCAAAGCCTGTGCCGAACTCATCGGTTCGCATCAGAGCGTGATTCTCGACGCCGGCACAACGGTTTATCACGTCGCGCGCTATCTCGAAGAAAAAGCGCCGCAGATCGTGACGAACTCGCTGCCGGTTGCCAATCTTTACGCCTCGGCGAACAAGGTGGAAGTGATTTTGGCTGGCGGCGTGATTTATCCGCGCCTCGGCGTGTTGGTCGGGCCGATGACCGTCGAGGCATTTTCCAAAATGCGCGCGGACGTGGCCATCATGAGCGCCGGCGGAATCACGCTGGAAGGCATCACGAATTCGCACGCGCTGCTGATTGACATCCAGCGCGCGATGCTCAGGGCCGCGCAGAAAGTGATTTTCTGCCTCGACCATTCGAAGTTTGGCCGGCAATCCGTCTCGCCACTATGTGGACTGGACATGATTGATGTGGTTGTCACGGATAGCCAGGCACCGGCGGAACTGGTCAACGGCCTGCGCGAACGCGGCGTGGAAGTGATTTTGGCCCCGGCGGCGCAAGCGAACGGCGCGGAAAAAATTTGAACCGCAGATGGACACAGATAAACACAGATGTTCTTTTACGCTAATTTTCGCGAATTGAATTTTAATTCGCGTGAATTCGTGAAATTCGCGTAAAACCTTTTAAATCATTGTTTATCTGTGGTTAAGAAAATTTTGAATTAACATGAATCTCGCAGAAAAAGTTCGGCAGGCCGGCGTCGTCGGCGCGGGCGGCGGTGGATTTCCCACGCACGTCAAGCTCGGTGCCAAGGCGGAAGTCGTCATCGCCAATGGCGCGGAATGCGAACCGCTCCTGCACAAGGACGCGGTGACGATGGAGGAAAGTGCCGCCGACCTCGTGCGCGGAATGCAGCTCGCCATGGAAGCCGTCGGCGCGAAAGATGGCGTCATCGGCGTCAAAGCCAAGAAGAAACACGCCGTCGCCGCCGTGCAGGCCGCGAGCAAAGGCACGAATGTCCGCGTCCAGTTGCTGGGGGATTATTATCCGGCCGGCGACGAATACGATCTGGTTTACAATGTCACCGGCAAATTGATTCCGCCCGGCGGCATTCCCATCGCCGTCGGCGCAATCGTCAACAACGTTGAGACGTTCATCAACATTGCCGCCGCCCATGATGGCAAGCCGCTCACGCACAAAATGCTCACCATCGCTGGCGCGGTGAAATCGCCCTGCACCTTGCGCGTGCCCATTGGCACCTCTATGCGCGAATGCATCGAACATGCGGGCGGCCTCACCACCGACGATCCGGTGCTCTGTCTTGGCGGTTTGATGATGGGCTCCACGACCGACGATCTCGACACGCCCGTTATCAAGACCACCACCGGCGTCATCATTTTGCCGCGTACGCATCACACCATCGAGCGCAAGCTCAAGCCCGGCAAGCAGCAGGCCGCCATCGGCAAGTCCGCGTGCGACCAGTGCCGTTATTGCACGGAATTTTGCCCGCGCTTTCTGCTCGGTTACGCCGTTGAGCCGCATCAGGTCATGCGCACGCTGGCGTTCACCGGCACCGGTGCGGAGTATTACAGCCAATGGGCGGCGATGTGCTGCTCGTGCGGACTCTGCACGCTGTATTCGTGCCCGGAAGAATTGTTTCCGAAGGAAGCCTGTGACGACGCCAAGGCCGTCATGCGCGCCAAACAGATCAAGTGGACCGGCCCGATGGAACCGAAAGTTCACGGCATGGCCGATGGCCGCCGTGTGCCGATCAAGACGTTGGCGAAGAAAATGCACGTTCTTGACTACGATTTGCCCGCGCCGTATTTGCGCCAGGAAATTTCGCCGAGCCGCCTGGTGTTGCCGCTCAAGCAAAGCGCCGGCACACCGTGCATTTCCAAAGTCAAAGCCGGTGACCGCGTCAGCGCCGGTCAAATCATCGGTGAACCTGCGCCGAACGCGCTCGGCGCGATTTTGCACGCGCCGATGAGCGGCGTGGTGCGCGAGGCGGACGAAAAACAAATCATTTTGGAGAAATAATTTTATGGCCGATAAATCTGTTGGATTGATTGAACTGTCGAGCATCGCCGCCGGTTTCCAGGTGGCGGACACGATGCTCAAGGCCGGCAATGTACGGCTGATCCTGTCGCGCTCGATCTGCTCCGGCAAATACATGGTGCTCATCGGCGGTGACGCGGCCGCCGTGACCGCCGCCGTCGAGGCGGGCTGCGATGCCGCCGGCGGCTGCCTGATTGACAGCTTTGTCATTGCCAGCCTGCACCCGGATGTGTTCGTCGCGCTGGGTCGCACGCAGACGCCGGAAACGAACGGCGCGCTGGGCATTATCGAATCCTTCAACGTTGCCACGCTCATCCAGGCGGCCGACACCGTGGCCAAAACTTCCGCCGTGCAGCTGCTCGAAGTCCGCCTTGCCATGGCGATGGGTGGAAAAGCTTTCTGCTCGATGACTGGCGATGTGTCGTCCGTGCAAGCGGGCGTCGCCGCCGGTCGCAAAGTTCTCGCCGACGCCGGCGTGCTGGTGAACGCCGTGGTGATTTCCCGTCCGCATCCCGACGTGTATCGCGAGGTGGTTTGATTCGTCTGGCTGGCGAAATTTTGCGGTGAGTTCTGAGGGTTGCCGGTAAAAACGGCGACCGTTCATTCGCTTGTCACGAGCCGGGTTTCCAGCTTTCATTGGAACTCGCCGTCATGCCAACCTCGAAGCACAGCCTTTTGACTTTGCAGCCAGCCTGTTGGAAAATCCATCGTTAACACCATGAAACCAATCCAGCGCGGAAGCCAGCGGCCAAAATTGTTCCGTATCCTCGCGCTGATGTCGTTGGTTGTGGCGGCGTTTTTGCCGGCGTGTGCGATGGAGGGAGGCGGGCTGATCAAATTGCAGGTCACGTCGGTCGAACCGGTGCTTCTGGAAAAGCGCGGAGAAGTTTGGTTTGCCGACTTTGGCAAGGACGTTTACGGAAATTTGCAGATCAGTTTTGCGGGCGACGTTCCGGCGGCGAAGCTGACGGTGCGTCTCGGCGAGAAGCTCGACGCGGGCGGCGCGATTGACCGCCAGCCGCCCGGCAGCGTGAACTTCCGCGAAGTGCCGCTGGTCACGCAGCCGGGCCAGAGGGTTTACCGGCTCGCCATTCCCACCAAGGAACGCCACCGGAATCCGGCGGCGGTGCCGGCGCCGCTGGACATCGGCGAGATCACGCCTTTCCGCTATGCCGAAATCGAAGGCAGTCCGCTGCCGCTGGATCAGGCGGCGCTGCGCCAGTTGTTCGTCCACGCGCCGTTCGACGATCAGGCCGCGAGCTTTGAAAGTTCCGACGCCGCGCTGAACGCCGTGTGGGATCTGTGCAAGCACACGATGAAAGCGACCACGGCGTTCGGCATTTACATTGACGGCGAACGCGAGCGCATTCCCTACGAGGCGGACGCTTATATCAACGAGCTGTCGCATTACGCCTGTGACCTTGATCCGCGCGTGGCGCATCGCACGCTGGAACATTTGCTGGCGCATCCAACGTGGCCAACGGAGTGGAGCCTGCATATGCCGATGATGGCGGCCGCCGATTATGAGGCCACCGGCGACCTCGCGCTTGCGGCGAAAAATTACGATGCGCTCAAACGGAAGCTCCTGATGGAAAAGGCGCGCCCGGACGGGTTGCTTCGCGCCCAAGGCATTGTGGACTGGCCGCCGGACGAACGGGACGGCTATAACAATGGTAAAGGCAGCGGCCAGCAAGTCGGCCCGGAAATCAACACCGTGGTCAACGCCTTTTATTATCACGCGCTGCAAAGCATGGCGGGGCTGGCGCGGGCGCTGGGGAAGATCGATGACGCGCGCGACTTCGAGGCGAAGGCGAAGCTGGTTTATGAATCTTTCAACACCAACCTGTTTAACGCGAGCCGGGGCGTTTATGTGGATGGCGAAGGTGCCCAACATGCCGCGCTGCACGCGAACATGTTTCCGCTCGCCTTTGGGTTGGTGCCGGCGGAGCGGCAGGCTGGCGTCGTCGGCTTCGTGCAGTCGCGTGGCATGGCCTGCAGCGTCTATGGCGCGCAATACCTGTTGGAAGCGCTGTTCCTGGCAGGCAAGGACGAATACGCGCTGCAACTGATGACTGCCCCAGGCCGGCGCAGTTGGCCGCACATGATCGAATTGGGTTCGACGATGACGCTCGAAGCGTGGGACGCCCAATTCAAGCCGAACCTGACGTGGAACCACGCCTGGGGCGCGGCCCCGGCCAACCTCCTTTCCCGCTTCGTGCTTGGCGTGCGCTCGTTGCAGCCCGGCTCCCGCAAAATCCTCATCGCCCCGCAGTCTGGCAAGCTGCCATGGGTGCGCGGCAAAGTGCCGACGGCGCGCGGGCCAGTGCTGGTGAAGGTGGAAAACGCCGGACACTTCAAGCTGGCGGTGAACATTCCCGCCGGCACCACCGCGCGTATCGCCTTGCCGCGCGCGTCGGGGGCGCAGGTGTCCTTGGACGGCAAAACCGTTTCTGCCAGCGCCGAAGGGAGTTTTCTCATCGTGGACGACGTGCCGGCGGGCCCGCACGTTTTTGAGAGCCAGCCCTAGTCGTCATCCTTGGACTATGTCACCACCGGATTCCCCCGGTTTTCAGCTCACCCGAGCAGCGTCAGCACGACGCCGACGAGGATGCCGATGACGGCGGGAAGTTTCTTCCAGCCGTTCAGCTCGTGGAAGAAATACAGTCCGCCCGCGAACGCCACCAGCGTGCTCGCGCGGCGCAGGCTCATCACGATGGCCACGAGCGCGTCGGGATGCCGCAGCGCGCTGAAATAAAAATAATCCGCCACCAGCAGCGCCAGCGCGATGAACGGGATGCTCCAGCGCCAGGTGAACTCATTCCGCGACCAGAGCCGCAGCTTCCAGCCCAGCGCGAACGGGCCGAAGAACACCAGCAGATAGATCGAGAACCAGCATTGCACCGTCGGCACGGAAAAGTTCAGCCGGCCCAGCAGGTATTTGTCGTAGAGCGAACTCACCGCGCCGAACAGCGTGCCCATGAGGAGGAACCAAACCCATTTGTTGCGGTGAAAATGGATGCCTTCGCGCGCGCCGGCGACGGAGAGGCCAACGAAGGACGCCAGCGTGGTGAGGATGCCAACCGTTTCCAGCCAGGTCGGGCGCTCGCCCAGGATCAGGATCGCGCCGAACAAGGTCAGCAGCGGACTGGTCGCGCGGATCGGCGCGCCGAGCGAGAGCGGGAGATGTTTGAGCGCGTAATAGGTGCCGATCCACGAGGCCGCCACGATGCCGGATTTCAGCATCAGTTGCAGATGCTGTTTCCACGTCAGCGGATCGGTGACAAGCATGGCCGGCAGCAGTCCCGGCCGGATGGCGTCAATCGCCAACAGAATTGTCCAGACCAGCGCGCCCGTTAGCGTGCTGGAAAACAAGACCGGCGTCACGGCGTTCGCCCGCACCGCGTGCTTGGTGCAGAGATCGTAAATGCCGAGAAAAAATGCGGACAATAATATGGCAGCCACCCAGTTCATCAAAAGCGGGCAGGATAATTTCTCCGCGTGAAGAATGCGAACTTTTACGATGTCATTAACGGAGCGCGGCTCTGTGAGCCGCCGCATGGTGGTTTCGAGAGGCGCATTCGATTTATCCAAACGCAAACGGTCGGCAACACGGCTGCGGGTCACCAACCCGTGCTCCGTCAGGCGGCGGCGTGCCGTGACTGGCGTTTGGGCAGCGAGCGGTCGCGGTCGCGGATGGTTGACCAGTTTTCTTCCGGCAGAAATTCCTTCAGAAAATTCGGCGCATCCCGGCGGCCGGTGCGCTGGCAGTCTTGCCAGAATGTTTCGGCGACCAGCTTCGCATCGAGCTTCCGGTCTTGCGTGAGAAATTCAAACAGCAGTTCCATCAGCCGCGCCAGCGCGATGCTGTCCGTGCGGCCCAGCTTGGCATAAAGCCAGTCGCTGAAACGCAGAAAGGAATGGAACGGCGAATCACCGTGCCAAATCAACGGTGTGGTCTCGACAAAGTTTCCGCTGTTGCCGACCAGGTCCCAGTATTTCGCGAACCGGCGCAGCCGCTGCATCGTGGCAAAATCCATCAGCTTGTTCTGCAAAATCTCGTAAGCCGGATTTGCGCTATAGACCATTTTCCATTCTGCATCGTGCCGGCCGATCGGCGTGCCGCGCAGCCGTTTCAAAATGCCCACCTGGATTTCCTGCGGACCGAGCGCGATGAGCTGGTCGAAGCCGGCGGCGAAACTGTCCAGCGATTCGCCGGGCAGGCCGATGATCAAATCCGCGTGGATGTGAACGCTGGTTTGGTTCCGCAAAAAATGGAAATTGTCCGCCAGCCGTTCGTAGTTTTGCCGCCGGCTGATGTTCTGGCCGACTTCAGGATTGAAGGTCTGGATGCCGACCTCGAATTGCAGCGAGCCGGGCGGAAACTTGGCGATGACCGCGCGCAACTCGTCCGGCAGCCGGTCCGGCACCAGCTCGAAATGAAAAAACATTCCCGGCTGATGGCGTGAGAGGAAAAATTCCAGGATGGCCTTGCTCGTGGCGATGTGCAGGTTGAACGTGCGATCCACGAACTTGAATTGCTTCAGCCCGCGATCCAGCAGCCGTTGCATCGCGGCGAGAAATTTATCCAGCGGCACCTGCCGCACCGGGATGTCGAGCGACGACAGGCAGAACTCGCACGAAAACGGACAGCCGCGCGACGCCTCGACATACACGATGCGGTGGGCAAGATCGGCGTCCGTGTAAAAATCGTAGGGCAGGGCGAGGCGCGAAAAATCCGGCAGCTCGGCGGCGATGATTTTTGGAAGCGGAGCGCCGATCTCCTGATCGGCAAGTTCAGAATTGTCAGCGCCATCGAGCCGATCAGGAGATCGGCGTTCCAAAAGCCCCCGGCACACCTCGGCAAATTTCAAATCACCTTCGCCGGTGATGACGTGGTCGGCCAGTTCCACGATGGGTTGCCCCTCGGTTTCGTAGCTCACCTCCGGGCCGCCGAGGATGATTTTGATCTCCGGGCGGACGCGCTTGATGATGGCGATGACCTCGGTGGTTTCCGCGACATTCCAGATGTAAACGCCCACTCCGAGAATTTTCGGGTTCAAGGCGATGAGCTTCTCCGCGATGTCCAGCGGCCGCTGGTTGATGTCGAACTCCGCGATGACCGCGCGCGGCTGCAATTCGCCAAGGTTGGCGAGGAGATAGCGCAGCCCGAACGCGGCGTGGATGAACTTGGCGTTGAGCGTGGTGAGGACGATGTCCGGCATCGCGGTTAAATTAACAACTTTCGCAGTTCCTGCAACCATGTCGTCCGGCTCCGGCCATCCGATGGGAGAAGGAAATTATCTTGCGGATGTTTTCTCGGGGTAGCTGCTGCGCGTCAACCCCGGGCTAATTTCCGTAGCGCCTTCAGCGCAGGGGGATTTGCGTTCGCGGGTTTGGCGTGGTTCGCGGTTTGAGATTTGTCCGGCGTTATTGACTTTGAAAAACTCGGGTTAAAGAATCCGTGTTAATCCGTGTCCATCCGTGGTTGCAATTTCCCGTCTTTGCGCCTTATTGGGCTGGGGCCGCGGGTGCCGTTGGTGCTGGCGTTGTGGCCCCCATTTGATGGTTTGCCAGTCCAACCAGTTTGTCGAACGCCTCCTTGCCGCCGAAGTATCGGTAATTTGGCACACTATCGTTCTGGCGGATAAATTTGACCTGTTCATTGAAGTCCTGCCATTGGCTGCAACGAAAGGCATAAGCGGCGTAAGGGTAACGGAACCGCGTGGCGTCGGGATTGGTTTGAGCGAACTTGTCGTAGCCCGCCTTAATGTCCGGCCAGACCTCGGGCAATTGCCAATAAGTCTGGCGGTTGTCCGCCTCCAACGTGCGGGAAAATTCACTGTGCGCGTCCACCAGTATCAACGGCACGTGCCCGCCCCAGTTCGTTGACGCCGCGCACTCGCGCCCAAAGGCCAGCATGTCGTCGCGCGAGCCATACCATTGCGGCAGGAGATAATGCAGTTTGTTCCGGCAGGCCTGGTAATTGTTCGGATCCAGTTTCATCGCACGCTGAAACCATTTTTCCATTTCGGGGCGTTCTTTCTGCTGCCCCAAGGCGACGGAAATCATCAGCGTGGGGATCTGCGCGTCGTAAGGGTTCTCCGCCCAGGCCTGGTCCAATGCCCCCTCGGCCACGGCCAGCCGCGCCTTGAACAGCCGCCAGCCTTCCGGCGTCACCTGATCCGCCGTGCCGTTGCCGCGTGCGCGCCAGGCATACATGAGGTAAAAGTCCGCCTTGACCAGTTGTGCGGCGGCTGATTTAGAGCCGTTGCCGGACAACGTGGCTGATATTGAATTATAGGCATTGGTCAGTTCGCGGGTGTTGTGCGACATCATTTTGAACAGCGCGTCGGCGGCCTGATACGCCTCAGGTTCTGGGAGCGTCTTGTCTTGAAACGCCTGGTTCAAGTCTGCCGCCGCCTTGGCGCGGAAATCGCGCACATCCGGCCACAGATTGGTGTCACGCTGCTGCCAGAGGATTTCCGCCGCGTCCACGTTCGCATAAAACTTCCGGATGGGCGGATACCCGCTTTGCTCCAGGCCGTTGGCGGCCGAACGGTATAGTTGCTGCCGCTCCTTGAGCGGGCTGGCTTTTTTCCCCGCGTCATACCGCACATACAAATACCTGACCATGGGATCATCGCAACCCGCGTTCACCGCATTACCCGCCGCGTCACCGGTCAGGTCAAAAAGCACCTCCAGTTCATCGTCGGAGGTGGTTTTTGTCCGGGCAAATTCCGTCATGGCTTCCCTCGCATCCTTGTCCCACTGCGGGTTTTTGTGGCCGGCTGCGTCGTAACTGTTCGTCAAGGCGGCTAGATTCCACTTCAGGACATCCTCGCGCGTGGCTGGCCGCCGGGGGGAACACGAAACCAGCCACAGTGTTGATAACGATCCCAAGATAAGAACGCCCCGGCTCAATTGCTTCATCATATGATCAGCGATGATTTTCACCGAAATAAAAATAACCCCAAGTGGATTGAAGGAAAGATAATTTGCCCTCGCCTCCAGGCGGTGGTTGCAATTTCCCAGTGTTGCACCGTGGCGCCTTTGCGTTTAAAAAATTTCGCGTGGTTCGCGGTGCCGGAGATGATGTCGGGCATCGGCTGCTCGCGCTGCGCCGCCGGTCACTTTTTATAGAGCGACTGACGGTCCTGGGCGAAAACGGTGGGCTTGACCGCCCCGCCGTTGACCGTGTTGATGAGCACGTTGTCGAATAGCGCCGAATTCCGCGCGTTGCCTTGGCCACCGGTGATCAAGCCGGCCATACCGCGGCCAAACGTGGCGTCCTCGGCGGTGACGACGACTTGGCCGTCCACGAGCAGGGTGAGCTTGGAGCTTTGGAACCGGAGCTTGACGTTGTGCCAGCCGGCGGCCTTCCAGCCGGTGATGGAATTCGTCGCGAGCGCTTTATCACGCGAACCGCGCGATGAAAATTGCTGGTTGGCGATGTAGATGGCGCCGGTGCCGTCGGCGTCCAGCCGGGCGTAATAGCCGTTGGGGTCGCCGTCCCAGCCGTTGCCGGTGGCATTGACGCGGCCCATGACGCCGGCCCAGCCGCCGTTGTCGAAGGAGATGTCGGCGCTCACTTCGTAATCGGTCCAATGTTCGTCGCCGATGATGGTGTAGGGTTTCCATTCGGGCGCCCAGCTTTGCGTTTTTTTATCAACGACCTGGCGGAGGCATTTGCCTTTTTTGTCGGGCCGGTCAACCACTTCAAACACGCCGCAAATGTCGGCGGTGTAGTGCGGCAGATAACCCCATTGCTTCGGATTGGTGTAATGGTCGAAGTTCTCGAAATAGGGGAACGGGAACGGCTTTTCCGGCGGCACATCTGCGAACGTGCCCTTCTGCTGGCCGCGCGTGGTCGAGAGCGTGTAAATGGCGTTTGGCTCGAACGTGCAGGAGAACGAGCCGTCCTTGTGCGGCCGGATGTCAGCCTGTTTGATGAACTGCGCGTCGCGTGTGGTTTTCCAGACGCAAAGCGGGCGCGAGGACAGGCCGCTCGGCTTGAAATTGACGGTTTGCGGACCGGCGGCGCGGGCGGTTTCCACAATTACACTGTAATCGCCGCTGTCGGATTTGAGTGTCACGGCGGTGCCGCCGTAGGAGAGCGCGGCGCAACCGCTGTTGACGTAGTGCCAGCCGATTTTGGTGAACTGGCCGTAATGCGCGTAGGACCAGATGATCGGCTTGAGCGTGTAGTGGCCGCTCCACGGACTGCTCGCCCACATCGCCGGCGGCTGGTCGTAATACGGCTCGATGGGATAGGTGGAGCCGCAGAGATACCAATTGACGATTTTCGTCGCGCCCTGCTCGATGTAATTAACATTGAAGAAATGGACGCAGCCCAAGGCGGCGTCAAATTCGGTGTCGAAGCGGTTCCCGGCCTCGTTATAGACGTGCTGTTCCGTGTTCCAGATCGGTTTGTTGAGGCGCGTGGCGATTTCGCCCACAAACGCGGGCTGCGGCGTGACGTTTTGCAGGCAATGGTTGCCGATGATATCCACGGCGGCTTGCAGGTTGGTGTCGGTGTCGAACTGGTGAATCCAATCCCACATCTGCGGGTAGCTGGGGCTGTCGAAGGCATGAATGCGCACGCGGTTCAGGCCGGCGTCATTCAGTGTCTTGCGGAACATCGGCACCCACGACGTGACCGAGCCGCGCTCGTTGCGGCAGCCGATGGCGTCGAGGGTCAGGCCGTAATTGGATTTCAGACCCTTGATCCAGTTGACGTAGTAATCGCACATGTCCTGCGACCAGAAATTTCCGTTGCCAATCCAGCCCGGACAACCCCAGGCGCAGGCGTCGAGCGTGAGGGCGGGATTGCGTTTCCTGGCCTCGGTCATGAGCCACCATTCGTAGCCGCGGCTGTAATTCTGGTCGTCGCGCGTGCGCATGTGCGTCGGCTCGGTGCCTTGCGTGGAATTGCCGTCGCTCCCGACCTCGATGTAAAGGGTTTGCATCGAGGCCGCAAAGTTCGGCTTGAACAAAATGTCGAGAATCTGACCGCGCTGCTTTTCGGGATAATCCTTGAGCAACACCGACGTGGCCCCGCCACCACTCACGGCGCCCACGCCCTCAAATAATTTCCCCGGACCGGCGCCGTCCAGAACCAGCGTCTGGTTGGTGCGGACAACAACCGGTTCGGCGGCCGGGTTGGTGTCCTGGGAGAACGCGGAACCGGCGCTGGTTGCGAGTGCCAGGGTGATGAAGAAGCGCGTGATGGGATGATTTGACAAAGTGCGGGTCATATTCGACGCAAAGGTTGCGATTGAACTTGTGATGCGCCGCGAATCTACAAAGAAACACCGCGCGCATCAATGATGAACCGTGACTCTCGAGCCGGTTCACCCGGCGTTTGCCGCGCAGCGCCGGGCGAACCGCAATTGAAATTTCCCATCTTTGCGCCTTGGCGGCTTTGCGTTAAAAAATTTCCGTGTAGCTCGCGTGGTTCGCGGTCAAAATGATTTCGCGGCTCACCGAGTGCCTCGCCCCTCCGAATCTGTGTTTCACCAGTGCCCGTCTGTGGACATCAGGTGTTTCCCTGACTTGACGCGGCGCACATTCCTTCTATTTATTAGTCATGCAACTCGACAAGCTCACTTTGAAATCGCAGGAAGCCCTGCAGGAGGCGCA
>CAYUGC010000100.1:0-12187 GCA_964444085.1 uncultured Bifidobacteriaceae bacterium | reverse complement strand
TTTCCGTTCACGCTCGACTTGAGAAATGTCTGACGAAGCTCGCAAAAAACCGGCTTCGCGGTTAAACTCGCCTGCACCGATGAACGAAACGTCCGTCGAGCCTGAAAAACTTTCGCCGCCGCTGCTGGCTGATTACCAGCGGACGGCGGAGCTTTTTGACGAGAGCCTGACAGACGCCGGCGCGCTGCGCCCGCACTACGAAAAATTTCTAAATTCGCTTGTTCAGATTGGCGAGACTGAACGTTTGCGTCGCTGGGAAAATTCCCGCCGCCTGGTCCACGAGCAGGGCATCACCTACAACGTCTATGGCGACGTGCGTGGCATGGAGCGTCCTTGGGAACTGGATCCGGTGCCATTGCTCATCGCGCCGGAAGAATGGCGCTCGCTCGAAACCGGCCTCATTCAGCGCGCGACGCTGCTGAACAAAATCCTGTCCGACTGCTACGGTGCGCAGGAACTGATCCGTTCCGGCTGGCTGCCGCCGGCGCTGGTTTTCGGGCAACCGGATTTTTTGCGGCCCTGCCACGGCATCCGTCCGGCGCAAAACCGCTTCCTGATTTTTTACGCGGCGGACGTGGCGCGTTCGCCGGATGGACGCTGGTGGGTCACTTCCGACCGCACGCAAATCCCGACCGGCGCGGGCTACGCGCTGGCGAACCGCTTGGTTACTTCGCGCATTTTGCCGGAGGCGTTTCGCGACTGCCAGGTTCACCGGCTCGCCGGTTTTTTTCGCGAGGTGCAGAAGACGCTCGCGCAATTTGCGCCGCGCGGCGTGGACAATCCGCGCATCGTTCTGCTCACGCCCGGCGCCTACAACGAAACTTATTTCGAGCAGGCGTATCTGGCGCGTTATCTTGGCTACCAGCTCGTCGAAGGACAGGATTTGACGTTGCGCGACGACCGGGTGTTTCTGAAAACGCTCGCCGGATTGGAGCGGGTGGACGTGATTTTGCGCCGCGTGGATGACGAGTTTTGCGACCCGCTGGAATTGCGCAACGATTCTATGCTCGGCGTGCCCGGCCTCGTCGAAGCCGCGCGTGCCGGCAACGTGACGCTGGCAAACCTGCCCGGCAGCAGCCTGTTGCAAAGCCCGGCGTTCATGGCGTTTTTGCCGGGATTGTGCCGGCACGTTCTCGGCGAGGAATTAAAATTGCCGTCCATCGCGACGTGGTGGTGCGGCCAGAAATCGGCGGAGAATTACGTCAGCGAACACCTCGACGAATTGTTCGTGAAGCCCGCGTTCCGCTCGCATCTGCGCGGCATGAATCCGCTGACGGAACTGACCGGCGCGGAACGCGAAGCGCTGCGGCGCCGCATCCGGTTCAAGCCGCATGATTTTGTCGCGCAGGAATGGGTGCAGCTTTCCACCGCGCCCGCGCTGGCCGGCGGCAAGCTGGTGCCGCGCCCGGTTTCGCTGCGCGTTTATCTCGTCGTCACGGACGACGGCTACGCGGTGATGCCCGGCGGATTGTCGCGCACCGCGCCGCGCGCCGGAAGCCGCTCGGTCTCCATGCAGCATGGCGGCGCGAGTAAGGACACCTGGGTCATGAGCGAGTCGCCGGTCGAGGAACTTTCGCTGCTCGCGTCAGCCGGCAACCCGATTGAACTGCGCCGTGTCGGCAACAATCTTCCGTCGCGCCTCGCTGACAATTTTTTCTGGCTGGGCCGCTACGCCGAACGCACCGACGCCACGACGCGATTGCTGCGGGCGGCGTTGCTGCGCTTCACGCCCGAACGCGGCGGCGGATTGCTGCCGCAGCTTTTGCCGGTGCTGGAAACTTTGGAAAAACAGGGACAGTTGCACACCGGACAGAAGCAGTCGCAGGGCAAAAGCCAGTTCCAATCCCAATCGCGGCGAAACCCGGAGGCGCTGGAGGCGGCGCTGCTTTCGGCGATTTTCGATCCGCAGCACGACGGCAGCCTGCGCCAGCTCACCGGCCATTTGCAGCGTATCGCCATGTTTGTGCGCGACCGCACTTCGAATGATTTATGGCGCGCGGCGAACCAGCTCGGCGATTTGCTGGCCACGCCGCCGGCGGAAAATATTCTGCTGGCTGCCGACGCGTTGGGGATTTTGAACCAGACGCTGCTGGGACTCGCCTCATTCCACGGCCTCGCGCGCGAGAACATGACGCGGGCGCAGGGCTGGCGGTTCATGGACATCGGCCTGCGCATCGAGCGGGCGTTGAGCCTGTGCAATTTTCTCGATTGCACGCTGCGTTCGCCGGAAGCCGACAATCCGAGCCTGCTGGAGACGGTGCTGGAAGCCGCCGACAGCACGCTGACCTACCGCTCGCGCTACAATTTGCTGCCGAACATCGCCGCCGTTTACGATCTGGTGCTGCTGGACGACACGAATCCGCGCTCACTCTTTTTTCAGATCAACCAGCTCGCGCAACATTTTGAAAAGCTGCCGCGCGAGGCGGAAACGTTCACGCCCCAGCAGAAAATCCTGCGCGAATGCAGCTCGCGGCTCCGCCTGCTCGACCCGCGCGAGCTGACGGCGCACTCGGAGAACTGGGCGTCCGGCGACGTCGGCCTGCTCCTCACCGAAATGCTCCGCGATCTGCCGCGCCTGTCGGACGCGATTGCGGTGAGCTATTTTGCGCACTCGGAAATTTCACGGACGGGCGGAGGATTCCAACGATGACCTATCAGCTTGTTCACCAGACGGTCTATGAATATGCCGAGCCGGTGACGGTGTCGCACCACGCCGCGCGTCTGGAGCCGCGCGCGTTACCGCAGCAGACCGTGGAGAACTTTTCGCTGTCCGTCGGGCCGATGCCGGCGGTCATCAAGCCGCGCGTGGATTTTTTTGGCAACCAGGTCTGCGGCTTCAGTATCCAGGAAATCCACCAGCGCCTCGAAATCACCGCGCGCAGCCGCGTGACGGTGGCCGCCACCACGCCGCCCGCACCCGCGCTGTCGCCGGAATGGGAAGGCGTGGTGAAACTGTTTTCTGATCCGGTGTCGCCGGAAGTCGTCGAGCCGTATCAGTTCGTTTTTGACTCGCCGTTGCTCCGCGTTTCGCGGGAACTGGCGGATTACGCGCGCGAAAGTTTTTCCGCACGGTCGCCGTTGCTCGTGGCCGTGGCGGATTTGAACCGCCGCATCTTTTCCGATTTCAAATTTGATCCGGTGGCGACCACGGTGGCGACGCCGTTGGAGGAGGTTTTGGAGCAGCGCGCCGGCGTGTGCCAGGATTTTGCGCATCTGGCGGTGGCGGGGTTGCGCTCGCTGGGTTTGCCCGCGCGCTATGTCAGCGGTTATTTGCGCACGCATCCGCCGGCCGGCCAGCCGCGCCTCGTCGGGGCCGACGCGAGCCATGCGTGGTTCGCGGTGTTCTGTCCCGATGTCGGCTGGGTGGATTTTGACCCGACGAATAATCTCATGCCCGCCGAGGAACACATCAGTCTCGCGTTCGGGCGTGATTATTCGGACGTCAGCCCGGTGAGCGGCGTCATCACCGGCGGCGGCGCACATGAGGTGCGGGTGTCGGTGGACGTGGAACCGCTGGATTGATCACTGACATGAGATACGACATTTTACATCGTACGCGCTACACCTACGCCACGCCGGTGCGCGACAGTTTCAACGACGTGCGCTTGCAACCGATGCCGATTCCCGGGCAGACGGTCGAATCCTTTCTGCTCAAAGTGCTGCCGGCGGCGCGGCTGACGCACTCCAAGGATTTTTATTCCAACTGGATTCAGCATTTCGAGATCATCGAGCCGCACAGTCATCTGTCCATCGAGGCGAACTCCCGCGTCAGCACGCATCCGCCCGCGCCGCTGCCCGATGCGCCGTTGTGCAGCTTTGAACAGATGCGCGGCGCGCCCAACATCGAGCGCTGCTTTGATTATTTGCAGGCCAGCCGCTTCGTGGAACTCTCGCCGGAAGCGTGGAAGCTCGCGGTGGACGCCACGCATGGCATTGATGATGCCTGGCAGGCCGCGCTCGCGCTGATGCGCTTCGTCCACGGCTTTCTCAAATACCAATCCTTCTCCACCCACGTCCACACGCACATGACCGAGCTGCTGCGCGACCGGCGCGGCGTTTGCCAGGATTTTGCGCACCTGTTCATCGGGCTGTGCCGCGTGCTGAACATTCCCGCGCGCTACGTCAGCGGTTATCTGGCGACCGAGGCGGCGAGCGCCACGCACGCCTGGGCGGAGGTTTTTGTGCCGGGACAGGGCTGGCGCGGCCTCGACCCCACGCATAACTGCCAGTTGGGGGAAACTTACATCAAGATCGGCAACGGCCGTGACTATGGCGACGTGCCGCCCATCAGCGGCAATTACCGGGGCACGCGCGACCATCAGATGAGCGTCGAAGTCCGCATCACGCCGGTGTATTGAAATTTCCGCCCGCGCCTGGCTGCGCCCGTCGGAGCGCCGGCATTTTGCCGGCTTAAGACAAACTCCTTTTCACCGCGGCCATCAGTTCTCGCCACGGCCAAAGCCGGCAAAATGCCAGCGTTCCCATTTTGCGAACGGGCGCGCTCGCCGGGGCAGGTGGCAATCCAACAACTTTTTCCACCGCCGTTACACTTGACCGAGTTGGCTTGATAAGGCAATCTTCGCCCCTTTCTGTCCAACATAACCAAGTATAAACTGTAATGAACGCCACCACCGTGACCCAGCTCAAAGACACCTCCGCCAACCCCGCGCCGCTCGGCCTGCTGGGCTTCGGCATGACCACCGTGCTGCTCAATCTGCACAACGCCGGTTATTACGAACTCAACAGCATGATTCTTGCGATGGGCCTTTGCTACGGCGGCACCGCGCAGGTCATCGCCGGCATCATGGAATGGAAGAAGGGCAGCACCTTCGCCAGCACCGCCTTCATCTCCTACGGTTTCTTTTGGATCTCGCTCGTCGCGCTCATCGTGCTGCCCAAAGTGGTTCCCACCATTGCGCCCACCAAGCCCGAAGCCTTGGCCGCGTATCTCGCCATGTGGGGCATTTTCACCGCCGTGATGTTTGTTGGCACGTTCCGCATCAGCCGCGCGTTGCAGGTGGTCTTCGGTTCATTGACCGTGCTGTTTTTCCTGCTGGTCGCCGTGAAGCTGGGCGAGAACGAGGCGCTGGAACATTTCACCGGCTATGAAGGCATCTTCTGCGGCATGGCGGCGGTTTACACCGGTCTGGCGCAGGTATTGAACGAACTCGCCGGCAAAACAGTTTTGCCGCTGGGCGTGGTTAAAAAATAGTGCGTTGGATTTCATTGGGCGCGTAGTAAAATGGCTGAAACCCGCCCGCGTTGGCGGTCGTCCAATTCAGCCATGCCCTTAATGAAAATGAAAACCGTCCGCCTCATTCTCGCCACCGCCCTCGCCGTGCAACTGGCCGCGTGCGCGCAAACCAATGTCCCCGGCACCAACGCCGCCGCCGTCGTCCCCGCGCCGCACTTCAACGCCGGCCTCGTCCCGGCCAAGCATCTGGGAGGCCGCACCGATTTCGTCATCGCCCGCGCCCAGGCCGCGCCCGGCGATTACGACATCGAGTTCATCGGCGATTCCATCACGCAGGGCTGGGAGACCCGTGGCACGAATGTATGGAACCAGTTCTACGGCCAGCGCAAGGTCATCAACATGGGCGTCAGCGGCGACCGCACGGAACACGTCCTCTGGCGGTTCGAGCACGGCCAGCTCGACGGCATCAAGGCCAAGGTCGCCGTCGTGATGATCGGCACCAACAATTCCAACAAGAAAAAGGACGGCACCGACACCGATACCGACAGCGACATTCTCGAAGGCGTCGTCGCCATCGTGAACCAGATCCGCACGCGCCAGCCGGACACCAAGATTCTGCTCCTCGGCATTTTCCCGCGCGGCAAGGTCTTCAGCCCGCAGCGCGGACGGCTTTGCGAAATCAATCAGGTCCTCGCCAAGCTGGCCGACGACAAAAACATTTTCTACCAGGACTTCGGCTCGCAATATGTCGAACTCGACGGCTCCATCTCCAAGAACATCATGCCCGACGCGCTGCATCCGAACGAAAAGGGCTACGTCATCTGGGCCAACGCCATCGAACCGAAATTGAAGGAACTCCTCGGCGGGAAATAATCCGTCGCCCGCCCGATCTTTGCCGGTTGGCAACTAACGCGTTTTGGTTCACCACGACGGTGGGCACGGAGTGACGTGCCCTACCGCGCCGTGCGCCAGGGTGGCCATCTGCAAAGACCCGGCCAAAGACAGTTTGGGGTGGACGAACGGGGCAAAGGGCGTTTGAATTTTCAACCACAGATGGACACTGATAAACACGGATTTTTTGAAGCCCGTCAGGGCTGGCATATTTGTAGCCTCACCAGACACAAACGGACTAAGCTCCGTCAGGAGCGACATCATCTGGAATATGGACGGAATAGGCCGCCCCGATGGGGCTGGAATTTAATTTGGTTTGGAGTTCTACAAAGATACCGCGCCTGACGGCGCTGAAGCCGTTAATAAATATTGGAATTGACCGGCAATCAAAAACTGAAAACATGAACTGCAAAATGAAAAATATCTGGGGTAAACTTCTAGGTTTGGTCTTGGGGCTGATGCTGCCGGTAGTGGCGCAGGCGCAGTTCCTTTACACAACCAACAACAGCGCGATTACAATCACAAGATATACCGGTTCAGGCGGGGCGGTAATTATTCCCAGCACCATCAACGGCTAGCCGGTCACTGGCATCGGTGCCTTGGCTTTTTCTGGCAATGCGAACCTGACCAGCGTAACGATTCCCGACAGCGTCACCACCATCGGAAGCCACGCCTTCGGCGGCTGCTTCCGTCTTGCGAGTGTCAATTTCCGTGGAAATCCACCAAGTCTTGGCGCGTCAGTGTTTTTGGGCGACAACCATGTGACGGTCTATTATCTGCCCGACAGCACAGGGTGGGGTTCGGTGTTTGCCGGGCGTCCGGCCGTATTGTGGAATCCGCCAATGCCCTTCACCTATGAAGTTTTTAATGACAAGGTTGCCATCACTGGCTATATCGGCTCAGATGAAGCGGTGACCATCCCCAGCACAATTAATTTTCTGCCGGTCACGTTTGTTGGCCGGGAACTCGAACAAAATATGGCTTGGGGAAATTTGACTAGTCTAACATTTCCCAATAGCGTTAGTGAGATTGGGGATTTTACATTTTTGGGTTCGAATCTAAATAATATCCGGCTTAATAATGGTTTAAAGTATATCGGGGTGGGGGCTTTTGCAGGCACTGGACTGACCAACATAATCATCCCCTATAGTGTCACCTATATCGGTGCTCTGGCATTCGGCAACTGCGTTTACTTGACAGGCTTCAATGTCAATTGGCTCAATTCTGTTTACAGTAGCAAAGATGGCGTCCTATTCAATAAGAATCAGACAACTCTAGTCATGTATCCGGGAGGCAGAGTTGGTGCATACAAGATTCCTGACAAGGTAACTGAAATTGCGGGCGGTTTTCTTGGCCTTTCCTATAACGGTGCCTTTGAATACTGCTCTGGACTAACCAGCATCAACATTGGTAATAACGTCACCAGTATCCACGATGGAGCGTTTATTGGATGTGCGAGTTTGACCAATGTTGTGATAGGTAATAGGGTCAAAGCTATTGGCGAATATTCGTTTTTTGATTGCGAAAATCTGGTCAACATCACGCTTGGATCCAGTGTCCGGAGCATTGGGGAAGAAGCATTTCTTCAGTGCTACAGCTTGGCCGGCGTTGTCATTCCTAACAGTGTGACAAACATTGGAGTGCAGGCATTTCTAAACTGCTCCAGCCTCGCTAGTGTCACGCTTCCCAACCAGCTCACCAGCATTGGGCCATGGGTGTTTTCTGGATGTTCGAGTCTGACTAATATCACGATTCCTGACAGCGTCACAAACATTGAGGATGGGGCATTTGGACAATGTTATAGCCTCACGAGCATAATAATTCCAAGCAGCGTCACAAGCATCGGGCAATATGCGTTCGGCGATTGCGGAGGTTTGGCTGGGGTTTATTTTGAAGGCAATGCACCCACCGTTAGCTGGCTTGCTTTTTTCTATGCTAACCCTGTGGCCTATTATTTGCCGGGCACGACCGGCTGGGAAGACTTTGCATTTATGACCGGTCTTACGATAATGCCGTGGCCTACCAACTAGATGCCGGTTGAGTATTTCAGTTCCTTCACGCCTTCCGCCAGCGCGGCCACCATTTGCCGCAACTGCTTTGGCGTGGTGCAATACGGCGGCATCAACACGATCACATTGCCCACCGGCCGCGTCAGCACGCCGCGCTTTGCCATCGCCTCGCACACGCGGATGCCCGCGCGTTCGCGCAGCGCAAACGGCGCGCGCGTCCGCCAGTCTTTGACCAGTTCCACGCCCGCCACCAGCCCCACCTGCCGGATGTCGCCCACCTGCGGCAGCGCCCAGAGGGTTTGCAATTCGTCGTGCAACTGCTGCTGCAATTTCGTCCGTTGCCTCACGGAAGTTTTCGTTACCAACAAATCGAGGCTGGCGAGCGCGGCGGCGGCTCCGAGCTGGTTGCCGGTGAAACTGTGGCCGTGGAAGAAGGTCTTGAACTCCTCGTATTCGCCCAGGAACGCATCGAACACGCGCTGCGTGGTCAGCGTGGCCGCCATCGGCAGATAACCGCCGGTCAACCCTTTCGCCACGCACAGAAAATCCGGCTGCACGTTCTCGTGAAGGCTCGCAAAAAGAAAATCTTGTTTGCTACTGACTCCTGACTTCTGACTCCTGACTCCTGTTCTGCCAAATCCCGTCATCACTTCATCGGCAATCAGGAGCGCGCCATGCGCCCGCGCAATCTGCGTGACCTGCGCCAGCCAGCCGCTGGGTTGCGGAATCATCCCCGCCGCGCCCTGCATCAACGGTTCGAACACGAAGCCGGCGTAGGGATTCCCTTTCTTTTTCTGCGCGGCAAATTTCTTTTCCACGAGGCCGACACATTCCCAATGACATTTGCGATAGTTCCTTGAGTCATTGCGTTCAGGCTTCGCCTGATTGAACGGACAGCGATAGCAATAGGGCGACATCACCTTGTCGGTGGCAAACAGCATCCCGCCGTAAGCCTTGTGAAAGAGGTCAACATGGCCGAGGGAGACCGCGCCAATGGTGTCGCCGTGATACGCGCCGGCGAGCGAGAGAAAGCGGGGCTTCGATTTCGGCCCACGCGTCCGCCGCGTGAACTCATAAGCCAGCTTGAGCGCGACTTCGAGCGCGGTGGAACCGTCATCGGAAAAGAAAACCTTTTCCAATTTACGATTTACGAATGACGATTTACGCGTGGTTTTGCCGTGCGGTGCGTCAATCGTAAATCGTGAATCGTAAATATCATTCGCGATGCCGACGAGCCTGGCGGCAAGCAACGAGGCCGGCTCATTCGCAAAGCCAAGCGCCGAGCTGTGAGAAATCTTCTTGAGCTGTCGCGTGATGGCGGTGTTGATTTTTGGATGGCGATGGCCGTGGAGATTCGTCCAGATGGAGGAATTGGCGTCGAGATATTCCTTGCCGTGAACATCGCGCAGCACCGCGCCCTGGCCGCTGGTAATGACAATCGGCTCGCGCCGCAGCCAGTCGCGCATCTGCGTGAACGGATGCCAGACGTAGCGCTGGTCAAGCTGGGCGAGTTTGTTCATTTCCCAATTTCAATTTCCTATCGCCAATGGTTTGAGGGCGTTAACCAGCGTGGCCACATCCGCCGGCGCGTGCGCGGCGCTGAACGTCACGCGTAGCCGCGCCGCGCCGCGCGCGACGGTGGGATAACGGATGGCGGGAACGAAAATGCCCTGTTCGCGCAGCTTGGTTGCGGCGGCGAGGGTCTTGTTTTCGTCGCCGAGAATGAGCGGGACGATCGCGCCGACAAATGCAGATTGCGGATTGCGGATTGCGGATTGAAATTCCGCCACGCGCTGCCGAAGTTGTGAGCGGAGCGCTTCACCCTCCTCGGATTGAACCAAATTGACGGCCGCGGTCGCGGCGGCGGCGGCGGCGGGAACGGGTGCGGTCGAGAATATAAAACTGCGGGCGCGGTTGATGAGAAAATCAATCAGCGCGCGGCGGCCGCAAATGTAGCCGCCGCTCGCGCCGAGCGCTTTGCCGAGCGTGCCCATCTGGATTTCGATGCGGTCGCTGACGCCGAGTTCATTGGCGAGGCCGCGACCGTGCCGTCCAAGAATGCCGGTGGCGTGCGCCTCATCCACCATCAGCCACGCACCGTATTTTTCCTTGAGCGCGACGATTTCGCGCAGTGGTGCGGTATCGCCGTCCATGGAAAAAATACTTTCGGTGATGACGAGGACGCGCTTTCGATGTTGGGTGTTGGATGTTGGATGTTGGATGTTATTTTTATCTGCCCACGTTAAGATTTTCTCCAAATCTTCGAGGTCATTGTGGGCGAAGACGCGCAGTTTTGCGCCGGATAATTTCGCGGCGTCCACGATGCAGGCGTGGACGAGCTTGTCGAGGATGATGATGTCGTCCTTGCCGCACAGCGCGGTGATGGTGCCGACGGCGGCGGCGTAGCCGGTGGAAAAGGTGAGCGCGGCCTCGGTCTGCTTGAAAGCGGCCAGCGCTTCCTCCAATTCGTGAAACGGCGCCAGCGAACCGCAGATGAGCCGCGACGCACCGGCGCCGGTACCAAATTTCTCCACGGCATTGACCGCGGCGGCTTTCAGCGCCGGATGATTCGCGAGGCCCAGATAATCGTTGGCGGAAAAATTCAGGAACGATTTGCCGCCAATCTCGATGCGCGTGCTTTGGGCGGAATCCACGCGGCGCAGTTCGCGGAACAGGTTTTGTTCGCGCAGCGCGGCGAGGCGTCCGGTCAAGTCTTCGTCGAAAGCAGGCACAAATATAATTTACGATTTACGATTTGCGATTTACGAGTCAAAAGGTGGGCGGCGCGTCAATCGTAAATCGAATATCGTAATTCAATTGGGCGGAACCGCCCAGCGTCCTTCAATCAGGCTGGCGGCGACGTGGCCGGTGTGGGCTAGAACAGCCTCGTGCGCGCGGGCGGTTTTGCCGGCATAGGGCAGGGCGATGATGTCGGCAAAACAGTTCTTCGCGAGTTCGCCGATCTTGCCGGTGAGGCCGAGGGCGCGCGCCCCGTTGACGGTGGCCATCTGCAAAATCTCTTCCGGGGAAACCGTTTTGTCGGCGTCGGCGAGCGCCCGCATTTCGGCGAACAGATCCAGTTCCGGCTTGTGCTTTCCGACTTTGCGCGTGGTGGCGAGGCTGTCGGTGCCGAGGGCAAGGTTCACGCCGGCGCGGACCAGGCGCTCGCGCTCGAATTTTGGATGCTTGAAATAATCGTGGCTGCGCGGGCAGTGGACGACGTGGGTTTTGTTTTTGGCGAGCAGCGTGGCGTCGCCGCGCGCCAGGCAGTTGACGTGGATGGCGAGGACGTTTTCGCCGAGCAGCTGGTTGCGCGCGAGGTGCGCGACGGGTGAGCCGTGGCCGCAGTCGGAGTTGTCGCGCTCATTGCGCTTGAGCCAGTCGTGCATCTTGCCGCGCGCGTGTTGGAACATCTCGAATTCCTGCACGGACTCGGCTACGTGGATGCTGGCGGGCCATTTGCGCTTTTGCGAAATCCTGGCGGTGAGGCGCAGCAGTTCCGGCAGGGTGGAGTAGGGCGCGTGCGGCGAAAGCAGCGCGCGGTTGCGCGGATGCCGGAGCGATTCAATCATCTCGACGGCCTCGCGCAAAATTTCTTTCGGCGCGCGGCGCGATTTGATGCCGGTCATTTCGAGAAAGGAAAAGACCCGCAGCGGCGTGGCGTCCCAGACTTCGGGCAGCAGATCCGGCATGACCTCGATGTCGGCGACGGTGGTGGTGCCGGTCTTCAAGAGCTGGTGCGCCCCGCGCAGCCACGAGCGGGCGTAGTCGGAATAGCTCCAGCCGGTCTTGTGCGCGGTGATGCTGGCGATCCAGTCGGTGAAGGTTTTCGGCGGCGAAATTTCGCCGGCCATGTCGGTGTAGTCGAGGTGGCAATGGGCGTTGACGAGGCCGGGCAGCAGAATGACTTCGCCGAGGTCGCGGGCTTTTTCGCGCTGGTGCGGGCGCAAATCTTTCCATGGCGTCACGGATTGGATTTTGTTGCCCGCAATGCAAACCGCGCCGTCCTCAATGGGCGGCGCGGTGACGGGGAGAATGATTCTGGCCCGCAGGATCATGCGTCGCTGGCGCGGCGGGCGGTTAAAATCCAATC
>CAYUGC010000099.1:0-12379 GCA_964444085.1 uncultured Bifidobacteriaceae bacterium | reverse complement strand
CGAAGTTGAAAGGCACCATCAAGGCGCTGGCCGACCGCGATTATCCGCGCCAGTTTGCCAACGCGCTGGATTACGTCGTGCTGTTCGTGCCGGCGGAATCATTGTTCAGCGCGGCGCTGGAGGGCGACCACGATTTGATCATTTGGGCGGCGGAGAAAAGAATTTTGCTGGCAACCCCGGCGTCGCTCATCGCGCTGCTGCGGTCGGTGAGCGTGAGCTGGCAGCAGCACCGGCAGACGGAAAACGCGCAAAAAATCGCCGAGGCGGCGCGGGTGCTGTTTGAGCGCGTTTGCGTGTTTACGGATCATTTTGAAAAAATCGGCGAAGGGCTGGCGAAGGCGAATGAGGCGTTCAACAAGGCCGCCAACAGCTATCAAGCCCGCGTGCGCCCCGCCGGGGAAAAATTAAAGGAACTCGGCGGCACGGCACCGGAAAAAGAACTGGCCGAACTGCCGCCGCTCGATGCCACGCTGCGGCTGCCGCCGGCGTCCTGACGCGCGTCAGACAAAGCCCGGCAGGCGCAGCGGCTTGTCGCAGGGGCCGATGAGTTCGTTGATGATTTTCCAAAAATCGCGGACGCCAAAAGGTTTTTGCAGGAAGGCAACCTTCACGCCCAGGCCGGAGATTTCCCGGATGCAGTCGGAGTCGGACGCGGAAAGCATGAGCACGGGCATCGGCGATTTTTTCTCCGCCAGTTTTTTCACCAGATCGCCGCCGTCGAGGCCGGGATGCCGCCAGTCGGTGATCAGCAGATCCGCCTCCGCCTCCGCCAGCTCGGCCCAGGCGCGGTCCCCGTGCTGGAACCGGAGCAGTTCCACGCCGTCAAACCATTCCTTGAGATACATCTCCAGCAGCAGCAGCATATGCCACTCATCGTCGAGCAGGACGATGCGCAACTTTCGCGGGCGCGGTTGGCCGGCAGCTTCGTTCATAACAACCAGATCGGTTTGGGGTCAAACTACGGCAGAATTTTAAACTCCGCCACAGTGAAACCGAGAATAAGGACAATTGCGACAACCGATGCAAGGTAAAAAGCTTGGGCGGCGGCGGCGAAAAAAACGCCGCCGCGGGACTGGACAGCGCCGGGGCGAACCGTTAATTTTTTTCGAGGAGACGAAATCGCTTACCGCCACAATCAAAGGCTGCCACTGTGCCAGGGCGGTCAACCACGTCTCCCTTATTCAACAACATGAAAATTACCAAAACCGTCAAATCCAAAGCCCGCAAGGCCAGCGCGCCCAAGGCTGCCAAGCCGGCGGTGGTTTCCGCCGCCGCCAAAAAAACAGCTGCGAAGCGGAAGCCCGCCAAAACCGCCCCCGCCGTGCCCGCGCTGGAAATCACCTCGGATCAGATTGCGCGCCGCGCGTATTTCATCTGGGAACAGCAGGGTCGCCCCGCCGGCAAGGAACGCGAACATTGGATTCTGGCGGAACAGCAGCTCAAGGCCGAAAAGTCGTTCGCGGAATAAGCCGCGAAGATTTCACGCGGCCACTTTCAGGTGCGTGAGCCGGAAGACCGTGCCGCACGGCGCGTTGGGCAGGCAGGCGATTTCCCAGCCATGCGCGTGGACGATTTGCTGCACCACGGCGAGGCCGAGGCCGGTGCCTTTCTGGTGCGTGGTGAAATAGGGTTTGAAAATCTCCGACCGTTTTTCCGGTGGCACGCCGTGGCCGTCGTCGCGCACTTCCAACACCGCCTCCGTCGCGTTCGCGCGGCGCACCTCGACTCGTATCTGCCCGCCCTCGCCCACCGCCTGCGTGGCGTTGATGAGCAGGTTGAACAATACCTGCCGCAAGGATTGTTCGTCCGCCTCGATCGACAAATCTTCGCCGGCAACCTCGACGCGTAATTTCTTTTCCTCGATGTCGTAACCGAGCGTGCGGACGATTTCTCGGCTGGCGGCGGCCAGCGCCACCTTCGTGCGCCGGACTTCGCGCGGCCGCGAGTAGTTGATGAACTCCGTCAACTGCGCCGTCACCTTGTCCGTCTCGTCGAGGATGATCTTGGATTTTTCGCGGACATCGGGCGAGGCATCCGGCAACCGCGCGATCAACTGCGCCTGGCCGCGGATGAGGTTCAGCGGGTTGCGCGTCTCGTGCGCGAGGCCGGCGGCGGCGAGGTTCAATTCCTTCAGGTGCGAATTCAATTCGCTCGCGCGCACAAGGCGGATTTGCAGTTCCGCCGTCCGGCGCAGATTACGCCACGCCAGCCCCGCGCCGAGCGCGGAAATGCCGGCGAAAAAGACGATGACGCCGCGCAACCAGAGGTCGCGCGTGCCGACGGCGCGGAAATTTTCGGTGGACATCGCCAGCACCAGCCCGTGCAGCTCGCGCTTGGCGGCAAGCGCCTTGAACTCGCTGTCGTTCATCCAGCGCATCCACGGCGGACGCCGGTTGCCGCCGCGCCCGCGGTCACCGTCGTCCGGCGGCGGTGGCGGCGGCTCCATTTGGCCGCCGGCATTGGCTGGCGGCGGCGGAAAATTTGTGGACGAAGATTCCCCGCCGTTGGTCTCGCCGGGACGTCGTTCGCGCCGGGGAAAATCAAGCCCGCGCGGGGCGCCGTTCGTCATGTCGCGGAACGCCGGGATGACGACGGTGGCGTTGTTCGTCGCGCCTTCGGGATTGACACTCGGCCCGGCCACGGGCAGCACAAACCGCACGCAATCGCCGTCCCAGCGTTCGCGTTCGGCCAGCAGTTCGCGCGACAGCAGGTTGGTGTTGCCGGCGGTCACCACGGGGTCGCCGTCGGTGTTGAGCAGGCCGATGGCGAGCAGGCCGCTGGAGTTGACGAAGCTGTTGGTGTGGTTGCTGACGAGTTCGTTCAGCACCGGTTCGAGCCGTTCCTGAAACACCGCGCCGCGAAACCGCAGCGCCCGCGTGACGGCGCTCAAGGTGCTGGCGATTTCCCGCGTGCGGTTGCGGAGGTCGGTCTTCGCCGCCTCGACGACGCGCAGATGTTCCTCGGCCTGCCAGCCGACGACGAGCAGCCACGCGCCGGCGATGAGGCCGAAAATCAGGCGGCGTTGGCGGGCGAGTTCCATGGGCGGTGGCAGTCTGGTGCGGCGGCGCGAAAAGGCAATTTCCTATTTACGTTTCACCGGCGTGCGCTCGAGGAAACGATCCAGATCCGTTTCGGGAATGGAATTGGTGATGGCCGGCACCTGCCGCATTTCGCCGCCGCTGAAACCCGCCAGCTGCGCCGGCGATTCCACGATGTGCGGCGTGAGGAAGATGAGCAGCTCCGTCTTGCTGTTGGATTTGGTGCTGGCCCGGAACAACTGGCCGAGAATCGGGATGTCGCCCAAAATCGGCACCTTGCTGTCGCCGGAGGATTTGCTGTCGGAAATCAAACCGCCGATGACCACCGGCTGCGCGTCGGGCGTGACCACGACGGTGTCGGCGGACCGGACGTTGAGGTTCGGTGCAAAAATCGTCGTGCCCAGCACGCCGCCGGACGCGATGGCCTGACCGGGACTCGTCAGATCCACCGAGGATATCTGCGGCTGCACGATCATTTCCACGAGGCTGTTCGCGCCGATGAACGGCGTTACGTTGAGGATGATGCCGACTTCGGTGTAGTTGCCGTTGATGGTCGTCACGGGCGTCACGCCGGTCGTGGCCTGCTGCGAAACGCCGCTCGGCAGGTAGATTTGCTGGCCGATGACGATTTTTGCGAGCTGGCCGTCCCGCGCCAGAATGGACGGGCGCGACAGCACCTGCGATTTTCCCGCCGTCGCAATCGCCTTGAGCGTGGCCTGAAAATCCTTGCCCATGATCTGGTAAAAACCGTTCGCGCCGCCGGCTCCCGGCGTGAGCGCCGCCGTGCCCGCGCCGGTGACGCCGTTGAAGTTGGTCACGATGGTGTTCGCGCCGGCCAGGCCGAAGACGTTCGCCGCGCTGCCGGAAAGGCTGTTGCCGAGCTTGTCGTTGCTATAGGCGCCCTCGACGCCGATTTCCGAGCCGTCGTTGCGCTGCACCTCCACGAATGCCACCTTGATGAGCACCTGCGGCTTGGGCGCGTCAAGGTTCGCGAGCACGTTGCTGATCTGCAAGCCCGTCTCCTCGTCCGCGATGACGACGAGATTGTGCGTCTGCGGATCAACGGTGATGGTGGCGTTGCCCACCGTGCCGTTGTTGTTGTAGCTCGCGGTGGTGGAACTGCTGCGGCCGCCGCCAGAATTTCCGCCGCCGCCAAAACCGCCGAACCCGCCGAACCCGCCAAAACCGCCGCCGCCGCCGCGTTGCTGCGCGTGCAGCGCCAGCGCCGTGCCGAGCAACAACGCCAGCGCGCCGCCGTAAATATTTTTGAACTGTTGTGTCTTCATAAATTTTTCCTCCGATGAAATACTTTTTTAGAACTGCAAACCTCCCGCCGCGCCGCCGCCGCGTCCGCCGCTGCTGCCGCCGAAGCCGGTGCTGCCCGAACCGGACGAGGTCGTCGTGGTCGCGTTGTTTTGCGCGCGCTGCATCAGCGCGCTGTTTTGCGACGAACCGCTGCCGCTGCTGCGCGCGCCGCTGCTCTGGAACATCGTTTGCAGCACCTGCGCCGCCTGCTGCGGATCGCCGTTGTTCATGTGAAACACAAAGACCTGCTGGTCGCGCGTCGAGGGCACGTCGAGGTCATTCATCATGCCTCCGATCTGATCCATCAAGTCCTTCGGCGCGGTCACGATGACCGATTGAATGCGTGAGTCGGCCACCGCGCTGACCTGCGTCGCTTTCTTGATGCGGTCGTTGGCGGAACTGTCGTTGTTGCCCCCGCCGCCGCCCATCATGCGCTGGAAAAACCCGCCCGGCCCGCCGCCCCCGCCGCCGAAGCGTATGGGCGACTGCGTGGTGCTGCCGGAACCGCTCGGAAAAATGCTGGTCAGTTCGCTCGCCACGTCCGCCGGGCTCGCGTGCTTGAGATGAAACACGCGGATTTCCGTCTCCGACTGCGCGCTGTTGTCAATCGCGCGGATGATTTCCGTCAGGTGCCGGATGTTCTGCTGCGTGTCCGTGATGACAATGGAATTGCCCGCCTCGTTGGCCACGACCGTGGCCTGCGGCGAAACAAACGAGGTCAGATCCGAAACCAGTTGCCGCGCCTCGACGAATCGGATCGGGATGATCTGCGTGACAATCTCCGCGTTCCTCGGGATTTCGTCCGGATTGTTGCCGGTCTTCACCGGAATCTCCCGCGTTTTCGCGTCGTTCTTGTCCACAATGGTCAGCGTGCGCCCGCTGCGGATGGCCGCATAGCCGTTCTTGTTCAAGACGGAATTCAGCAGGTCCACCGCCTCTTCGCGCGTCATCGGATGGCTGCTGATGACGCTCACGTTGCCGTTCACCTTCGTGTCCAGCACGATGATGAAGCCCGCCGCGTCGCTCAAATAATTCAGCACCATCTCCAGCGGCGCGTTGCGGAAATTCAGCCGCAGCTCGTCCGCGTTCGTGCCCGTGGCCGGCGGCGTGAAATTCGCGCTGATGTCTTCAGCGGAACCGGCTTTTGCGGTGCCCGGCAGGATGACCGCCGGTCCGGCGTTCGTCGTGGCTTCCTCGGTTTGCGCGGTTTCCGCCGGCGTGTTGGTCGCTTCCGTCACGGCCATCGGCGGGCCGGCTGCCACCGGTTGGTCACCGCCCATGTCGGGTGGCGGCGGGTTGTTGTCGCCGGGCGTATCCTGCGCCACGGCGGAGATCAATCGTCCCATCAAGCTGACGGCGACCAGGGTGAAGATGATTTTTTTCATTGTGATTCCTTTGCTCTTTTCTCCATCAATTTTTTCAAAATGTCATTGGGTTCGCTGGCCGGCGTACTCGCCGCCGCCGGACTCTCACTGCTCGCCGCGCTGGCCGCTTCCGGCGTGCTGGAGCTGTCGCCCGCCGGCACTTCGCCGGAGCCGGATAGCTCCCATTTTCCGTTTTCCTGCCGCATCACGTCGCCGATGCGCAGTTGCAGGTTTCCCTTTGGGTCGGCGGCGGCGAGCGTCACGCGGCCTTGCGAAACTTGCGTCACCGTGTAGCCCGCGATTTTTTTTCCGGCCGGCAAAACCTGCTTCAATTCGTCGCTGTTGCCGCTGAAAAAGGCGAACCAGCCTTTCTCGTAGCTCATCGTGCCGACCAGCGTGAACGCCGGCGTGGACGGCGAATGGGTCCGCGTCGTCCGCGTTGTCCGCGTCCGCGTCGAGGGGGAATGCGGCTGGCGGTTCGGGTCGAAAATGTTCCGCGTCGCGACGAACCGGCTGAACTGCGCGTAATCCGTCGGGCCGGGCGTCTGGTTCCCGTTCGTCTGCGCCCAGGCGGCGGCGGCCACCGCCAGCGCCAGCGCTAAAATGATTTTTGTCTGTGGCGATTTCATTTCTTCTCCTGCGTGCTGAGCGCCAGCCCGTTGATTTCCGTGCTCAGGGTCATTTGTTGTCCTTCCTTGTCGCGCGCGCTCAACTCCAGCGAGTCGAGCCGCAGCGCCATCGGCCCTTTTTCCAGGTCGTAAAGAAAACGGCTCAGCGTGTCGAGGTTGCCGGTCGTCTCCACGCGGCAGGCCAGCGTCAGATAATTCGTGGACTCGTTTTTCCATTGCGGCATCAGGCTCGTCACCTCCGCGCCACTGCCGCGCGACCAGCCGTCCACCGCCGTCAGGAATTTCTGTTCCGCCAGCGACGTGTTCGCCGGCAGCGCGTTCGCCTGCATCTCCGCCCAGCGGCTGCGGATGCCCGCCTCGCGCTTGATGATCTGGCCACCTTCCGTGACTTGCGTGCGCAATTCCTTCAACTGCGCCTGCCGCGCCGACCACCAGCCGCCGAGTGGTTCGAGAATGAAGTTCACGCCCACCAGCAGCGCAAACGCCGCGATGGTCAGCCCCACGAGAAATTGCTGGCGATTCTGGATTTTCATTCTGCGCCTCCGTTGTTGAAATTGAATGCGAACACAAATTGCATCGGCGCCTTGCCGCGGATTTGCTGGAGCTTCACGTCGTGAATGCCCGCGGCCGCGCGCAGCCGCGCCTGCATGGCCAGCAGCGCCGCGTAATCGCGCGCCGTGCCGGAGCACGTCACCGTGCTGCCGTCGCGCACCTCGATGTTCTTCGCCGTCACCGAGCCGTCCTCCGGAAACGCCAGCGACAACTGCCGCAAAATCGAAAGGTTTTTGAACGAGCCGTCATACCACGGACGATACTGGCGGATGTTATCCTGGATCGCCTGCAACTCGCCGACCTTGGCCGCCATGCGCGTCCACTGCGAACGGTAATGCCAGAGTTGGATCTGCTGCACCAAAAACACCGCCAGGAAAATCGCCGCGATACCCGCCGCCACCGCGCCCGTCGTGCGCAGCCGCCCGGAGGAATATTTGGTGACGAACTGCTCGACAACATTCGGCCGCTTCGGGAGAAATTCAAACGAAGGCTTCTGTCCGACCAGCACGCGCGCCGCGAGGCTGAACGCCGCCGATAGCGAAACTTCCGCCGGCAGTTGCACGCCAAATTCATCCGGTGCGTAACCCACGACGGTCTCAATCTTCAAGCCCAGTGCCGCGAAACGCGGTTCCAGCGCGTCCGCCAGTTGCCGCGCCTGATCGCGCGGGCCAAAAATACGGATGCGTTTCACCGCGTCACGCAGTTCGTCCGGCAACTGGCCCAGCGTGATGCGCAGCTCGCGCGCCACCAAATCCGTGTGCAATGTCAGCCGACCACCGGCGTTTTCCATCGCGCCTTCCAGCGACCGCAACGACACCACGCCGCCGCGCGTGATCTGCAAGCCGACGCTGGTCTCGCCTATCACCAGCGCCAGCACGCCGCTGGATTTTTCCCCCATCGCCGATTGCAGCGCTGAAATACCGAGCGCAAAACTGACGGGCTTCAACTTTGCCGCCACCAGGATATTTTCCAGCGCGGCCAACTGCGTGCCCGGAACGCCCGCCAGCAAAACGTGCTGCTGGCCATCCGCCAGCGCACTGCGCGAGTCCGCGATTTGCAGCGTCGCCACGTCGGCGTGAAAACCTTTTTCCGCTTCCAGCTGCAACAGGCTCGCCGCGTCGGCTTCCGGCAGCGCGGCCGGCAGTTCCGTCTGCGCGGTCAAAACCATTTTCAGCGGCAGCCCGAAAACGCAGTGCCGCTCGCGCACCCCGGCGGCGTCGAGCTGGTTGCGGATTTCGCGCCCCACCAGTTCCGGCGCGGCGGTGAGCGGGTCGAGCGCCAGCGTCGCGGAAAATTTTTGCAGCACGGCCAGCGAGCCGTTCGTGCGTTTCAGCACCACGCCGTCGAGCCGGCTGCCGTCCAGCGTCAGGCCCAGCACCGTCGTCAGTTTTTTCGGCCCGCCGAATTTGAATTTGAAATCAGGTTTCATTGCGTGTCCTTCGCCACCAGGTTTTCCCGCGCCTTTTCGCCGAGCGCCCAGCCGAGCCGGCTCAGATCCTGCCGGTACAAAATCTTCGGCGGGCCGTCGCTCACATCAAAAATGAATTTCACCCGCCGGTAGCCGCGCCCGAACGGTCCGACCGCCGCGATGTCGGCCGCGAACTGGTAGCTGCGCGTGGTCAGATAATTGCCGCGCGCCAGCGCCGTGACCACGGAACTGTTGTTGCCCAGCGCATCAATGATCCACGCGATGGAGCCGAGGTTGCTCGGATTTTGCTGGCGGTAGCTGATGAGCGTCTGCGCCGCGCTTTCGGCGCTGGCTTCGTCCACGTTCGCGCCCATGAACATGGCCACCAGCACGTCGTAGTGGGCGGTGTTGACGTTCACGCGGCCGCGAAAATAGGTGTTCGTGCTGGTGGTCACGCTGTTGGCGACGGCGGCAAAACCATCGGAGCTCACTCCCTGATTTTTGCAGAACAACGCGAAGTCCAGACTGCCGTTGAAATTTTGTCCCTGCCCGCGCGGCGGATGCAGGCGGTTGTTGATGGCCGTCCACAGCTGCTGCTGCCGGCTGGTGCCAAGCGTCTGGAACAGGGATTTGATCTGGCCCTCGGTCGCCGTGTTCACGTTCGTCAGCGTCGTGCCGTCGGCGTGAAAATTCGGCTCGCGGGTGTAGACCGTCACCTGGTCGAACAAACCGGCATCCAGTTCGCCGCTGCTGTTCACATCTTTTTCCGTCGCATCGAGCACGCCGTTGCGGTTCAAATCCTCGCCGGCCAGCATCGCCACCGTCGCGCCATAAACCAGCCGGAGTTCGTCCACTGTCTCGAACGGCGCGTATTTCGGCGCGTAGCCGAGCGATGTGTAATCCAGCGACACCACGCCGTTCGTGCCGCGCCAGTCCATGATGGCGTCGGCGAAATCGCTCGTGATGTTCGGCAGATACTGGAAAACGTTCGTGCTGACGTTGTTCAAGTTCAGCTTCGCGCCTTCGTCCACCAGACCGTAATACGGCTCGGTGGCATTGCCCTCGTTCGGGTTGCGGCCGATGAGCCAGAACTTCGCGTCGCCCACGGCCACCGCCTCGCACTTGAACTGCGTGTTGTCCGGCGTCGCGCCGTTGGTCGCGTAATTCTGCAGCGCCAGGCCCACGTAGCGTGCCGCCCCCTCGATGGCCTGGTCCGCCATCACGCCGCTCGTGCGGTTGTCGGCGGCGCGCAATTCGTAGGTCATCTGGTTCGCAAAATACAGCGCGATGCTGACCAGGCCGATGCACACCCACAGCACGATGATCAGCACCGAACCCTGGGAGCGCCGGCATCCTGCCGGCCCGTTGGACATCAAACAGCCCATCAGCCCGCCGGCAGGATGCCGGCGTTCCCAGGGTTGTGTTGAATGTTGAATCTTCATTTTCAGCTTCCCGTCGTGCTGCTCAAAACCATGTTCGTCCGCGCCACCGCATCAATCGGCACGACCAGTTGGATCGGCTCCAATTTCGCGTTGCTGTCGCCGGCCAGCTTGATTTCCACTTTCACCGCCAGCGGCAGATTCGTGTAAATCGAGGTTGGATCGGCCGTGTCCCACGCTTCCACCCATTGCGCGCCGTCGTAGCCGGAAAATTTCACGCTCTCGACGCCGCTTAACATGAGCTGGTCGGCCACGTCCGGCGTGTTCACGCTCAATAGATTCCGTGTCACGCTGCGATACAGATCGCGCTGGCCGGAAACCGTGGTGGAATTTTTCAGCTCATAGGTCACGCGCTGGATGTCCGCCCAGGGCGAACTCGCGCTTAACGCGCCGGTCGCCGTGAATATTTCCGCCGCCACCGGATCGCTCCCGCCGGCGCTGCTGATGCCGTTGCCGAGGCGGAAACTGCCGGACAAAACCTTGCTCGTGCCGTTCGTCGGCGTGACGACGCATTGCAGGTCGCGCCGCAGATAGATGAACGTCTGGTCCACCGGCGTCGCGGCGTCCACCACGCTCGTCGTCACCTCGCGCAGATGCAGCGCGGTGAACAGCACGGCCATGACGGCGACCAAAACGATGGCCATCACGCCGATGGCGAGAATCATCTCGACCAGCGTGAACGCCTTTTCGTTGTTGGTTCTAATTTTCACTTCGTCAAATTCATTGTCGTCGTTCCCGGCTGGGCGGCCAGCGTGTTCAGCTTCACCGAATAATCTTTGCCCTGCGCGGTGAACTTCACTTCCGCCGTCACCACTTCCATCGCCGAATCTTCCGGCCACGCCTGCGTCGTCAGCGTCCAGTTGAAATCCAGCGCGCCTTCGCCCGTCTTGCCGCTCTGCGTGCCGTTGCTCCAGTTCGTCGTCACCAGGCTCTCGTTCAAAATCCGGTCGGCCACGCGCGTCGCCGCCGCCTTCCGCGCCGCCACCTCGCCCGCCAGGCTCGCCAGGTGCATCGCCTCGATCGCCACCGGAATCACGATGGCCAGAAATAGCAGCGCCGCCATGGACTCGGCCAGCGTGAACGCCGCCTCGTGACGCGTGACGCGTGACGCGTGGCACGGAATGCCGCGCCGGGCGACCGACGTTTTCACGTCACTAGTCCCCCGACACTTGTCACTTCTCGGTGTCGCGAATTTCATAACCCGTGCGACCGCTGTTCAAACCGAGCCAGCGCGAAAATCCGGCGCTGTCCGTCAATTTCAAAACCTGCGGACTGTTCTCGTCCACCGTGCCGTCCGCCGAAAATTTTATCGCCGGCAGATTCTTGAATGTCACCGGCGTCGCCGCCCCGCCGTTCTGCACCGCGATGGTCAGCGTGGCATCCACCGTCAAATTCTCCGCCTTCGCATCGCCGTTCTGTCCGCTCGTCTCGGCTTCCATTCCGTAATTGCCGGTCTTTTCGTCAACCCACAGCACCATCGCCGCCCCTTCGGATACCGCGCGGCTCTGCCCCGCGTGCATCAGCGACATCAGCCGCCGTGACTCCGAATCCAGCGCGCGTCCGCGAATAAATCCCGACATCCGCGGCACCGCGATGGACGTGACAATCACCAGCAGCGCCAATACTAAAATCAATTCAATCAGCGTGAAGGCGCGGCGAAATTTCAAATTGCAAATTGCGAATGGCGAATTTCCCGCCGCCGCCGCCAAAGGAATTCGCAATTCATTATTCGCAGCTCGCAATTTCATTTTTATTTTGCCCAACTGACAACGTCGTCGTCCGTGCCTTCCTTGCCGTCGGGGCCGACGGAAAGCAGATCATAGGAGCTGGCGCTGTGCTTGCCGGGGAAATAATAAACATAGGCATTGCCCCACGGATCCTGCGGCAGACGATCGAGATACGGGCCGTGCCAGTTCTTCGCGGTGCTCGGAGCCGTGATCAAATCCTGCAGGCTGCGCGGATAAAATCCGTTGTCCACTTCATACGCGCCCAGCGCGGACTTGATGCCGCCGTTGATGTCCGTCGTCGCCGCCGTGACGCGCGCGCGCTCGCTGGAACCGGCGATGCGCGGAATGACCAGCGCGGCCAGAATGCCAATGATGACGACCACCAGCAAAATTTCGACGAGGGTGAACGCGCGGCGCAGTTGAGTTTTTTGAATGGCGATTTTTTTGGTTTCGATTTTCATAAATATATTTTTACTTGATGTTTTGGCTCATGGTCAGCACCGGCAGCAACATTCCGATGAAAATAGTGCCGATAAATCCCGCAATCAAAAACAGCAGCAGCGGTTCGGCCAGCGCCACGGCGGTTTTCAGATTGCGGTCGAGATCGCCTTCCGTCACCACGGCGACGCGCACGAGTTCGACATCCAGCTTGCCGCTTTCTTCGGCGACGGAAATCATTTCCAGAACCGAGCCGGGAAACAGCACGCGGCAGTTCGCCAGGCTCTGACCCAGCCTCCCGCCTTGCTGCACGCGTTCGATGGCCTCTGTCACAGCGTCCACCAAAATCTGGTTGCCAATCGAGCGGCGCGCGACCGTCAAGCCGTGCACCAGCGGCACGCCCGCGCCGATGAGCGTGCCCAGCATCCGGCAAAAACGCGCCATCGCGAATTGCGCGATGAGCGGGCCGACCAGCGGCG
>CAYUGC010000098.1:0-12381 GCA_964444085.1 uncultured Bifidobacteriaceae bacterium | reverse complement strand
AGCCCATCGTCGCGCCGTATTCGGGCGCCATGTTCGCGATGGTCGCGCGGTCCACGAGCGGCAGCGCCGCCGCGCCGGGGCCGAAGAATTCGACGAACTTGCCGACGACTTTTGCCTTGCGAAGAATCTGCGTGACCGTGAGCGCAACGTCCGTGGCGGTGACGCCTTCGCGGATTGCGCCGGTCAGGTGAACACCCACGACATCCGGCGTCAGAAAATAAACCGGCTGGCCCAACATGCCGGCTTCCGCTTCGATGCCGCCGACGCCCCAGCCGACGATGCCGAGGCCGTTGATCATCGTCGTGTGCGAGTCAGTGCCGACGAGCGTGTCGGGATAATAAACTTCGCCCGCGTTCAGAACCCCTTTCGCGAGATATTCCAGATTCACCTGATGCACGATGCCGATGCCCGGCGGCACGACCTTGAACGTGTCGAACGCCTGCATGCCCCATTTCAAAAATTGATAACGCTCGCGGTTGCGCGTGAATTCCAAGTCGAGATTCATGGCCATCGAATCCGCGCCGCCGGCGAAGTCCACCTGCACCGAGTGATCTACCACCAGATCCACCGGCACGAGCGGCTCGATGATCTTGGGGTTCTTGCCGATCTTGGCCACGGCCGTGCGCATGGCAGCCAGGTCCACCAGCAGCGGCACGCCGGTGAAATCCTGCAACACGATGCGGGCGACGACGAAGGGGATTTCCGCCGTGCGCGTCTCGGTCGCCTGCCAGTTGGCGAGTTCCTTGACGTTCGCCTCGGAAACTTTTTTGCCGTCGCAGTTGCGCAGGACGGATTCGAGGACGAGCCGGATGGACACCGGCAGTTTTGAAATCGGGCCGACGCCGGCTTTTTCCAGCGCGGGCAGTGAGTAAAATTTTCCAGGTTTGCCGCTGCCGAGTTCAAAAGTCTGCAACGTGCCGAACAAGTTGTGGGATGCGCTCATTTAATTTTAATGATTAAAAAATAATCACAAGAAAATGAAGATTACGCGCCCCGCTGTCAAGCGAAGCGAGGCGCAATTTGCCGATGGTCAGTTCGCGGCAATCCCGGTGTGGAGCAGTTCGGTGATGCGTTTTTCGAGCCGGTTCAAGTCGAGCGGCTTGGTGAAGAAATCCTCGGCGTGCATGGTGGCGGTGCGTTTGGTCACATCGCTGGTGAGCGCGCTCATGAAGATGATGGGGATTTTTTTGGTGCCCGGCTGGCGCTTCAAAATTTCGCAGACGGACAGGCCGTCCAAGTCCGGCAACAAAATATCGAGCAGGATCAGGTCCGGCTTGAACTGCCGCGCCTGGCTCAAGGCGTTGACGCCGTCGTTGGCGACGAGAAAATCGCAATCCAGATTCGCCAGCCGAAACTTCACCAGCTCGATGAAGTCGCCCTCGTCATCCACAATCAGAATACGCGGAATCATGCCGACAACCTAGCTTGCCTTGCGCCAAACACAAAGACGGACGGGTTAAATCCGTGTGACGAATGGGAAACAAATTTCAAACCGCTAATCGGCGCTGATAAACGCCAATCAAAAAAACGGCAATATATTCGCCAAGTTTTATTAGCGAAGATTAGCGCCAATTAGCGGTTCAAGACCACCTTGAAAAATCATTTCGGCTGCGGCGGAGTGCCCTGCTGCGCGAATGGCAATTCATCGTCCGTGTGGACGCGGTTGCCCGCCGGGTCAACAATGGTGGCGGTGATGAAGACGAGAATGTCCGATTCCGTGGTCTGCCGCTTGCGGAACAGGCTGCCCATCCACGGCAGGTCGCCGAGCAGTGGGATTTTTTCCGCCCGCACTTTATGTATCGTCATGCCGCCGAGGATCGCCGTCTGGCTGTCCCACAAGTTCACAGTCGCTGTCAGTTGTTGCACGTTAAAGAGCGGGTGAACTCCCGGCACATCAATGCGTTCGCCGGACGACGTGTAAAACGCGTGTGTGTTTGTTTTGGCGTAGCCGTGGAATTCCGTCCACGACGGGATGAGCGCCAGCGAAAGCGTGTAACCGTCCGCCAGCACACGAGGGATCACGTCCAGCATCACGCCCGTTTCCACCTGGCAAACCTGCGGAAAAATTGAGACCTCGCGGTTGGTCGGGTTTTCAAACGCAGTCATATTAGTGATGATGCTCACCACATCCGTCACCCGCATCTGCGTCTGCCGTCCGCTGGTCGTGACGACTTCCGGTTCGGCCAAAGTTTCAGCGCCGGGAAGCGTTTCCAGCTTGCGCAAGACGGTTCTGAAATTTTTATCCGTCAAAATTCCGACCAATGCGGCAACCTGATTCGACGAGCTGGGCTGGTTCGTAGTGGAAATGACGTTGGTCAATCCGAACAAAGTTCCTTTCGGCACTTCCAGAAACCGCGCCTTGATGTGGAGTTGCGGCGGTACGGAATTCAGGACTTCAATTGCACGTTCGATGGTGTCCAAATCGGCTTCCGTCGCTTTGATAAACAATTTGCCCAGCCGGTCATTATAGAAAACCGCCTTGCCTATGGGGGATTCCCAATCCACGCCCAGTTTGCTGAAAAGACTTCTGGCCATCGCTGAAACATTGGTGGTTTGCAGGCCGGTGTCTTTTCGCAAAGCGTTCAGGAATGAGTTTGTGTCCACCTTGAAAACACGGGTAAAAAGCGGTTGGGCTGGCTTTCCCGCTGAAAAGACGACGGCAAAATCCTGAATCGAATAATAAATTGGTTCGGACGCACCGCGAACCATCGCATCCAGCACATCGCCCAGCGGGGCGTTCGTAAGCGGCGAATCAATGGTGATGAGGACGTTTGTGTGCGGCAGGTCAATGGCGTTGAGCGAGTCAGCCGTGAGATTGGGTTGTCCCGAACGGTCAGGATTGGGATTGAACAAGAAATTGATGCCCTTCTTTTCAGGGTCGTTTGGCATGGCTTGCTGCGACAAATAACGCATTACTTCGCCCAGCGGCGTGGCCTTGAACTCCACGCGATCCAGCCGGATTTCATGGAGCTGTTTGACAATCTCCTGACGACCTGGGCCTGTATAGGTGTTAACGGACTTGGGAACAACCCAATTGGTTTTCATCAAGCCAAGGTAGTATTTGGCGGTGGCATTTTCAGAATCCAGCGCCAATGTCGCTTTCAATTTTGCTTCCGCCTCGGGCCATTTGCCCATTTCGTAAAGCAGCTTGCCATCCTGCACCAGTTGTCCAGTATCGTTTTTTGAAACCGGCACGGAAATATTGGTCATCGTGATGCTGTTCACGCCGCGCCCGCTCCTCGTCACCACTTCCGGCTCGGGCATCGTTTCAACTCCGCTTCTTTGCTCCAGCGCATGGATCACCATGCGAAAATTGGGGTCGGACAATATCCCCGTGATCGTGCCCGGTTGGTTTGACGGCGAAATGCCACCCATAAAATTGGTGCTAACAGGCACCTTGGGCTTCACCTTGCTCCAGGCGTAAAGCTTTACCGCCACGGTCAGATTGGTGCTGCCGTCGGCGCGATATTTTTGATTGGAGACGGACTGCCCATCCTCGACAAACACCGTGTAACTCGCATCGCCCAGATTGTTGAATTCAAAACGCCCGTCGGCATCCGTGTGCGTGGTTTGTGCGGGCAACTTCCCCCCGTCCGTCCAGACACGCACTTCAGATCCGGGAATCACCAAACCAGTGCCGGCTTCCACGACGCGCCCGGCGAGCGTGCGGCCGCGCTGGAGCCGGATGGTCTGCGGCTGCGACTTGAAATCGAGCTTCACGCTTTCGGCCATCATACCCGGCGCGCTGGCCGCCACCGTATATTCGCCCAAATCCGGCGTGGCATTCTCAAATTGAAATCGCCCGCGTGCATCGGTATAAACGGATTTCAAACCGAAGCCGTGGGTCTCCTCGTGGCCAATCGGCAGGTTGAAGGTAAAGTTTAATTCCGCGTCGCGCAGCGGTTTCCCATCCGCGTCTAGCACCACGCCGTTGAAAACTTTTCCGGGCGGAAATTGCAATTCCACTTCCGCGTCGGGATTTGCTTCCGTGAGTTTGACGGGCTGGCTGACGCAGAACAGATTTCCGCGCCAGGCGTAAACTTGATACGTCCCGCCCAACGGCAGCGGGCCCGAAACCCATTTGCGCGGGGAGTTGTCGGAAAAACCGTCACCGTCGCTGTCGAGCGAGTTTTGATCCCGGCCGGGAGCACGTTTCAATTCGGTCACGCCAAAAAACAACCCGCCGGCGGGTGTGCCATCGGCATTTTTGGCGCTGGCATAGATCGCGCCGGCGGGAATCAGCGGGACATCAATCACCAGCGGACTGGCGTTGCTGTGGACTTCAATCGAAAGCCAGTCGCCGCTTTCGCCCGTGGGACTCTTCCAGTTGCCGGCGCGATTAAACCAGAAGCCGACCATGCGTTTGGCTTCAATATCCGTCCGTCCGCCGATGGGGATTTGCACATGAACCTCGCCGTTGGTGATTTGCATGTCCTGCATGTGCGCGGTGAGATGATTCGGTTCCAAGTTATCGGGAATGGTCACCGCCACCGTCCCGCGCGGTGGCACGCCGGAGGAATCCTTGAAACGGAAAACCACTTCGCGCTGGGGCAGATCTTTTGCTTTGCTGTTTTTCACCTTGGCCAAATCCACCACCCAATCATCAATCGGTGCGGTCACTTCACGTTCTTCGCGATAACCCGTTTCGCTGGTCAATGTCACCGGGCCAGCGGAACGATTGGTGAATTGAAACGTTGTCACTCCGTTGGTGACGCACAAACGCACCCATTCTTGAAACCCACAACTGTGATTGCCAAACACATCGGAAAAATTACGGTCGAGGCAGCGGTCGTGGTCTATGACTTGCAAGCCATCCAAGCTGCCGATGACCTGGCCGCGCACGATGAGTTCCGGGCCGAGCTGGATGGTCAGATCATTTTTCCCACCGGGAATATGGTCAAATATGACCGATGCGTGTCCCGGAGCCGAGACGCCCAAGTAATATTGAATCCCGGGCCGGAGCTGGTTCAAAGCGAATGTCCCGTTGGCAGCGGTTTTGCCAAGCGAATAGAACGAGTCATTCCACTGAAAATTGCCGACGTCCTTTTGATATAGTAGACGCACTTCCGCCCCGCTCACTGGCTGGCCTGTGAGCTTGTCCAGCACCACGCCGGACTCGCTGGCACCCCGCCGCAATTCCACGCGCAGCGGTTCACCGGCGCGGACATGATCGAATTTTTTTCGGGTGATCTCGTAACCCGGCGCATTCACCGTCACGTCCAGCGGCAGATCCACGCAATGCGTGAGCGTGATGGCGCCATCCGCGCCGCTTTTCCAGGAGTGCGGCTGGAAGCCCTCGTTCGACAGCCAAAACATCGCGGTGCCCCGGGCTTGCGCCAACGGCTGGCCGTTCTCCGCGTCCACCAGTTGCAGTGGCACGTCAAAACCGCGCTGAAGCACAATTTCCAAGTTCTCAAAACGGTTGGTGGCAAAGCCGTTCAGCGGGCCAATGAAGGCCGGTGCAAAATCGGTCACTTCGGCTCCAATGATAATGTTTCCAGCGCGAATTGAGTTGGTGAAGAATCCGTTCCGCGCCGAGATCATCGTGCCATAGCTGGAACGTTTCACGGAAGAATTTAGGTTCAACCCAATCCATTTCGGCACGGGCGAGCCGTCCGCCGTGCGAACCTGGCCGGCGAGATTCACCTTGGGCACATTTTCGGAGTCACGGCTGAAATTCTCCGCTTCCGGCTTCTCGCCCATTTCCGCCATTTTTTTCTCAATGCGCTCAATGCGTTGCTGCGGTGAAAGAATCGCCGCCACCGTGACGCTGGTGCCCAGCGCGGAGAGGAACAGCAACCCGCCGCCGATGAAGAGCGCCAGCAGCATTGCCCGCCACGTCAGCCGCAGTTTGGGCCGGTAGCCCGGAATGAGTAGCCGCTGCACGCGATCGGCCAGCGAAGAGGGCTCGCGCCGGTCGCCGAACGCGGGAGCCGCCGCCGGCATGGGCTGCAAAACATTTTCGGCCACGCACAGCAGGGTTTTGGCGTAATCCACCGGTGCCCCGCTCAACTCGATGGCGAGCGCATCGCAGCAGGCCTCGCGTTCAACCCGCATCTGCCGGCTGATCCACCAGACTGCCGGATTGAAGAACAGCAGCGCCTCGGCGAACAGTTGAAACAGGCTGGCAAAATAATCACCGCGGCGGATGTGCGCGAGTTCGTGCAGCAGCACAAAGCGGATTTGCTCCGGCGTCAACATGGTGGTCAGCGACAGCGGCAGAATCAGCGTGGGCACCACCACGCCCACGACGGCGGGTGAGGTCAGTTTGTCCGTCGCCACGAGCCGCACCCGCCGCGCCAGCCCAACCGCCCGGCGGGCGTCTTCCAACAAACCGGCGATGCGCGCATCCTCCAGCGGCCGCGAGGAACGGCGCAGGCGTTCCGCCCCGGCCACTTGAAAGCCACCGCGAAAAATCATCACCGTTGCCCCCGCCAGCCACACCAGCGCCAGCCAGCTCGACCACGGCAGCGGCGCGGGCTTGGGTTCCGGACGGGAAAAATTCACGACCTGCGGCGGCAGATCATTGGCCGGCAACGGCGCGATCGCCGGCGGCGCGAGGGATGAAACCGGTGCGGCGGAAACACTCATGGGCAAAGGCCGGTTCAGCACCGCCCAAGTGACCAGGCCCGCCAGCAGCACGCCGCCCAATGCCGCCAGCGAGCAGCGGTAGCGAGCTGCAGAATTGTCCAACCGCCGCAGCGCGAAGCCCAGCAGCACCGCGATTATCGCGCCCTGCCACAGCGTATGCAGCAGCGCCTTGATGAGATTTGCCCATTCCGGCGAGGCGAGCCATTGCAGGATCATGACCGGCCTTTCTTGCCCGCCTTGGCCGACGGGGCTGCTTCGTGGGCGGCGATGAGCTTCTTCAATTCGTCCAGTTCCGCGTGGGTCACTTCATTTGTATCCAGCAGACATTGCACCATCGGCGTGAGCGCGCCGTTGAAGGCGTGCTTGAGCGCGTAAAACAGTTCGCCGCTTTGCGCCTGCGCGCGCGTGACAGCGGACTGGTAAATCGTCAGCTTGCCCTCCTTTTTCGCCTTGAGCACGTCCTTGGCCACCATGCGATCCATCAGCGTGCGCACGGTGGAATAATGCCAGCCGGTGGCCTTGAACAGCTTTTCCTGGATGGCCGGCGCGGTGCAGGGTTCGTTATCCCAAACGGCCTTGATGATGGACCATTCGGACTCGGTGAGTTCAACATTGGGTGCGGGCATGGCGCGACTATCTCTACAAATGTAAATTCAGTCAAGTGGATTCTTTACAAATGTAAATATAGGGCGCCGAAACCATGCCGTTAAAAGTGATTTAACCACGGAGGGGCACAGATGAACACGGATTACCAAGGCAAGTTTGGCGTTTTCCACTGCGCCCATCGAACGGTGGTGCTGGCTGGCGCTGGGTGGCGGTCATCGGAAGTGTTATTTTCCCTGGTTCCATCCGTGTTAATCCGTGTCCATCCGTGGTTTCAACTGAAGGTTTCCGGCTAAAGCTAAACGCCGCCACCAAACTTGCGTTCGGTGACGGCGTTTGAAAACTGACCGGCTGGATTTACTTCAGCTTCGCCAGCACCGCCTTGACGGCCTCGAAGTTCGGCAAATCTTTCGGCGTCGGCGTCTGTTCGCTGTATTGCACCACGCCGTTCTTATCAATGACGAACGCCGCGCGTGCGGACGTGTCGCCCACGCCGGCGAGCATCGGGAACACCACGTCGTAGGCCTTGGTCACGGTCTTGTTCAGGTCGCTGGCGAGCGTGATGCCGATCTTTTCCTTCGCGGCCCACGCGGCCTGCGCAAACGGGCTGTCCACGCTGACGGCGATGACGTCCGCGCCGAGGCTCTTGTATTCGTCCAAGCCGCCGGTCATGCTGCACATTTCCGCGGTGCAGACGCCGGTGAAGGCGAGCGGGAAGAACAACAGCACGGTGTTCTGCTTGCCGAGGTTGTTGCTCAGCTTGACGTCCGCATCCACGGGGGACTTGGATTTGAGCGTGAAATCAGGGGCCTTGGAGCCGATCGGAATTGCCATAATATTTTCTCTTTGGTTTTGGTTTGGTGGTTAAAACGGACTGGCGTGATTTTGGAAATTCAACTTGCCGGTGTCAATCAATTTAGAATTAATCTAAATTCAAATCACAGTGCCGCCAGCACTTCCGCCGCGTGCTCCTCCGGTTTCACCAGCGGCCAGATTTTTTTGATCTTGCCGTCCGGCCCGATGAGGAACGTCACGCGATGGACGCCGAGATATTTCCGGCCCATGAAACTTTTCTCGCCCCAGACGCCGTAGGCTTCGACGATTTTCTTGTCCTCGTCCGCCAGCAGCGTGAACGGCAGCTTGAACTTCTCCACAAACTTGTCGTGCGACTTCACGGAATCCGGGCTGACACCAAAGACGACCGCGCCCTTTTTTTTGAACTGCGCGAACTCGTCGCGGAACGCGCAAGCCTCCTTCGTGCAGCCGGGCGTGTCGTCACGCGGATAAAAATACAGGATGACATTCTGCCCCAGATAATCGGTGAGGGAGATTTTCCCGCCGCCGCTGGTCGCCACGGTGAATTTCGGGGCGACGTCGCCTTCCTTTAGTTTGAGTTCAATTGCTTTGGCCATAAAAGTCCCTGAATAAACACCGGGTTGGAAAAATTGCAACCGGGAGTTTCACTTTTTTACCGGTGAACTGGATGGATGCGTGCCGAGCTGTTTCATGAAATCCCAAACGTAAAGCAGGCCGGATGCACCCGTGAATAAACCCGCGCCGAGACAGATGATTTGCCGCCACGCGGCATGGTCATCCGTCCATTTGAGGAGAATCCACAGCACCAGGGCCATTTGCAGCACTGTCGCAATTTTGCCCGTGAGGCGCGGGCGCACCGTGACTTTGCCCACGGTGAAACGGACGACCATGACGCCGAGGCAGATCAATAGATCGCGCCCGATGATCGTGCCGGTGAGCCAGAGTGGAATCACCGCCAGCCGCGGCGCATGGTCGAAGCTCAGCACCACGATGCCGGAGACCAGCAGTAATTTGTCCGCGATCGGGTCCAGCACCGTGCCGAGTTCGCTCCACTGGTGGTAATGCCGCGCGACGTAGCCATCCACGCCATCGAGAATGGACGCGATGGCAAAGGTAATGATCGCCAGCAGCCGGTGCAGTTCATTGCCGGTCTTGACGAAATAAAGAATCTCCACCACAAAGAACGGGATCAGCAGAATCCGCAGAATGGTGATTTTATTCGCCGTCGTCATGGCGCGGAAAAGATGACACGAATCCCCAAAATTGGCACGCGGAGAATTCCCGGCCGATTCGCGCCCGTTCAACCAGCGGTGTGGGCCAGCAATTTTTTCCATTGCCGCCGCCAGCCGAAGAACAAAATCACCACCACGCAAAAGTGCGCCAGCAAGGCCAGAAAAAGCTGCGGCCAAGACTCGGCACCATTCGTCAGCGCCATGAAACCCGGTGCGAGCAGCGAGACGCGGGCAATCATTTCATTGGAAAAAACTGCGGCCAGGATCAACGGGACGGCACACAACACAAACAGCCAGAGCGCCACAAACCCAAGTGCACGGCGCCGATGGCGCAAGCGGCAGAATTCCAGCAACAGCGCGAAGATCAGGAGAAATTCCGCCAGGTTGAGCACCGCCACCAGATACGCTTGCCAGGAAGCGGCCAGGCCCCACGCAAATTGCGCCAGCAGCGCGAGGCCGGCGACCCCCGCCAGACTCAACGCCAGCGAGACGGCGCTGCGGGAAAAAACGGCCCCCAGATTCTTGAAGCCGAGCCGCATGGATTCCACCCGGACATGCTCCGGCTGCGGGCTGGCCAGCACGAGCAGGATCAGGCCGATGATCAGCGTGCCACCGTGGACGATGGGCAGCAGCTCACGGCCCCGCCACGGCTCGGATGGGGCGGTGAATTTTCCGTGCCACGCGTCCCAGAGCAGGGCGTGTTGCGACCCGACGAGCATGCTGAACAGCGCCACCGCCTCCCAGCGCAGCAGCAACGGCTGAAACGGATTCGCCGTCTTGCGTACCAGCGTGCGCCAGACAAACAGGCCGAGGATTGCTTGCAGCGCTAGGCTGATCAATATCGGCGGCACCGGCAGGCCGAAGATTTCCGGCATTCTCGTCCAGTCGCGATTTCCGTCGCCGGTTTGGAACAGGTTGGCGATGCCATAAATCGGAAATAAAAAATTCGTGAGCATGCGGCTGGGGGCGATGAATGAAAATGGACAGAACATTAACATCGCCAGAAAAATCACCGCGCCGGATGACTTCTGTGCCGCCATGCCAAACAGGATGCCCAGCAGTCCGCAGAACAGGGCCGTGCTCCAGATGAGCGTTTGGGTGCCCAGCCAGAGCGTGACGGGCAGTTGGGAAAACAGCACGACCAGCAGGCCAAACCCCGCCAGCACCGCCGCCATGTAACCTTCCCGCAGGCCGGGCGCGAACCAGTAGCCCGTGATGATCTGTCCGGGCTTCAACGGCGTCAGCCGGTTGCTGTCCCACAAACCCGCCTTGCGGTCTTCCTGCAAGGCGCGGGTCACGCGGTTGACGCCGAGCATCACCAGCACCAGAATCTCCACGCCGATGACCCAGCCGTAAATGTTTTTACCCGTCTCCGCCGGCGAACGAAAGCCCCAGCCATGTAGCTGGCCGGACAGCTTGATTTCACTCAAGCTGTTGAGCAGCCCCAGCAGCAGGCTGAAGCCGATCAGCCCGGCGATGAGCACCGCCGCCAGCACGCCGCCGCGATGGACGAGGCGTTTGTGCGTGATGAAGATGGGGTTTTCGGAAAGTTTCACATCAGCTCCTTGGCGCCGGATTGAAGGAAAATCTGTTCCAAATCGTCGCCGACGCCGCGCCATTCGGAAATCCGCACGCCTTGCACGACGAGCGACTTGAGCAGTTCATCGAGCGCGTCTGTGTCGCCGGCAAAATCAAACGTCGCACCGATGCCGGCGGTTTCAATTATCTTCACGTTCGCGCCCTGCAAAATCTCCCGCGCCTTTGCCGCGTCACCGCGCCACTTCACCGACATCCGGCGCGTGTTCATTTGCTGGCCGAGGTCGGCGATGGTGCCGGATTTCACCAGCTTGCCCCGCTCCATGATGGCGGCTTTGTTGCAGAACCCGGAAAGCTCCGTGAGGATGTGTGATGAAATCAGCACGGCTTTGCCGGCGTCGCGCAGTTGCAGGAGAATTTTCCGCAGCTCAATGCGGCCCAGCGGATCGAGGCCGCTCGCGGGTTCGTCCAGCAGCAAAACCTGCGGGTCGGGTAACAGCGTCTTGGCCAGCACGAGCCGCTGCTTCATGCCGCGCGATAATTCCTCGCAGAGCGAATCGCGTTTATCGGTGAGCCAGGTCAGCTCCAGGCATTCTTCAATGCGCCGGCCGCGCTCCGGTACGTCGAAGGCGCGGGCGAAATGCTCCAGAAATTCCGCAGCGGTGAGCTGGTCGTAGGTCGGACAGAAATCCGGCATGAAACCGAGCCGCCGTTTCATTTCATCCGGTTCGTGCGCGAGTTCGTGGCCGCTGACCCGCACTGAACCGCGTGTGAATTCCTGCAGACCGGACACCGCGCGCATCGTCGTCGTCTTGCCCGCGCCGTTCGGGCCGATCAGGCCGCAGACATCGCCCGGTTCCATCGTGAGGGAGAGATCGTTGACGGCCACCACGGCGGGGAAATCCACGCGCAGGTGCTCGATGGCCAGCAACGGTTGGGACATGGTGCGATTATCCGAATTGAAAAGGGAAAAGCAAGACCGCGCGCTATAATTTCAAACCGAACCCGGCAATGACTTCGCGGCTGGAGCTTTGAGAGAAATGATGTAGCGCGGCGGAGCGGGGATTTTTGGTTGTGGGCGAGGCTTTGGCGAAGGCGCCGGTTTGAAAACCCTGACTGCATTGCGCGCAAGCGCATGGCGAATATGCGGGCATCTGGATTGCAGGACTCGGGGAGACAAACTGAGCCGAAACGAAGCCAAAAACCAAAAAGACCGCTGCTTTCAAATCTGATTCCGCCGCGCTACCGGATTTATGGAAATGCTCTAATTTTTCTTCCGATAAATAAACCACCAGAACCAGAGCGTTCCCAGGGCGCCGCAGCCGGCTGCGCCGATAAAATTCGCCTGCGGGCTGATGTGCCACAGCCACGCGCCGAGGAACGAGCCGGTCGTCACCGTGCAGTCGCGGATGAGGTAATACGCGCCGTAAGTCCGCGCCCGCAGCTCCGGCCTCGCCTCGCCGATGATGAGCGCCTTGCGCGCTGGTTCGCCGAATTCCTTCAGCCCGCGCACCACAAACGCCAGCGCCAGCCATCTGAAATCATGCGCCCACAGCAGCGTCACCGGAAACAGCGTGAAGAAAACGAACGTGATCAGCACGAA
>CAYUGC010000097.1:10541-12429 GCA_964444085.1 uncultured Bifidobacteriaceae bacterium | reverse complement strand
TGTTCGACATGGCGGAAGTGCTCGCCAAGCAGCCGCGCCCGAAAGGCCCGCGCCTCACCATCGTCACCAACGCCGGCGGCCCCAGCGTCATCGCCACCGACATGCTCATCGGCAGCGGCGCACAACTCGCCGAACTTACGCCGGAAACGATGGCGGCGTTCAACAAGATTCTCCCGCCGACCTGGAGCCACAACAATCCCGTGGACATCATCGGCGACGCCAAGCCGGAGCTTTACGCGAAGTCTTTGGAAATCGCGGCGAAAGATCCGAACACCGACGGCATGCTCGTCATCCTCACGCCGCAAGCGATGACCGACCCGACCGCCACCGCCGAATGCCTCAAGCCTTACGCGAAGATCCCGAACAAGCCCGTCATCGCGAGTTGGATGGGCGCCGACATCGTGGCCAAGGGCGAGGACATTTTGAATGCCGCGAACATTCCGACCTTCAAGTATCCCGACCGCGCCGCGAAAGCGTTCTACTATATGTGGAACTCCAGCGAGAATCTGCGCTCACTTTACGAAACCCCCGCGATGGCGCCGGAAGACGAACGCGGCGAGATTGACCGCGACAAGGCGGCGGCCATCATCGCGGAAGTCCGCAAGTCCGGGCGCACGCTGCTCACCGAGTTTGAATCCAAAAAGCTGCTCGCGGCCTACGGCATCCCGACGGTCGAGACGCATATTGCTACGACCGAGAGCGACGCCGTCAAGCAGGCCGCGCGCCTCGGCTTCCCGGTGGTGCTGAAGCTCCATTCCGAAACCATCACGCACAAGACCGACGTCGGCGGCGTGCAACTGAACCTCCGCACCGCCTCCGCCGTGCGCCAGGCCTACAAGTCCATCGAAAGCTCCTGCGCCAAGAAGGCCGGCAAGGAACATTTCCAGGGCGTCACCGTGCAGCCGATGATCAAGCTCGACGGTTATGAAATCATCATCGGTAGCAGCATTGACCCGCAGTTTGGACCGGTGCTGCTCTTCGGCACCGGCGGCCAATTGGTGGAAGTGTTCAAGGACCGCGCGCTCGGGTTGCCGCCGCTCAACGCCACGCTCGCGCGGCGCATGATGGAACGCACCAAGATCTACACCGCGCTGAAAGGTGTGCGCGGCCGCAAGTCGGCGAACCTCGCCGCCATCGAGCAGTTGCTCGTGCGCTTCAGCCAGCTCGTCGTCGAGCAGCCGTGGATCGCGGAAATTGACATCAATCCCCTGCTCGTCTCCGCCGAACGCATCTTTGCGCTCGACGGACGCGTGGTCCTGCATCCGTTGGACACGCCGGAAAGCAAGTTGCCCAAGTCCGCCATCCGCCCGTATCCGAACCAATACGCGACGCCGTGGAAGACGAAGAACAAGGCGCCGCTGCTCATCCGCCCCATCAAGCCGGAAGACGAGCCGCTCATGGTGAAATTCCACGAGACGTTGTCCGAGGAAAGCGTCTACAACCGCTATTTCTCCGCGCTGAAACTTTCGCAGCGCATCGCGCACGAGCGCCTCACGCGCATCTGCTTCAACGACTACGACCGCGAAATCGCGCTCGTCGCCGAGCTGAAGGTGGCCAAGGGCGAGGAGAAGAAGATTCTCGGCGTCGGTCGCCTGAGCAAACAGCACGCGCCCGGCGAGGCGGAATTCGCCGTGCTCGTCAGCGACGAATGGCACGAACAGGGACTCGGCACCGAGCTGCTTAAGCGCCTGATTGAGATTGGCCGCGACGAGAAGCTGACCAAGCTTTCCGGCCAGGTGCTCGCGGACAACCACGAAATGCACCACATCTGCCGCAAGGTCGGCTTCAAGGTCGTGCATGACGCGGAAAGCAATATGTTCAACGCCACCTATTCTTACTGATTCAATCTGAAAGAACATCAAGGGTTCCGCCGGCAACGCTGGCGGAA
>CAYUGC010000097.1:0-10531 GCA_964444085.1 uncultured Bifidobacteriaceae bacterium | reverse complement strand
TTTTTTGTTTTTGACGATGCCGCAAGGAACCGCCGCGCAAACCCCGGGAAAGCTTCACCTGGCAGCCGTTGATTTTTGCCACTCTTCGCCAACGATTCAAGCTCACAGCCCGGCTTCATTCTGCCTTTACGGCATTAAGCAGAGTCACTTATAGTCTGTTGAGTAAAATTTATATCGTGATAGGGTGGAGTTGACACGGGAACTTTGATAGCGAGACAAAAGCAATCCGGCTTGTGCAAATATTTGACGTAAAAAAAACATTCGGGGCTTCGGTCAAGGCTTGGAGAAACCGTCGGGGCATCTCACAGGAGGAGCTTGGCGAACGCTCGGATTTGCATCGCACCTACATATCCGATGTGGAGCGCGGCGCGCGCAACCTGTCCCTTGAAAGCATCACCCGGCTCGCCCGCGCGCTGGATATTTCCGTGACCGCCCTTTTCCCGGCCGATATCAACAAGCAGAAAAAATCCGACGGCGGCGGAAGCCACGGCCAGAGCAGAAGTTTTGTCAACATCCTCATGGTCGAGGACGATGCGCAAGATGAGGAGATGGCCCGGCATGCCTTCCAAAAAGCCCGGTTTGAAAACCGCATCACGGTGGTGCGCGATGGCGCGGAAGCGCTGGATTATCTTTTTTGCCAGGGCAGCCACGCGCAGCGCCCGGTGGCAGACAACCCGCAAGTCATCCTGTTGGATTTGAACCTGCCCAAGGTGAGCGGACTGGAAGTGCTGCTCCGGATCAAGGCCGATAAAAAAACGCGCGCCATTCCGGTGGTGGTTCTGACGGTGTCGCAAAAGGGACCGGACATCGCCGAATGCCGGCGGCTGGGAGCCGAGACCTATATCATGAAGCCGGTGGATTTTCACGGGCTGAGCCGGGTGACGCCGCTGTTAAACCTGAATTGGGCGCTGCTGAAACCAGCCTTGTCCCTGCAGGCGTAACTTTTCAACCAGGCAACGAGCAGAAACTTGATTTTCAGTTTTTGAGGCGGACTGGAACTACTGGAAAAATGTTTTATGGGAAAACCGATAAATGTTTTGGTGGTGGAAGACTCCGCTGATGACACGCTGCTGCTGCTGCACGAATTGCGGCGCAACGGGTATGAACCGACCCACCGCCAGGTCGAAACCGCCGGGGAAATGCAGGCCGCCCTCCAGCAGCAAAGCTGGGACGTGGTGGTGTCTGATTATACGATGCCGCAATTCAGCGGTTCCGAGGCGCTCCGGCTGATCACCGGATCAAAGCTCAACATCCCCTTCATCTTTGTGTCCGGCACCTGCGGCGAGGAAGCCGCCGTGCACATGATGAAAGCCGGCGCGGACGACTACATCGTCAAAGGCAGCCTCGCCCGGCTGGTGCCGGCCATTGAACGCGAAATGGAGTCGGCCCGCGCCCGCCAGTCCCGGATGAACTCCGAAGCGGCCGTGCAGCATTTTGCCGCGATCGTTGAATCCAGCGAGGACGCCATTTACAGCAAGAACCTGGACAGCCTCATCGTCAGTTGGAATCCGGCCGCTGAACGGATTTACGGCTATCGCGCCGAAGAAATCATCGGCCGCTCCATCGCGGTGCTCTTCCCGTTGAACCGGCGGGATGAACTGCTCGAAATCATGGCGCGCGTCCGCCGCGGGGAACTCGTTGGCACCTATGAATCGGAGCGGCGGCGCAAGGATGGCCGGGTCATCCCCGTATCCATCGCCACTTCACCCATCAAAAACGCCGCGGGCAAAATCACCGGGGCCTCGGCGATTGCGCGCGACATTTCCCGCCAAAAGCAGGATGAGCAGGATCGTTTGAAATTGATCACGGAACTCACCGCCGCCTTGCGGCAGGTCAAGACCCTCGCCGGCCTGCTGCCCATCTGCGCTTCCTGCAAGCGCATCCGCGACGACCATGGTTATTGGCAGCAGGTCGAAACGTATCTCTCGCAAAAATCCGATGTCACTTTCACCCACGGCATCTGCCCGGAATGCTCCAAAAAATATTTCAACGAATCTGAACCGACGCCTTGAACCGATACGTTTGATAAATTCATGAAATAACCTGGGATGCTTGCGGGTCCGCTGATTTTTTCAAACCAACATTTATGAAAATATTCAACGCCCAATTCAGCGCGACCGGACAGGCCGGCCGGGTCCCCCGGCAGCGGCGGCCGCAGCTTCTGGCGTTGCTGGTTGTCCTTTTCAGTTTGCTCAGTTCCCCGGAACCTGGCCTGGCCCAGACCAACGAAACGCTGCCGCCGCCCAGCGAGCTGAAAAAATTGAGCGTGGAAGAGCTGATGGACATCGAGGTGACCTCGGTGGCCAAAGAGCCGGAGCCTTATGGCCGGGCGCCGGCGGCCATTGAGGTCATCTCGGGTGATGAAATCCGCCGCTCCGGCGCCTCCAGCATTCCCGAAGCCTTGCGGCTGGCGGACAACTTGGAAGTGGCGCAGCAGAATTCCCATGATTGGAACATTAGCGCGCGCGGCTTCAACACCGATCTGGCCAACAAACTTCTCGTTTTGATTGATGGCCGGAGTGTTTATACACCGCTGTATTCCGGGGTTTTTTGGGACGTGCAGGATTATTTGCTGGAAGACCTTGACCGCATCGAAGTCATCAGCGGGCCGGGCGGAACTCTTTGGGGTGCCAATGCCGTCAACGGGGTCATCAACATCACCACCAAGGATGCCAAAGACACGCAGGGTCTTTATACGGAAGCGGGCGGTGGTTCACAGTTGGAGGATTTTGTCGGCGGGCGTTACGGCGGCACGCTGGCCACCAATGTTTATTATCGCGTCTATGGAAAATATTTTGGCCGCGGCGATGGAGTCCTGGCCAACGGGAAAAACGCCTCCGACTCATGGCAGATGGGCCAGGGCGGGTTTCGCATGGATGACGAAGCCATCCCGCAAAATCATCTGACGTTGCAGGGCGATTTTTATCTGGGCGATGAAAACATGAAAACTGGCGGCCTTACGCGAACCGGCGGCGGCAACGTGCTTGGGCGCTGGTCGCATACTTTCTCGGACGATTCCGACATGAGTTTGCAATTGTATTATGACCGCACCCACCTGGCGATGCCCCGGCCGGCGGTGTTTTTAGAGCCGGCCGGGATATTCAAGGATGACCTGGATACTTTCGACCTGGATTTTCAGCATCGTTTTCATCTGGGGGCGCGCAACAACATCGTGTGGGGCCTGGGTTATCGGTTCACCCACGACATGGTGCAAGCTGCGCCAAGCCTTGGCTTTGCGCCCCCGGTCCTGGATCAGAATTTATTCAGCGGGTTCGTGCAGGACGAATTCAAGCTGCGCAAAGACCTCTTCTTCACGCTCGGGACGAAGGTTGAACACAACGATTATACCGGCTTTGAATTTGAACCGAGCGGCCGGCTGCAATGGAATGTAACGCCCAAACAAATGGTTTGGGGCGCCATTTCCCGCGCCGTGCGGACGCCTTCGCGCATTGACCGTGACCTGGTGGAACCCACGGGTTTCTCGACACCACTCCCGACGAGCCTTCTGGATGGCAGCAGCCATTTTGAATCAGAAACCTTGCTGGCCTACGAGCTGGGTTATCGCGCACAGCTTTCTTCGAAAGTTTCGGCATCCGTCTCCGCTTTCTACAACGATTACGACAATATCCGCAGTTTCACCCCCAGCCCGCCGCCCGCTTTTTTCGGCTTCCCGATAGTGGCTGCGAACAACCTTGCCGGCGAAACCTATGGCGTCGAGTTGAATGCCACCTATCAGATGCTTGATTGGTGGCGATGGCATGCCGGCTACGATTTCCTCAAAGAGCATCTTCGCGTCAAACCGGGGGAAACGGATTTCAGCCATGGGTTGAATGAAACGGCCGACCCCGAAAACCAGTTCCAAATCCGTTCCTCGATGGATTTGCCGCACAACGTGGAACTGGACGCCGGGCTGCGCTGGGTGGACAGGCTGCACAACAACAACGGGCCGACCCCCGGCATCGTGCCGAGTTATTTTGAAATGGATGCCCGACTGGCGTGGCATGTCACCAAACAGCTTGAACTGTCCATTGTCGGACAAAACTTGTTGCACGATCATCACCCGGAATATGGTTTTCCGAGTTCGAGCCGGGAGGAGATAGCCCGCAGCGTTTACGGAAAAATCTCATGGGAGTTTTAAGCACATTGCGTGGTGCGCGAAGCGGCGGCCGGCATTTTCGTTTGCCCGGTGCTAGTGCTGCCGTGCTGGCGCTGCTGCTGCTGCTGGGCGGCTTGACCCAGGCGGCCCAGCCGGTGATTTCAAAGGAATACGAGATCAAGGCCGTGTTTCTTTTTAACTTCTCGCAATTTGTCGAGTGGCCGACCAATGCTTTTCCCGGAGCGCAGACGCCGCTGGTCATCGGCGTGCTCGGCGAAAACCCGTTTGGCAACTATCTGGAGGAAACAGTGCGCGGTGAAACGGTGAACCAGCATCCGCTGGTCATCCAGCACTATCGCCGTCCGGAGGAAATCAAAACGTGCCACATCCTGTTCGTCAGCCAGTCGGAAGCGGACCGGCTGAACCGGATTTTTGAAAGCTTGAAGGGCCGGAACATCCTGACGGTGGGTGACGCCGAGAGTTTTGCCCAGCGGGGTGGCATGATCCGGTTCGTCACCGAGAAAAACAAGATCCACCTACGGATCAACCTAGCCGCCGCCCAAGCCGCCAACCTGGCCATCAGTTCCAAGCTGCTCCGGTTGGCGGAAATTGTTGTTCCCGGAAAGGATTGACCATGTTTAGAAACACTCCCATCCGGCAAAAATTGATGGCGGTCAGCCTGCTGACCAGCGGCGTGGTGTTGCTGCTGACCTGCGCGGCGTTTGTCACTTACGAAATTGTCACGCTGCGCACAGGCATGATTCAGGGCTACACAACTCGCGCCCAGATCATCGCAGCCAATTCAACGGCGGCGCTGGCGTTCCAAAATGAATCCGACGCCGCCAGCGTGCTGGCTGCGCTCAAGATGGACAAGCGGATCATGGTCGCGGGCATTTACGACAATCAAGGGAAGTTTTTCGCAAAGTTTCCAGCCACCGCGGCGCCCGGGCTTTTCCCGGCGCGGCCCGGAAAATCGGGTTATCGGAACGGGCATCTGGAAATTTTCTGCCCGGTGATCGAAGGCGACCGGATGCTCGGCACCGTTTTTCTCCAATCCGACTTATCCGCCCTGACCAGCCGCTACCGCGCGTATGCCTGGCTTTCGGCATTTATTGTCACATGTTCGATTCTGGTGGCTTATCTGCTTTCACGCACGTTGCAAAAACAGATTTCGCAGCCCATTTTGGCGCTCGCCGAGACGGCCAAGGCCATTTCCGAACGGCGGGATTATTCCGTCCGGGCCAGGAAATTCGGCGCGGACGAACTGGGCCTGCTCACGGACGCGTTCAACCAAATGCTCGCCGACATCGGGGAACAGGAACACGCCTTGCGCGAGGAAAACACCGAACGCAAACAGGCGGAGGACCGGCTCAAGGCGTCGCTGAAGGAGGTCAATGACCTCAAGGCCGCGCTGGACGAGCACGCCATCGTGGCCATCACCGATGCGCAGGGCAAGATCACCTACGTCAACGACAAATTTTGCGCCATCTCCAAATACTCCCGCGCGGAACTGCTCGGCCAGGATCACCGCCTCATCAACTCCGGCCATCACTCCAAGAAATTCATCCGCGATCTGTGGACGACGATTGCGCGTGGCCAGGTCTGGCATGGCGAGATCAAGAACCGGGCCAAGGATGGTTCGTTCTATTGGGTGGACACCACCATCGTGCCGTTCCTCAACGATGACGGCAAACCCCGCCAATACGTCGCCATCCGCGCCGACATCACCGGGCGCAAACGGGCGCAGGAAGAAGCGGCGCGGGAGCAGGCGCGCTTCAGGTTGATTTTTGAGTCAACGCCCGTCGGCATCGCTTATGCCATCGTGCAGCCGGACGGACAATACCAGCGCATCATCAACGATGCCCACCTGCGGATTTGCGGCCTCACGAGGGAACAGGATAAGAGCCCGGGGATTTACCAACGGCTGGTCCATCCCGAAGACGCCCTCCGGCAACAGAAACTTGCCGATGAACTGCTGGGACCGGATCGGACCGGAAAAATCTCGCTGGAGAAGCGTTTTGTCAAACTGGACGGCGAGGTGGTCTGGGTCGCCTTCACCTTCCAACGCCGCAAATGCGCCGACGGAAACTACGAGGAGCTGACCACCGTGGTGGACATCAACGATCTCAAAAATGCCGAGGCGGAGATCCGTCAGTTGAACGCGGAACTGGAACAGCGCGTCGCCCGACGCACGGTCGAACTCGAGGCGGCCAACAAGGAGCTGGAGGCGTTCTCCTATTCGGTTTCCCATGATCTGCGCGCCCCGCTGCGGGCCGTGAATGGCTTTGCCGGAATCGTGCTGGATGATTTCGGCCCGCTGCTGCCGGATGCGGGCCGGAATTATTTGGAGCGGATTCGCAATGGCGGGCAGCGCATGGGGGAATTGATTGACGACCTGCTCGCGTTCTCCCGGTTGAGCCGGCTGGCCATGAACCGGCAGCCCGTGAATTCCATGCGGATTGTCCAGGAGTCCCTGGATGAATTGAAGCCGCTGCTGGAAGACCGCCAGATCGAGCTGCGGATCGGGGAACTGCCGACGTGCCAGGGCGATCCCCTGCTGCTGAAGCAGGTCTGGATCAACCTGTTGTCCAACGCGATCAAATACTCCCGCGACCGCGCGCCGGCGATCGTGGAGGTCGGCTGCACGCGGGACGACGGCGAGAACGTTTATTTTGTGCGCGACAACGGCGTGGGCTTCGACATGCAGTATGTGGGCAAACTGTTCGGCGTGTTCCAGCGGCTGCACCGCGCGGACGAGTTCGAGGGCACGGGTGTCGGCCTGGCGATTGTGCAGCGGATCATCCATCGCCACGGCGGGCGCGTGTGGGCCGAGGCGCAGTTGAACCACGGCGCCACTTTTTATTTCACCATCGAAGGAGAAAACCAACCATGAATGAAACCAAGGAAGTTGAAATCCTGCTGGTCGAGGACAACCAGGACGACCTGCACATGACGCTGCGGGCGCTGCGCAAGGCGAATCTGGCCAACCACATCCAAATCGCCCACGACGGCGCCGAGGCGTTGGATTTTATTTTTGCCCGGGGCGCCCACGCCGGACGCAAGGTGGAAAACGGGCCGAAATTGATTTTGCTCGATCTTAAGCTGCCGAAAATTGACGGTCTGGAAGTGTTGCAACGCGTCAAGGGCGATCCGCGCACAAAGACGATTCCCGTGGTGATCCTGACCTCTTCCAAGGAGCAGAAGGACGTGATCGAAAGTTACAAACTCGGCACCAATAGCTACATCGTCAAGCCGGTGAACTTTGAAGGCTTCGCCGCCGCCGTGCAGGATCTGGGGATGTATTGGCTGCTACTCAACCTGCCGCCCAACCACTGACCGTCCATGGCCACACCGCTGAACATCTTGATTGTCGAGGATTCGGCCGATGACGCGGAAATGGTGCTGGCCCAGTTGCGCCGCGACGGCTTTGCCCCGGCGTGGCGGCGCGTGGAGACGGAACCGGATTTTCTGGCGGAACTTAAAAAGCTGCCGGACATCATCCTTTCCGATTATGCGATGCCGCAGTTCAGCGGCCTGCGGGCGGCGGAACTGGCGCAGGCGAGCGGCTTGGATATTCCGTTCATCCTGATTTCGGGAACGGTCGGCGAAGAGCTGGCCGTGAAAGCCATGAAGCAAGGCGCCACGGACTACCTGCTGAAGGACCGGATCACCCGCCTGGGCCAGGCGGTCAAACACGCGCTGGAACAAAAGCGGCTGCAAGCGCAGGAAAAGGTGGCGGAGGCGGTGCTGCGCCGGAGCCGTGAGGAATTCAAGGACCTGTTCGAAAACGCCCCCGTGGGTTTTCACGAGGTGGACACCGAGGGCCGCCTCGTCCGCATCAACAACACCGAGCTGAAAATGCTGGGCTACACCGCCGAAGAACTGCTCGGGCAGTTTGTCTGGAAGCTGGCGGCGGATGAGGAACTATCCCGCCGGGCCGCGCTGGCGAAACTGGGCGGGGAGCTGTCGCCGCCGGAAGGCTTCGAGCGGACGTTCCGCCGGAAGGACGGATCCACCTTTCCGGTGCTCATCAAGGACCGGCTGCTGAAACGGGAGGACGGCGTCATTGTCGGCATGCGCGCGGCCATCCAGGACATCACCGAACGCAAGCGGGCGGAAGCCGCGCTGGAATACGAACGGTATCTGTGGCAGACGATGCTGGATAATTCGCCGGACCATATTTATTTCAAGGACACCCAGTCCCGCTTCATCAAATCCAGCAAGGCCCAGGCCCGCCAGTTCGGGGTGGGCTCCCCGGACCAGCTGGTGGGCAAGACGGATTTTGACTTCTTCACGGAGGCGCACGCCCGGCCCGCCTTTGAGGACGAACAGGAAATCATCCGCACCGGGTGGCCGATCATCGCCAAGGAGGAGCGCGAGGTGTGGCAGGACGGACGGGTCACCTGGGCGTCCACCACGAAAATGCCGATGCGCGACGCCGACGGAAATATCATCGGCATCATGGGTATTTCGCGCGACATCACCGAGCGCAAGCAGGTCGAGAACGAACTGCGCTGGCGCACCGCTTTTTTCGAGGCGCAGGTGCATTCCGCGCCCGACGGCATCCTGGTGGTGAACAGCCAGAACAAGATACTGCTGCAAAACCAGCGGCTCCTCGAATTGTTTCAGGTGCCCCCGGAGATTGCCGGGAACCCGGGCGACAACCAGCTGCTGCAACACGCCGCCCGTCAGATGAAGCATCCAGAGGAATATCTTGCCCGGGTGGAACATCTCTATGCCCATCGAGACGAGGTTGGCCACGACGAGATTGAACTGGCCGACGGCACGATCCTGGACCGCTACTCGTCGCCCGTCCGGGACAAGCGCGGAAAATATTATGGCCGCATCTGGTTGTTTCGGGACATCACCGCGCACCGCAAACTGGAGGCGCAGTTCCTGCAGGCGCAAAAAATGGAATCCATCGGCCAACTCGCCGGCGGCATCGCCCATGATTTCAACAACATCCTTTCCGCCATCGTGGGCTACATTTACCTGGCCCACGCGGCGGCGGCCGACCGTCCGGACATCCTGGCCTATCTGGAACACATCTCAAAAGCCTCTGACCGGGCCACCGGCCTGGTCGCCCAAATCCTGACCTTCAGCCGCCAGAGCAAGACCGAGCGCGAACCCCTCCAGTTGAATCCCATCATTCTGGAAGCCCTCAAGCTTTTGCGGGCCAGCGTGCCGGCCACCATCAACATACAAGCCAACCTGGTCGAAACCCCCACCGTGCTGGCCAACGCCACCTCCATTCATCAGGTGATCATGAACCTCGGCACCAACGCCTGGCACGCCATGCACGACCAACCGGGCACGCTCAAAATCGAATTGCAGGTCCTGGAGGCGGATGAGGCCTTCGTCGCCACCCAGCACTTCCAGCCGGGGCGTTATGTGCAGCTCTCGGTGAGCGACACCGGCTGCGGCATGGATCGCGCCACCGTGAAACGGATTTTTGATCCCTTTTTCACCACCAAACCCGTGGGCGAAGGCACCGGCCTGGGGCTGGCCGTGGTGCACGGCATCATGAAAAGCCATGACGGCGGCATCTCCGTTTACAGCGAGCCGGGCAAAGGCACCGTGTTCCACTTGTATTTCCCCGTCATGAAAACCCAGGCCGTGGTGCCGGAAAAGGCGGTGTCGCCCATCCCACTCGGCCAGGGCGAACACATCCTGCTCGTGGACGACGAGGAGTCCTTGACCAGCCTTGGCAAAAAAATGCTCGAAGGCCTCGGCTACAACGTGACCATGAAAACCAGCGCCATCGAAGCGCTGGCCGCAGTCCGCGAAAAACCGGACGCCTTCAACCTGGTCATCACCGACCTGTCCATGCCGGCCATGGACGGCCTGAATCTCGGCGTCGAGATGCTCCAAATCCGGCCCGGCCTCCCCATCATCTTGATGACCGGCTACAGCGGCTCCCTGAATGTCGAAAAAGTGCGGGCACTGGGCTTCCGCGAGTTGCTGGAAAAACCCAGCACCGTCCGGACAATGGCCGAAACCGTCCATCGCACCCTGCATCCCGATTGAGATCGGCCGCGACGAGCAGTTGACCAAGCCCGCTTTAGAGCCGGTCAGAAAAATCAATGTTGGCCATCGTCATTCGTCATTTGTCATTCGTCAGTGGGGGGCAAAGGCGGTCCGGCGGAAGACGGGGAAGCGCCGGACAGCGGACGGCGCAGCGCACCGTCCTCCACCACCCTGCCCGGGCCGCTTGGGGCCAAGGTTGATTGAAACTGTCATAGGTCGTTTTTTGTGTTTTGTCGCGATTTGGCACGATTTGGCGCGTTTTGGCGTTTTTGTCACCCCGTTTTTTGTGCGCCGGCGGCTGCGAGTCGCGCTGCACGGCTCGCGGACGGTGGCAGCGCCACTGGCAAGCGCCTCACCGATCCGCTTTACCTTTTCTTTACCTTTTCTTTACCAAAATAATTTTTTGAA
>CAYUGC010000096.1:0-12682 GCA_964444085.1 uncultured Bifidobacteriaceae bacterium | reverse complement strand
CGCGCGAAGAACTGCGCGAACTCGCACGCAATCGCGCCGCCGCCAAGGATGATGAGCGACTTCGGCAATTTCTTCAGCGCAACCGCATCGTCGCTGGTGATGAAGCCGACCTCTTCCAGTTGCGGCAGCGGTGCAGGCGACACGCGGGAACCGGTGGCGACAACAAAATGTTTTGCAGTGAGCTTCCTGCCATTGCTCAGCTTCACCTTATGCGCGTCGAGAAAACTTGCGTTGGCGCGGATAAATTTGAAACGGCCATCGTTCAGCTGTTTCACGCGGAAGTCGGCAAAGTCTTTTATCTGCTCATCTTTACGCGCCATGACTTTGGTAAAATCAAAAGTGACTTTACCCGCGCGCACGCCCCACGTTTCGGCGTGCTCGGCGAGATGCTTCACCTCCGCCGCGTAGAGCATGGCCTTCGTCGGCATGCAGCCGCGTAGGATGCACAGCCCGCCGACCGCTTCACCGCCCTCGATAACGACGGTTTTCAAACCCGCGCCCGCCGCCGTGCGCGCCGCCGCGTAACCGCCGCTGCCGCCGCCAATCACGGCCACGTCGAAATCAAATTGTTTCATGCCAGAGAAGATGGAAGCGCACGGCGGAAATGCAAATCAGATTATCGCTGGAAAGTTTAACCACGGATGGACACGGATGGACACAGAGGCAAAACCAAAACGTTTTGACGCGAATTGCGCAATTTTTCGCCAACTCAATTCCGCTTTTAATTCGTGTTAATTCGTGCAATTCGCGTCCAAGTTCCTATCCGTGACCATCCGTGTTTATCTGTGGTTGATTTTTTTATGGGTTCAAGGATGATTTTCCCATGAGCGAAATCATCCATCCCCGCAGCCCGCGCGAAACCATGGACAGCTGGCATTATCTGCCGCGCTATGTTGACAAGATCCGGCTGCACCTCGCCGGCAAACTCCACGCCGACTACCAGGAAAATCTCGGCCAGGCATTTGACGGACTCTGGCTCAAGACCGCCGGCGTGACCCATGAACAATTCCTTGCCGTCGTGAAAAATTCCGTGACCGACGGCGAAGTCTGCGACTGGGTGCGGAAAAATGTGAAACGCACCGCCACCGAAAAGGACGCGCACTGGCAGGAAATGTTGAGCCGCCCCAAGGCTGATGACGCCGCCGCCCAAGCCCGCCTGAAAATGCGCAAGGAGCAATGCGGCGGCGGGCACCGCGACGACGTGAAGACTTTCGTGGACGTGATTGACTTGGACGAGCAGCGGATTTGAACCGGCTTACTGCCCGGCGTAATGGGCGTCCACCTTCGCGCCCACATCGCGGTAGGTCACATCGGATTCGTAGATGATGAGGAACTGCTCGATGGCTTCGGCCTTCTTGCCCATCTTCTCGAACACGCAGCCGAGCTGGTAGATCAAATCCTTTTTCTCGTCGTCGAACGCGGGTTTCTCCTTGATGGCGTTCTGGAGCGTGCGCACGGCGGAATCGTTCATGCCACGCTTGGCAAAACATTGCGCGAGAAAGCTCATCGCCGCGATGCGCTTGTGCGCGTTCTGCTGCGCCTTCTGGAATTCCGCGATCGCCTCGCCGATTTTCCCCGCCGCAAAGTAAAGCTGCCCCAGCTCGAAACGGATGGCGAGGTCGGTGGGATATTTCTCCACGCGCTTCTGACATTCGGCGAGCTGGAAGGTCGTCTTTTCCACATTGATGGCCGCAATCTTCTCGGTGCTGCCCTCGTCGAAAGGATTCAACTGTGCGATCTGAAAATCATATTGCCGGAGGGTGGTCTCGGCGATGGCGCGATCGAGCGCGGCGTCGCTGCCGAGCTCGGACGACCGGAGGCGCTCATAAAGCGCCAGGGCGCGGGCAAACTGGTTCTTCTGCGTGTAAAGCTCCGCCAGCGAGCGGATGAGTTTCTGGTTGTTCGGCTCGGTGATGAGGCGCGTCTCGTATTCCTCGATCAGCCGCAACGCCACGTCCTCGGTCTTCTGCGAGCGCTGTTCCTGTTCCAGCGAGATGGCTTCCTCCTTGTTTTTCAGGATGTCGCGGTAGGAGCCTTTGCCGTCCTCCAGCGCGCTATAGCCGCCCTCGTCCATCGTCTTGTGCGCGGAGAGATTCTTCTGCGCCTGCTGCAAGTCCGGGTCGTAAGGCGTGGTGCGGATGAGTTCGTCGAGGTATTGCTCCGCGACGCCGGCATGGACGCCGGCCTGCGCGACGGTGTTCGCGAACTCGATGACGAGATGCTTGTCCTTGGGCGACTGCCGCACCATCGTTTCCAGCGAGAGCACCGCCGTCTGCGGCAATTCCAACACGTGTGCCGCATCCACAATAATACGGTGGGCAAAGGGATTGTTCGCGTCGCCGTTCAGCACCTCCTCGGCGATGGCCATGGCCTCGGCGGGATTTTTTCCCAGCGCGAACTTCGCCTTGGTGATCTGCGGCGATGAACCGGCGCTGCTGATCATCTTCTTGAAAAAGCCCGTGCTCGCGCCGGCGGATTTCGCCGTCTGCGCTGCGCGCAGCGCCTTGCGGGCATCAAACATCCCCGGCTCAAGTTTCAGGACCTGGCAGAACAGGGTGAGCGCGTAATCGTGGTTGTCCCGCTGCGCGGCCTCGACGGCCTTCGCATAAAGCCGGCGCAGGTCGGGCGGCAGTTCGTTGAGTTTCTTTTCAGCCATACAAATTTTAATTAAGCAATCCTGCGCCGGGGCGGTAAAAATCAGCCGCACTGCGCTTTCTGCCGCAACGCGTGATCCACCAGCACCAGCGCGGTCATCGCCTCCACCATCGGCACCGCGCGCGGCAAGACGCACGGATCGTGCCGGCCCCGGCCCTTAAGCGTGGTGTTGTGAAATTTCTCGTCCACCGTGTCCTGCTCGTGCATCACGGTGGCCACCGGCTTGAACGCGGTGCGGAAAATAATCGTCTCGCCGTTCGAGATGCCGCCCTGGATCCCGCCGGAGCGGTTCGTGGTCGTGAAAACCTTTCCGTTCTTCGAGCGGAACAAATCGTTGTGCTCCCGGCCCGTCAGCAAAATACCGCCGAAGCCGGACCCGCTCTCGAAGCCTTTGCACGCCGGCAGGCTCAGCATCGCCTTGGCCAGATCGGCTTCCAGTTTGTCGAACACCGGTTCCCCCCAGCCGGCGGGCACGCCGCGCGCCACGCCCTCGACAATGCCGCCGACGGTGTCGCCGCCGTTGCGGATTTTCTCGATGAGCCGGATCATTTTCTCCGCCACCTTCGCGTCGGGACAGCGAACGATATTGGACTCCACTTCAGCCAGCGTCACCGTGTCGGGATTCACGTCGCCGATGATTTTCTGCACCTGCTTGACGTAGGCGAGGACTTCCACGCCGAACTTCTCACGCAAAATCTTTTTGGCAATGGCGCCGGCGGCCACGCGGCCGATCGTCTCGCGCGCGCTCGCCCGGCCGCCGCCCTGCCAGGCGCGGATGCCGTATTTGGCGAAGTAAGTGTAGTCCGCGTGCGAAGGACGGAACTTGTCCTTCATCTCGTTGTAAGCCTCGGAGCGCTGGTCCTCGTTTTTGACCCAGAGGCAGATTGGCGTGCCGAGGGTTTTGCCGGTCATGGAAATGCCGGACATGATCTGCACCGTGTCGGATTCCTTGCGCGGCGTGGTGATCTTGGACTGGCCGGGACGCCGCCGGTCGAGATCGGGCTGGATGTCGGCCTCGGAAAGTTTTAGACGCGGCGGACAGCCGTCCACCACGACGCCCACGCCACCGCCGTGGGACTCGCCCCACGTCGAGATGCGGAACAATTGTCCAAAGCTGCTTGCCATGCCGGGAGTGTGCGAGAAATCCGGCGCACGGTCAAATCTGCTTCTTTGCTTCGCGCCCCGCCGCCGAGGCGCGACGTGGCAAAGGACTGGTGAAAGCCTTGCCACGCGCCGGCCGGAAATTTTCAGTTCCGTCGGCTGATCTCCGGGGAGGTCGTGCGGGAGCGGGTGTGGCTCGATGGAATAAGTTGCCGGCCATGGGTGGGTGGCGGCCGGATGCCGGTGGTTTCCGCTTCCGTTTCCGCGGCGGCTTTGGCTCCCGCCATCAGTTTGGTCATCTGTTCCAGCGCTTCCTTCAAGGCATCAGCCTGAGTGTTGAGTTCCAGCGCGGCGCCGGCGCTCTCCTCGGAACTGGCCGCGTTGGACTGGGTCACCTTGTCCATTTCGCCGACGGCGGCGTTGAGCTGGCTGATGCCGTGGCTTTGCTCCTTGGACGCGCTGGCGATGCTGGCCACCAGATCATCCACCTTGCGGATTTTGTCCGCGATTTCGTCGAAGCATTTGGAAACCTGCTCGCTGATCTGGACGCCACGTTCGCTCTTGCCGATGGAATCCTCGATTTTCTCGGCGGTCTCGCGGGCGGCGGTGGCGCTGCGCCGGGCCAGACTGCGCACCTCGTCGGCGACCACGGCAAACCCCGCCCCGGCCTCGCCGGCGCGGGCGGCCTCGACGGCGGCATTGAGCGCGAGGATGTTGGTCTGGAAGGCGATTTCATCAATGGACTTGATGATCTTGGAAATATTGTTGCTGGCGGCCTTGATGTCGGCCATCGCCTGGTTCATGTGCTGGATCTCGGCCGTGCCCGACTCGGTGACCGTGCGGGTTTTGCCGGCCAAATCTTTTACTTCCTGCGCATTCTCGGCATTGCGCCTGGTCATGGACGACAGTTCTTCCAAGGAGGCGCTGGTCTCCTCCAGCGAGGCGGCCTGCTCGCTGGCGCCTTCGGCCAGCGACTGGCTGGCCGTGCCAATTTGTTGAGCAAAGGCGCGCACCTGATCCGAGGCCCCGGTAAGATGACCCAACACCACGTTCAGCGGCGCCGTGATTTGCTTTTGCACCACCACGACGGCGAGCACCACGAAAAAGCCGGCGATGATGATCGTGATCACCACGCCGCTGATGATCTGTGACGACTTCATCTTGGTCATGGAAACGGCGGAAGCCTGCTTGGTTTGCACCAGACCCTCGGTGGACAAGCGGCACAGCAGCGTGCCGCCGGAACTGCCCTTCTTCCAAGTCGTATGGCAGCGGATGCAATCGGCGACCACGATTTGCGGCTCGTAAATTTCAAAGGCGTCGGTGGTCAGACGTTTGTAGCGTTCGGGCTTGGCCTGCAAAATGGCGCCCACCTCGGCCGGCAGCGTCTTTTTCAGGAACTGGGGATCGGAGGAATACGTCACGTCGCCTTCCGGATTGAACAGGGAAAATTCCAGCATTCCCTTCATGTTGCGCTGGTCTTGCAATCGGTTGACGAACTTTTCCATCTCGCCGCGTTCCAGCGAGTTTTGGACGCTGGTTTGTCCGGCCTGAAAGACATTCTCCGCGTTGTTCCACTCGCTCTTTTCAATCAGCGCGGTGTTTTCATCCGCCAGCCGCTGTTGGAGCGTGGTGTTGCGGTAAAGCTGGACCCCGAGCGACAGCGCGAACGCGACGACAATGCCGCCAACGAGCCAGAGTATGGGTTTGAAGTGCAGGTTCATGCGGTTTTGTCGGATTTTTCCGCGGCGCGTTTTTTGGTGATGAACGATACGTCCGCCTGGGCGGCAAATTGTTCGCCACCGCAGCCAATGCACGGCGCGCCGGCGCGGATGCAGGAATTGACGCCGCCGTTCCATGGCCGCACCGAACAGTCGGTGTGCGTGATCGGGCCGAGGCAGCCGAGCTTGAAGAGGCAGCCGTCCTCGCCAAAGGTCTTCGCGAAGTGTTCCCGCTCGTAGTCGGCAAAACGCGGGCATTGATCGTGAATGAGCCTTCCGTAAAACGCCTTGGGCCGGCCCATGAAATCCAGCGGCGGGATGCCCACTTTGAGCGCATGGGTCACGGTGCCCAGTAACCAGTCGGGATGACACGGACAACCGGGCGTCAAAATGGTGGGCGTGGTGATCCCTTTGTCTTTGAGATATTGCGGCACGCTCACGGCCCCGGTGGGATTGTTTTCCGCGGCGGGAATCCCGCCAAACGCGGCGCAGGAACCGATGGCGATAATCGCCTTGGCTCCCTTGGCCGCGCGCACCAGTTGATCGCCAAACAATTCGCCGCCGAACGAACAGGCTTTCGGCATCCCGGCCGGCACCGCGCCCTCGGCGATCAAAATATAGCCGCCGGCGGCGATGATTTTGTTCACCGTGGCCACGGCTGCTTCCCCGGTGGCGGTGGACAAAGTTTGGTGAAAGGACAGATTAATATAGCTGGTGAGCAATTTGACGGGACGGATGGACTCGGCATCCAGCAGCGAGATGGAACAACCGGAGCAGCTTTGTCCCTGCAACCACAACACCGGCGCGTGGCCGGCGGCGAGTTCCTCGGCGGCCGCGGCCAGTTGCGGAATCATGCCGGCACCCAGCCCCATGGCGGCGCAGAGTTTGGCGCTGAGTTCAAGAAAGGAACGGCGGCTTAGTTCATTCAAATCGGCTCTGGTTTAATGCACGGCGCAGGCCAGGCAGGGATCGAACGAGCGCACCACGCGCGCCGCTTCAATCGGATTTTGCGGATCAGCGATCGGCAGCCCCACGAGCGCCTGCTCCACCGTGCCCGGCACCCCGCGATCGTCGCGCGGCGAACAGTTCCACGTCGTCGGCACCACGCATTGGTAATTGCTGATTTTGGAATCTTTGACTTCCAGCCAGTGTCCCAGCGCGCCGCGCGCGGCTTCCGTCAGGCCGCAGCCGCGACCGGTTTCGGGGATGGAAAAGTCGGTGAATGTCGGCGCATCGGGTGTCGCCTGATCCAGCCATTGGTCGCACTGGTCAATGATGAATTTGCATTCCAGTGCCCGCGCGGCATGCCGGCCCAGGACCGAATTCAAATCGCCGGCTTCGCGTCCAACCTCCTTGAGCAACGCGTCCACGGCACTCTTGAGCGCCGCGTTCTGGCCGTCCTGACAACCCACCATCACGCGGGCCAGCGGGCCGACTTCCATGACCTTGTTGTGGTAGCGCGGGGCCTTGAGCCAGGAATAGGCGGCGGCTTTGTCCGGCGCGGCGACCGTTTCGCCGACATACGGACTCAAGCCCGAACCGGAGGAATACCGTGAATAGCCAACTTCCTCGGCGATGGCGTCCGGATTGAGCGGCTGCAATTTTCCTTCCAGCAAAACCCCGGCGGGCAGGAGCTTGGTGGCGTTGCCGGCCGTTATGGGAAACACGCCATAAGACAGGTAATTGCCACAGCCCTTGCCCACCGTAAAATAATCCGGAAACGCCTTGGCCACCGCGACCACGTCCGGCAGATACGACTGCTCCACAAAATCGCGCAGCGTATCCAGGGCGGAACGATATTCGCTGATCTTCAGCGCCGTCATTTTTTCCGTGATGCCGCCCGGCACCAGCGTGGCGGCGTGCGGCAGCTTGCCGCCAAAAATCGCGCCCATGCGATGCGCCAGCGTCCGCATTTCAATCGCTTCCAGATAATGCCGGAGAATGGTGTAATTGGCGTCGGCATCCTGCAAATACTGGGCGGCATAACGCGGCAGGAACGGTCCGCCGGGCACCACCGAGCGCGAGTTGAGCTGCGACTTCACCCAGTTCCGCAGCGCCACCAGCGCGGGATCGCTGCCCTGGTAGTCCGCAATCTTCGCCACATCCACAAAATCCGGCCCGGACAAAATGTAAAAATGCGTGATGTGCGACATCAGGAAATTTGCCGCCTGCAGAAGATAACGCGCCAGAAAGCCGTTGGGCGGCGGCGTCAGGTTGTAAGCCATTTCCTGCGCCAGCACGGAAGCCGTGCCGTGTTCCACCGGACAGACACCGCAGATGCGCTGCGTCACATGCTGGGCGTCCAGCGGATCGCGGCCGCGCAGGATTTTCTCGAAGCCGCGGAACATTTCGCCGGCGACATAGGCTTTCGCCACCTTGCCATCCTCGACTTCCACCTTGATCGCCAGATGGCCTTCGATGCGCGTGACCGGATTTAATTCAATGGTCTTGCTCATGGTAAAATAGAGGCGTTTTTCGATTTATCCAAATCCCATCACGGCCCTGGAGCGCTTGAATAGATTTGTTCAGCCTTCTATCGGATGTAAATAAGCTGACTTAAGAAGAAAACGACCTTCTTCTTGAAACTTGCCGCTTGAAACCTGACGGCTGAAACTCGAAACTTTGCCGCACATGAACCGTATCGTCGCGAAATTCGCGCAGCTCAAGTCCGCCGGGAAAAAGGGCCTCGTCGTTTACATCGGCGCGGGCGATCCGCATCTGCAAGCGACACACGACCTCGCGCTGGCCTTCGACCAGGCCGGCGTGGCCGTGCTGGAACTCGGCGTGCCGTTCAGCGATCCGCTGGCCGATGGTTTGGTGAACCAACTCGCCGCCCAGCGCGGCCTCGAATCCGGCACCACGCCGCCGAAACTGCTGGCGACCATCGCAGATATCCGCAAACAGTCGCAGATTCCCATCGTCCTCTACATTTATTTCAACCTCATCCACAAGGTCGGGCTGGAAAAATTCATTGCCGGCTGTGCGCAGGCCGGCGTGGATGGTTTGCTCGTCCTCGATTTGCCGCCGGAGGAATCGGACAACTACGAGGCGCTGATGCAGTCGGCCAGTCTCTGCCCCATTTATCTCGTCGCGCCGACGACGCCGGAAGACCGTATGGAACTCATCGTGAAGCGCGGCAGCGGTTTCATTTATTACATCTCGCGCGTGGGCGTGACGGGCATGCAGACGAGCGTGGCCACGGATCTCGGTGCCCAAGTCGCCAAAATCCGCGCGCACACGGAATTACCCATCGCCATCGGCTTCGGCATCTCCAATCCCGACCAGGCCAAGGCGGTCGCCTCGGCGGGGGACGCGTGCGTGGTGGGCAGCGCCATTGTGAATCAGATTGCCACGCACGGCCAATCGCCGGAACTGGTGGCGAAGGTCGGCGGGTTCGTGAAGTCGCTGGCGGACGCGGTGAAAACTTTGTAAGACCGGCTACTGGTTTTGATTGCCTTCCGGCGGGACGGCATTGGGATCCATCGCGGGCTGGGCATTTTGATTCTGGCCGGGCGCGCGCTGACGGCTTTGCAATCGGCCCTGCCGGTCGGCCTGCATCTGGTTCCGCTTCTCTTGGTCGGCCTGGATCTGCTCTGGCGTCTGCGGAACGGCGTTCGTGTTGAACGCCAGGCTCGGCAGCGCGATGAATTCGGCGGCCTCGGTGAGTTCAATTTTCTCCTTCGGGTCAACCGCGTTCGTGGCGGCGGTGAGCAGCGCGGGAATGGCGTTGGTGCTGCCGTACTGCATGGCGGCGTTGAGGGCGGCCTCGCGGATTTCTTTTTCGGGATTGTTCAGGTTGGTCAGGATGATTGCCAAATCCGCCGGATCATCGCTCAAGCCCGCCACGCGGAGCCTCTCTATTTCTGCGTCCATGGCGGCGAGCTGCTGTTCCGGCGACAGGACGGGAACCGGGGCCGGCACGGACGCGGGCAGCGGCAACGGCGGCAAATCGGCCACCGCATTTTTCTGCGGCGGCTCCGGCGCGGGTACCGCCACGGCTTCCGTCGCCACCGGCGTCGCCGCCGGCGCAAACCGGTGTTTTAAATAAATCGCGCCGCCGCTGAAAATTCCCGCGATCAAAAATAGGGCGATGACAAATTTGGGTCTCATGCATGTTTCACCGGGCGCGGTGGCTCCCAATTTGTTCCAAACCGGGCGGGGAACGCGAGAACATTTTACGGATGCGCGGCCACTGGCGTATTGGTGCCGACAGCCGGAGTGTTGGTCACTGCGGGCACGCCGTTGGTCTGAAGCCGGGCCTTTTTCAACGAATTCTGGTAGGCCATCATTTCGGTGAACGACGGCAGCTTGATGTAGTCAATCGCCTTGAGGATGTCCACCTTTTCAAAGGGATCCACCGTGGCCTCGGCGATTTTTTGCAGTTCAGGAATGGCCGAGCGATCGTTGAACTGGATGACGGCGTTGAGCGCGGCCTTGCGGACCAGCGGCTCGGCATTGGTCATCCCGGCGAGGAGGGCCGCGAGCGAGGCGGCGTCGCTGTTCATCTGCAGGCTGACCAGATATTCAATGGTGTCATGGATTTGTTTTTGGTGCGCAATCTCCTTTTCCGAGGGCGCATTGGTTCCGGCCACGACATTCGTGGCCGTCACGAGCGGCGCGGCATTGGTGCCGGCGGCCGGCTTTTCGGCGGCGGCGGCGTGGACGCAAAGGCTCAAAGCCATCGCCACCAGCCATAACTTCAAAGGCAGAAAATTCATTTTAACAGCAGGTCAGCCGGGGTTTATCCTAAAAAAGCTGGTTCGATGCAGCCTTGCCGCATCGAACCAGCTTGCCTTGTCAGTTAAACTTAGTGCTTCTTCGCGGACTTGTGGCCGATCGCCTTCACCACGGCCGCAGGGTTGGCCTGGTTGACACTGTTCCATTGTTCCACGCCGAGCACGGTGCCGGTCAGGAAGTTCTGACTGTTGTCATTGTAATAACCGCCACCAATCAAGGCGACGCTCAGGTTGTCGAAACCAATGTCGGAGTAAGGCGTCCATTTATCGCCGCCGGTTTCAGTCGTCGAACCGCCACCCCAGAGATCCCAGTAACTCGAAGAAGTCTGGGCGACTTTGGAACTCGAAACTACGGTGTCAGTGTTGTAGTTGAAATCCGCATAGAATTCAAAATCGGCGAAATAAACTTCAGCGTAGGATTCCTGACCTACAGGGGATTGGGTGGTCGTATTGCCCGCATAGACGCCTTGGGTGTCAAACGGATCGAAGTCAAAATAACCATAGGCAAAACTGTTATCCACGCCGTCGCCGGCGAAGAACAGGATGTTGGTGCCGGTGCGGTCGGCGACCACGAGTTGGTCATCCACCTCGTTGCGGGAACCGTCATAGATGTATTCCAACTGCGCACCAGCCGGCCAGGTGGTGTTGGCCATATTGGCGAGCAACGCCAGGATGTCCTTGTTGGTCAGCTTGGTCTTGTTGAAGCTCCAAATGGTGGTATGGGCTTTGTTGACATCCGGGTTTTGCGACAGGAGCGTCAAGTTGAACTGGAGCTTCTCGTTGTCCGTCGTGGTGCCGGCGAATTCCGGTGCGGCCACAGCGGATTTGGCTCCGAATACAAGCGTGGCCGACAGGGCCACGAAGGCAAGTTTAGTTAGTTTCATATGGTGGTTCTTCCTTACGTTTGTTTTGTGGATTAGTTGATTTGCAGGAACGTTCCCGGTTCCCCCATCCGGCAGTTGAACCAGATGTCTTTGAATTATTATGACCGTTGACCAATTTTGTCAACCTCCCATTTGCCAAATTGTTAGCACCAATTGTCCGCCCGAAATCCTTTACCTGGCGGATATCCGGACGCCGTTCACCCGAGGCTTGCCATCGGCTTTTCGCCAGTGTTAGCCTTTCCCAAATTAAATGAAAACCACCACCAAAAGCAACGCCGACCGTTTCGTCATCATCATGGCCGGAGGGCGCGGCGAGCGCTTCTGGCCGTTGAGCCGGGAGAAAATGCCCAAGCAACTGCTCACGCTCTTCGGCAAACGCTCCTTTCTCCAACAGGCCGTGGACAATGTGCTAGCGCTCGTGCCGGTGAAAAACATTTTCATCATCACCAACGCCGCGCAGGTGGCCGAGGTGCGCAAGCAGTTGCCAAAACTGCCGAAGGACAACGTCGTCGCCGAGCCAATGGGCCGCGATACCTGCGCCGCCGTCACGCTCGGCGCGGCGCTCGTCGGTGCGCGTTCCACCACCGGCGTGATGGCCGTGCTGCCGGCGGATCACGTCATCCCAGACGCGAAGAAATTTCAGCAGATTTTGTCCGACGCGTTTGACGTCGCCGCGCAGGGGCAGGCGATTGTTACCATCGGCATCAAGCCGACCGAGCCGGCGACCGGCTACGGCTACATCCAGACCGGCGCGGAATTGCCCACACCCGCCGGCGGCAAGAAGACCAAGACGATTTTCTTCAAGGCCGAGCGCTTCGTGGAGAAACCGAATTACGAAACCGCGCAAGAATACGTCAACAGCGGCCAGTATCGCTGGAACGCCGGGATGTTCGTCTGGAGTTTCATCACCGTCACGAACGGTCTGGAGAAACATCAGCCGGAGATGTTCGCCGCGTGCCAGCGGTGGTTCAAGGTCGCCAACAATCCCGCCAAGCTCGCGAAAGTTCTCGCGAAGGAATATCCGGCCATCAAAAAAATCTCGATTGATTTCGCGCTCATGGAAAAGGCGCAGAACGTCATTGTGGCCGACGGCGCGTTCGAGTGGGACGACCTCGGCGCGTGGCCGGCGCTCGCCCGGCACATCAAGCAGGACGCCGAGGGCAACGCCGCCGTGGCAGATTTCATCCACGTGGACGCCGCGCGGAACATCATCTACGATGCGCGCACCAAGCACCGCACGCCCATCGCCGTGGTCGGCCTGCGCGATTCCATTCTCGTGCAGACGGACGACGCCGTTTTGCTGGCGCACAAATCGCAGGCGCAGAAAATCAAGGAGCTGGTCAAGAAGCTGGCCGAGGATCCGCGCTTGAAGAAACTGGTTTAGCCATTGGACGAATGAATTCCGTGGTCATTTACACCGATGGGGGTTGCGAGGGAAATCCCGGCCCCGGCGGCTGGGGCGCGGTGGTGCGTTGCGGCGCAGCCGTCCGCGAAATCTCCGGCGGCGAACTCGCGACCACCAACAATCGCATGGAAATGCGTGCGGCCATCGAATCGCTCGCCACGCTCACGGAACGCAGCGAGGTCT
>CAYUGC010000095.1:0-12793 GCA_964444085.1 uncultured Bifidobacteriaceae bacterium | reverse complement strand
GGCGCGAGCGGGAACACGCCCTTGAAAATCAGGAATTCGCCGACGAACCCGTTCAAGCCGGGCAAACCGAGCGAGGAGAAAAGCGCGATGCCCATCAGGCCGGTGAACACGGGGACGACTTTGCGCAAGCCGCCGAAATCATCCAAGCCGCGCAAGCCGCCGCTGCGCTTTTCGATGAGCGCCATGAAGAGGAACAGCGCGGACGCCGTAAGCCCGTGGTTGAACATCTGCAACAGGCAGCCGTCGAGCGCGGCGGCTTTTTGGAGATCAGGATTATTCACGCCGGTCGCCACGGCCGTCGCCGCGAACATCGCCAGCAAGCAGTAGCCAAGGTGGTTGATGGACGAGTAGGCGAGCATCCGCTTCAAATCTTTTTGCGCGAAAGCGGCGCAGGTGGAAAGGACGACGGTCGCCACCGCGAGCCAGAGCAGCGGCGTCAGCACCTGCCGGATTTGCTCGGGGAAAATCGGCAGCAGAATCCGCAGGAAACCATAGACGCCCATCTTGGACATGACGCCAGTCAGCAGCATCGTCACCGAACTGGGCGCCTCGGAATACGCGGCGGGCAGCCAGGTGTGGAACGGAATCACCGGCACCTTCACCGCGAAACCGAGAAACGCGCCGAAGAAAATGATCAGGCTAATATTTTTCCAACCGAAAACTGCTTGCAGTTTGGTCGTGAGCACGCCGCTCTTCGCCAGGGCGGCGAGCTCGATGAAATCAAAGCTGCCGGTCGCCAGACGGATCGCGAGAAAACTCAAAAGCAACGCCACGCTGCCGACCATCGTGTAGATGAAAAACTGCGTCGCCGCCGGGCCGCGCTTGGGTCCGCCCCAGAGCTTGATGAGGAAAAACGCGGGAATCAGGCCGAGTTCCCAGAACAGGAACCAGTGGAAAAAGTTCAGGGCGGTGAACGTGCCGAACAGGCCCGCCTGCAACCACAAGACCAGCGCGTGAAAAACATGCGGACGGTCTTCGACGTTCCACGAGGCGAGAATCGCCAGCGGCGTGACAATCGCCGTGAGGAGCACCATCAGCGCGCCGAGGCCGTCCACACCGAGGAAATACTGGATGCCCAGCGTGGGCACCCAGTCAAATTTTTCCACGAATTGCAGGTCGCCGGATTTGGCGTTGTAATGCAGCCACAGGCAAATTGCGCCGCCGAGTCCGACCAGGCTGGTCGCCAGCGCGAGGCCGCGAACAAGGTGTTTTCGTTCCGCGCCGAGGCCGGCGACGAGGATGCCGCCGATAAACGGGACGAGAGTAAGAATGGTTAGCCAGTGATTCATGCTTTGCGCCCCCAAATCAGGAAAATGATCAGCGCGACAAGCGCGACGCCGATGATGCGGAGGTAAGTTTGCACACGACCGGAGTGCAGCCGCGACAGGATGCCGCCACTGCCACGGATGGAACCGCAGCCCGCGTCGAAGCCGCCGTTGACGACGTTTTCATCGGTCAAGCGATAGAGCCAGGACGAGCCAATCGTGAGATATTTGACGAGCAAAACCGCGCCGCCGAAAACCCATTTGTCGGCGAAATCGCACAGCCACGCGGCGAAGGCGTTGAAGCGGATGATCGTGGCCTCGTAGATTTCATCAATGAAATATTTGTTTTCGAGCAGCTTGAAAATGGCCGGTTGCGCGGCTTCGAGCACGTCTTTTTCCGCCGCCGTCTTGCGCTGACGCTTGCCGTAAAGAATCCAGCCGACGGTGATGCCGGTGAGGACGATCAGCGCGGAAGCGCCCATCAAACCGGCGCTGGCGGCGAGGCTGCTGAATTTGATCTGCAGCCCGGCCAGTTCGCCGTTCAGGTAGGCGTCAAACCACGGCCACGCCGGCGTGCCGATGACGCCCAGCAAAATGGCGAACCCCGCGAGGATGATCAAAGGAACGGTCATGACGGCGGGGCTTTCGTGCGGATCGTGGCTGTGAGCAGATTCGGAGGAGTGTGCGGAATGAGAGTGGTCGTGCGCGGAATGGCTGGATTTCTCGTGGCCGCGATAGCTGCCGAAGAAAACCAAGCCCATTTGCCGCGTCATGTAAAACGCGGTGAACAACGCGCCGGTGCAGCCGAGGTAAAAAGGAATTTTCGACACCGACCAAAGTGACGCGTGATGGAGAATTTCGTCCTTGCTCCAGAAACCGGAGAAGAACAGCGGGAAACCCGCGAGCGCCAGCATACCAATCGCGTAAACCACGAACGTGACCGGCATGTATTTTTTCAGTCCGCCCATTTTGCGCACGTCCTGCTCCTCGTGGCAGCCGTGAATGACCGAGCCGGAACCGAGGAACAGCAGCGCCTTGAAAAACGCGTGGGTGATGAGGTGGAACATGCCGACGGCCACGCCGCCAACGCCGAGGCCCATCATCATGTAGCCGAGCTGGGAAACGGTGGAGTAAGCGAGGATGCGCTTGATGTCATTTTGCGCGACGGCGATGCTCGCGGCGAAAATCGCGGTGATGGCACCAACCCACGTCACGACGGTCAAAGCCGTCGTGATCGGCGCGCCGTGTTCCACCGGGGCGGCTCCCGCTGCCATCAGCGGATAAACGCGGGCCACGAGGAACACGCCGGCGGCGACCATCGTGGCCGCGTGAATCAAAGCAGAAACGGGCGTCGGGCCTTCCATCGCGTCCGGCAGCCAGACGTGCAGCGGCACTTGGCCGGATTTGCCGACGGCACCGAGAAAAATGAGCAGGCCGATCGCGGTCGAAACCATCATGCCACCAAAAATTGTTTTCGAAACCATTCCAGCCAGCGCGCTCGCCTCCAGGCAGCCGGTGTGTTCCGGCGTATAAAGATTCAGCGTGCCGGTCTGCGCGTAGAGCCAGACCATGCCAAGCAGCAGGCCGAGGTCACCGATGCGCGTGGTGATGAAGGCTTTCTTCGCCGCCGCCGCCGCGCTCGGTTTGTGATACCAGAAACCGATGAGCAGATAGCTGGTCAGGCCGACGATTTCCCACGAGACAAACAGCAGGAAAAGGTTGTTGGCGATGACGACGCCGAGCATGCCCGACGCAAACAGCGCTAGGAAATTGAAGAAGCGCATGAAGTTTTTGTCATGCGACATGTAGCCGACGCTGAAGATGAAAATCAACATGCCGACAAACGTCACCATCACGAGCATGATGGCCGTGAGCGGATCCAACACCCAGCCGATGCTCATCCATTGGCTGCCGAATTGAATCCAGTTGAAGCTGAACGTTTCGCGGAACGCGCCTTCGCCGTGATGGCCGAGCGTGGCGGCCAACGCGCAGAGCGAAAGCAGGAAGCCGAGCGCCATCGAGCCGATGGCCAGACCGGCCGCCAGCTTGCGCGCAGGCTGTTTGTTGACAGCGATGATACCGGCCGCCAGCAATGGCAGCGCCGGAATCAGCCAGAGATTTTTGACGATCCAGATCATCCTTTCAACTCCTTCACTTCATCCAAATTGGAAGTCTTCTTATGCCGGTAAATCGCAATCACCAGCGCGAGGCCGACGGCGGCTTCGGCGGCGGCCAGCGCCATGGAAAACAACGCGAAAATAAATCCGTTCAGCGCCTCGGGATGCGCGCCGAAACGCCAGAAAGCGATCAAGTTCAGGTTCGCGGCGTTCAGCATCAACTCGATGCCGATGAGCACGAGAATCGCGTGGCGGCGCGTGACGGCACCGGCGAAACCGACCGAGAACAGGAGCGCGGAAATCAGCAGGCAGGTTTGCAACGGCGTCATGGCTGGCCTCCGGCGTTGTCTTTATTATCTTCTTTCAAAGCGATGAGCACCGCACCGATCATCGCGGCGGTGAGCACGAGCGCGACGATTTCCAGCGGCAGCACATATTTCGTCATCAGCAGGTCGCCGACGTTTTTCACCGAGGCCGCCGGCGCGGCGGGCAATTCTTTCGGCACCGCCGAGCTGCTCAAAACCGCCCAGCCGAGGATGGTGAACACCATTGCCGTCACCGCGATGCCCGCCCACCAGCCGGAGGTCAAAACGCTTTTGTCCGGCGACTCGCCGCTGCGCGTGAGCAGGATCGCGAACACGATCAAAATGGCGATGGCGCCGATGTAAATGAGGATTTGCGCGAAGCCGACAAATTCCGCGCCGAGCTGCAAAAACAGGGCGGCGACGCCGGCGAACGCGATGGCCATCGCCAGCGCGCAATGCACAAGGTTGCGCAGGCTCATGGCGAAGACCGCGCCCAGCAGCGTCACGATTCCAGTGATGATGAAAAAGGGTGACATGGTTATTCCGCGTAGCGATAAATGCGTTTGCCGAGTTTTTGGTTGGCCATCAGGCCGCGACCGAGAACAACATACGCGCCAAAAATAATTGCCGAGCAAACCAGCCAGCGTTGCCAGTCGTGACTCATGAAATGCCAGATGCCGGCGACGAGAATGTTGATGAGCGCGAGCGGCAGCATGAATTTCCAGGCGAAGCCCATCAGTTGATCCATGCGCAAGCGCGGCAGCGTGGCGCGAATCCAGATGAAGACGAACACAATCGCCATCATCTTGGTCAAAAACCAAATCCACGACGGGATCCACGTCAGGAACGACACCGGCGAGGTCCAGCCGCCGAGGAACAGCGTGATGCCCAAGCCGATGATGGCGAACATCCCCAGGTATTCACCGAGGAAAAACAGCGCGAACTTGAAACCGGAATATTCGGTGAAATAGCCGGCGATGATTTCCGATTCGGCTTCCGGCAAGTCGAACGGTGAGCGGTTGGATTCCGCGAGCGACGCGATGAAAAACAGGATGAAGCCGACCAGTCCCCACGGCGTGAACACAAACCAGTGCGCGATGCCGTAGGTGTATTGATTCTGATGCTCGACGATCTGGCTCAGGTTCAGCGTGCCGGCGATCATCACGACGGTGACGCCGGACAGGATGAGCGGAATTTCGTAGCTGACCATTTGCGCAATCGCGCGCATGGCACCGAGCAGCGAGTATTTGTTGCGGCTCGACCAACCGGCCATGAACACGGAGATTTCCACCGCGCCGCCGACGGCGAGGAAAAACAGCAGGCCGGCGTCGTAGTCGGCGATGGCCATGTTACGACCGAACGGCAAAACCGCGTAGGTCAGCAGCACCGGAATCAGCAGCACAATCGGCGCGAGAAAATGAACCGCTTGGTCGGCCGCGCGCGGCACGACAACTTCTTTCGTGAGCATTTTCACGCCGTCCGGCAAAAACTGGCCGAAGCCGGCCAGACGGATTTTGGTGAACGGAATGCCGACGCGGTTCGGGCCGTAGCGGTTTTGAATGCGGCCGATGCCTTTGCGCTCGAAAATCGTTGTCAGCGAGAAAATCAGCGGAAATACCATCAGGATGAACACAATGCAGATCAATGACGACGCCAGCGGCCGCCACGCTTCCGGCAAATAGCTCACCAGGAAGTGCAGGGCGGTCACAAAAATTTGGTCAATCTTATCGGCCATGGTCGTTCAGAGTTTCAAAATCATTTCGCAGCCGGCGGCGGTGTGGGCGGATTTGCCGGCGGCGTGCCAACTGGCGCGGCGGCGGCGGCTGTAGCGGCTTTGGCTTTCGCTTCCGCATCGGCTTTCGCCTTGGCTTCGGCGGCGGCTTTGGCCTTGGCCTCGGCCTTGACTATTTCAGCGGCGATGACAGCGTCGGAATCCTTCGCGTCCTGCGGATGGATCTGCTGGTAATAGGAATTCGGCTTCGCCAATTCTTTTTTCGTCAGCAGCAGGCCTTTGAACCGGTCGTCGGTGCTCAGCTCGAACTCGTTGTTCATCTTGATGGATTCAAACGGGCAGACCTCGACGCAAATCGAGCAGCTCATGCACACTGAAATATCAATGTCGAACGTGACCGGAAACACCTGCATCTGGCCTTTGTAATCCGGCTTCTTGTCCTTGCTCTTGACGATGTAAATGCACTGCGGCGGACATTCCTTCTCGCAAATCTGGCACGCGACGCAGCGCAGGTCTTTTTCCGCGTCGTCGCCGTCGAACACAAGGAACGGAAACTGCCGCGTGTTTTCCTTCGGCGTCAGGCGCTCCTCGGGATATTGCACGGTGGTCAGGCGATCCTTCGAGACGTAGCTCCCGAAGAAATTCTTGGCGGTGACCGCCATGCCTTTGATGATTTGCTCGCCTAACATTTTATCAGATTTTTTACCGATCCACTTCACCGAGGACGATGTCCACGCTGCCAAGGATCACGATGACGTCGGCCACTTTGCGTCCGAGGCACATGTCTTCCAAGGTCGTCAGGTTGATATAGCTCGGCGGACGAATGCGATACCGATACGGACTCGGGCCGCCGTCGCTGATGATATAAAAGCCCAGTTCGCCCTTCGGCGACTCGATGCGGCCGTAAACCTCGCCGGCTTTTGGGCGGAAACCGCGCAGCTTCGCCTTCGGGTCCATGACCGGCCCGGCGGGAATGCCCGCCAGCGCCTGATTCAAAATTTTGATGCTCTCGCGCATTTCCAGCACGCGCACCATGTAGCGGTCGTAAAGGTCGCCAGTCTCGCCCAGCGGCACCTTGAACTCAAACCGGCTGTAAATGCCGTATTTGTCCACCTTGCGCAGGTCGTAATTCACGCCGGCGGCGCGCAGCAGCGGACCGGTGATGGACGCGTTGATGGCCTGTTCCTTCGACAGCGGAGCAACGCCCTGCGTGCGCGCGAGGAGAATTTCGTTCTCGTTCAGGAACACCTCGAACTCGTCGAGGAATTTGCCGTAGTCGCCGACAACTTTCTTCGTCTGCGCCAGCCATGCGTCGCTTGTATCCACGCGGACGCCGCCGAAACGCATGTAATTGCACATCATGCGCGCGCCGGAAATCTCCTCGAACAGGTCGAGGATTTTTTCGCGCTCGCGGAAAGCATACATCATCGGCGTGCCGAGCGCGCCCATGTCCTGCACAAAGAAACCGATCAGCGAGGTGTGATTCTGTAGGCGCGTGAGTTCCGCCATGATGACGCGGATGTATTCGGCGCGTTCGGGAACCGCCAGACCCGCGAGCTTCTCGATGGTCAGCGCGTAAGCCCAGTTGTTCGTCATCGAACAGAAATAATCCAGCCGGTCCGTGTAAGGCATCGTGGCCAGATAGGAAATGTTCTCGCCGATTTTCTCATGGTTGCGATGCAGGTAGCCAAACACCGGCTTGAGCTTCACCACGGTTTCGCCGTCGAGCGTCACGTCCATGCGGAACACGCCGTGCGTGGACGGGTGATGCGGCCCCATCGAGATTTCGAGCAATTCGCCGATCGGCGTGCCGCTCTCGTCGAGCTTGGGCGTCACTTCAAATGGCTTTTGTGCGGCAATCACGGCTTCACCTCCACTTTCGGCTCGGCCGGATAACATTTCTTCGCGGCTTCCAAAACTTCGTCGTGCGGCGTCGGCTCGTATTCGTAATCCTCCGGCGCAACGTAATCTTTGCGCATCGGATAACCTTCAAAACCGTCCCACATCAAAATCCGGCGCAAATCGGGATGACCATCGAAAATGACGCCATACAAATCGTAAATCTCGCGCTCCTGTAATTCCGCGCCGCGCCAGAGCGGCGTCAGCGACGGCAAATGCGTCTGGTCGGCGCGGTTTTCCGTGCGCATCCGCAGCACGACCGGACCGTGTTTCAAGGTCATCGAATACAGGTGGAAAACCACTTCCAGATAGCCGGGGCGCAGCGTTTTCTTCACTTCCTCGACTTCTTTTTCCACGCCGTCCACGACCTGCTTCACCTTGATTTTCTCAGAAATCTCCTTGTCCGGCCAGTCCACGCCGGTGACGTTGGAGCAGTAATCCAGCTTCAGTTGCGCGTCGTCGCGGAGGAATTTCGCCGCGGCCAAACCGCTGGCGGCATCCACGAGCAGCGAGCGTTCGCCGGCGGCGCATTCATTCGCGAGGATTTCAATCTTCGCGGACGGCAGCGCGGCTTCTAGGCGCGACTTGATTTGTTCGAGAGTTTCCACGGTTCAGCGTTTGATGAGCGGCGGATGCCAGAGTTCGGAATTTTTCGTCGGCTCCAAGTCGTGTTTGCCGTATTCCGGCACGGGATATTCGCCCGGCACATCGGCGTTCAAATGGCGCGGACGCTCCGGGCCGGTGAGCTTTTGGTGCCGGATTTTCTCCTGAAGCGTCATCAGGGCGTGGAGCAACGCCTCCGGACGCGGCGGACAGCCAGGAATCATCACGTCCACCGGAATAAAGCGGTCCACGCCTTTCAGCACGTTGTAGCCTTCCTTGAACGGTCCACCAGAAATCGCGCACGCGCCCATCGCGATGACGTATTTCGGTTCCGGCATCTGGTTGTAAAGGCGCACGACCATCGGCGCCATTTTCTTGGTGACGGTGCCGGCGACGATCATCAAATCCGCCTGCCGCGGCGACGGCCGGAACGCTTCGGAACCAAACCGCGCGATGTCAAAACGCGACATAGAGGCCGCGATCATCTCGATGGCGCAGCAGGCGAGGCCGAACGTCAGCGGCCACACGGAATTCGCGCGGCCCCAGTTATACAGCTCCTGCAAGGACGTCACATGGATGCCTTGCTTCGCCAGATCGCTTTTTAGACCTTCTTCAATCATCGCAAAAAACGGTTATTTCCAGGCTAAAATCCCTTTGCGCCACGCCCAGACCAACCCTTCGACCAGCAGCACCAGAAAAATCACCATCGCCACAAACGCGCCGACCGGCAGGCCGGTAAAGGACACCGCGAAGGGCAGGAGGAAAATCGTTTCCACGTCGAACACCAGAAAGATGATCGCGTAAAGGTAGTATTCGGAACGGAAATGGATCCACGCGTCGCCCTTGGATTCGAGACCGCACTCGTAAATGGCGTTTTTATCCCTGCCCGGCTTCTTCGGCGAGAAGAAAAACGCCCACGCCCAGGCCATCGCCAAGGGCGCGGCGGCGAACCCGACGGCCGCCACGGCCAGCAGGACCAAAACCAGATATGAGTTGGAGGCTTGCATTGTTACCACGTCCCGAATGCTTCAAAAGCTCAAGGACATTAACACAAATACCAGACCGTCCGCCCTTGCGATTCACCTAAATTAGCTTTTACCGGCTTAAAATTGCCATTAGCACGCCAATTTTGAGCCGACAAAATATTATCAAATCAAATAATGCAACCCGCCCTGCACGATGGCATTATTTACCCGGCTTAAAGATTGGCTTCGGCACAATAACGGCAGCAAAGCGCCGGCCGCGGATTTCGATCTCAATTTTGGTTTCCGGCTTGGCCAGTTCCGCCGGCACAAACCCCATGCCGATACCAAGGTTGAGCGACGGGCTTTGCGTGCCACTGGTGACCATTCCCACATTTTTGTCGCCCGCCCAAATCGGATAATGCGGACGCGGCGGCGCCGATTTGTCCGTCATCTTGAAGGCAACGAGTTTTTTCTTCGTGCCACTGGCCTTCTGCTCCGCCAGCACGGCGCGGCCATTGAATTCACCTTTGTCCAGCGCCACAAAAAATCCGACGCCCGCCTCGATGGGCGTGGTCTGCTCGTCGAGTTCGTGGCCGTAAAGCGGATAGCAAACCTCCGTGCGCAGTGTGTCGCGCGCGCCCAAGCCGCAGGGCTTGATGCCGAACGGCGCGCCGACGGCGAGGATTTTGTCCCACAAATGCTGGATGGCCGAATCCGGGCCGATGATTTCAAAACCGTCCTCGCCGGTGTAGCCGGTGCGGGCGACGAAAATGCTGTGCTGATCAAAATGAAAACCGGCGAGCTGATTTTTCTTCAAGTCCGTAACGGCGTTCACCGGGAAGACCGAGGCCGACGCGCCCGGGATGCACTGGCCGATGAACTCTTTCACCTTCGGCCCCTGCACGGCGATGGCCGCGTAATGGTGCGAGGCATCGGTGAGATTCAGCTCGCCGCCGGTGAATTTCGCGGCCTGCGCCTGGAGCCACGCCACGTCGGCCTCGATGCGCGAGGCGTTGATGACGAGGAAATAAACATTCACCGAGAGCCGGTAGGCGTAAAGATCGTCCACCACGCCGCCCGACTCGTTGCACATCAAGGTGTATTGCCCCTGCCCCGACGCGAGCTTGCGAATGTCGTTGGTGAGGATGGAATTCAGGAATGCCTCCGCGCCCGGGCCGCTGACGGTGACTTCGCCCATGTGCGAGATGTCAAAAATGCCGGCGGCGCTGCGGACAGCAAGGTGCTCGTCCGTGATGCTGGTGTATTGGACGGGCATTTCCCAGCCGCCGAAATCAATGAGCTTGCCGCCGAGTTTTTGGTGGGCGGAAAAAAGTGCGGTGCGTTTCAACATAATTCAATGTCACCAAGAAACACTTTTTCCAGCACGGACAAAAGGCAAAAGGCAACAAATCCAAAATTTGCCCGGCAAATCATCTGGATCACCAAATCAAATCACGAGCCGCGCGAGGATTTCCTGCGCCAGCAACTGATACGCCGCCGCGCCGCTGCTGTATTTATCGTAGTAAATGATGGGCTGTCCGTGGCTCGGCGCCTCGGCCAGCCGCGTGGTGCGCGGAATCAAGGTTTCAAAAACTTTTGCGCCCAGCAGCCGGCGGACTTCCTCGACGACCTCGTTGGACAATTTCGTGCGGCCATCAAACATCGTCATCACCACGCCGAAAATATTCAGGCCGGGGTTCACGCCGGCGGCGCGGAGCTGGTCGAGGATGCGGTTCATCATCGAGATGCCTTCGAGCGCGTAATACTCGCATTGCAACGGCACCAGCACGCCGTCGCACGCGGCGAAGGCATTGAGCGACAAAATGCCGAGCGACGGCGGGCAATCGAGCAGCACGAGGTCGTAACGCCCGCTGTCGCGCACGGGCTGGAGCGCGAGCGCGAGCCGCTGGAGATGGTTTTCAAGCCGCGCGAGTTCAAGGTCGGCGGCGCACAAATCCACCTCGCTGGGAATGGCTTCGAGGCGGTCGTATTTCGTCGGCTTGATTTTTTCGAGCAACGAACCTTCACCGAGCAAAACGTAGTAGGCGCTGGCTCCTTCGATTTTTTCCAGGCCGATGCCGCTGGTGGCGTTGGCCTGCGGATCAAGATCAAAAAGCAAAACCCGCTGGCCCTCGGCGGCGAGGCAGGCGGCGAGATTGACGGCGGTGGTGGTTTTTCCCACGCCGCCTTTCTGGTTGGCTACCGCGATGACTTTCGTTGGCACTGCCGCATTAAATGAAAAGCGCGGCGACGTTTCAAGCGTTCACCGCGCAAAAGGGAAAAGTATTTTGAATCAGTGGGCCGGCACGCCAAAACCCGCCGGTTGGAACAGCGAGCCGGAACCCGGCTGCGCAAACAGCGTGCTCACCGGCTCGAGGCTGGTCACGGGATTCGTGCTGGCGATGATGCCGGAGGAATCCGAAGCCGCCATCAGTGCCGGCGCGGCCATCGAGGCCATGGGGCTGCCCGACACCGAGGTCGAGGAAGGAATGCTCATGGCCAGCCGGGCGGCCTTGTCGGCGCGGGACGAATGCACCACCACGGAAACCAGCAGCAGACAAACGCAGGTGGCAAAGGCGCCGATCACGCCGGGGCGGGTCTCAAAAATGCGCAGGAAGCTGACGGCCCACGGCACCTCGGCTTCGAGCCGTTCCGCGAAGGTGCGCTGACCGCCGGCCTCGCCCGCGCGGATGCGCGAGGTGACTTGGCCGGAGAAATTCTCGAAGTAGCCGGGCGGCGGAACCTCGTGCCGCTTGAGTTTCAGCAACTGTTTCAGTTCCGTAAAGTTGTTGTCGTTTTCGTTCATGCTGGCTTGGCGTATTCGGCTAGGTAGCCTTGGAGCTGCTGGCGCGCGTAAAACAGTCGCGACCGGACGGTTCCGATGTTGCAATCCATGATTTCCGCGATTTCGTCGTGCGACTGCCCTTGCACGTCATGCAACACCACTACCATTCTGTGTGGTTCTGACAATCTCATCAGCGCCTCGTTCAATTTTTTTTGCAACTCCGTCAGGCCCACGGCGCGGAACGGCGTCTTATCCGAAGTCAACGCCACGAGGTCTGGATCATTCTCGGCGTTGAAATCAATATCGTTCAGACTGAAGTGGTGCTTGTTTTTCCGCTGCTTGAGAAAATTAATCGTCTTGTTGACGGCAATCCGGTAAAGCCAGGTGTAGAAACTGGAGCCGCCGCGAAAAGATTTCAACGCCTGAAACGCCTTGATGAACGACTCCTGCGCGAGGTCGTTGGCGTCCTCGTGATTCGCGGTCATGTGATAAACCGTCGCATAAATGCGCTGCTGATAGCGCTGCACCAGCTCGTCGTAGGCGGCGAGATCGCCGCGCCGCGCGCGCTTGACCAAGTCGCCTTCCAGCATCCCGGCGGGAGTATTGGCATCCTGGATGGGCGCGGGTTCGGACATAATCATGCTCATTGAACCGCCAAAGTCGCCGTTTGTTGCGCCAGAAAATCCGTCAAGGCCAGCAAGCCCGCCTGCCCCGGCGAGGCCGGCAGCGTCCGCAATGCGCGCCGGGCGGTTTCCAGATAGCGCTCAATTTCCGCGACCGACGGCGCGAAGGTTTCATATTTCGCCAGCAGCGCCCTGACCGCCGCGAAATTTTCCGGCTGCCATTGCAAAATCAGTTTTTCCAGCGCGGCGCGGTCGGGCGCGGACGCGCGCTCCCACGCGAGCAGCAGCGGCCAGGTCAGTTTGCCCTTTGCCAAATCCGTGCCGAGCGATTTGCCGGCGTCGGCTTCCACGCCGAACAAATCCACGCAGTCGTCGTAAATCTGGTAGGCCGTGCCGACGGCCGCGCCGAATTCCTTCAAGGCCGCGCGCTGCGCCGGCTGCGCGCCGCTCAAAAACGCCGCCAGATCGCACGACAGCGTGAACAATTCGCCGGTCTTCA
>CAYUGC010000094.1:0-12810 GCA_964444085.1 uncultured Bifidobacteriaceae bacterium | reverse complement strand
ATCAAGTTGAATTCAGGGGGCAGCATTCCGGCCTGCCCGGCCAACGGCACTTATTCGAATTCTTGGATTGTCACCAACCACCCGACCTGCACGTTGAGTTCAGCGACCCCGGCGCATGCGCTCCAGTAATTTGCCTTTCGCTGAAATCACAGCTTGAGCTTGAAAAGTTCCCTGGCGGACTTTTCAAGCGGACAGCCGCCGAAAAATTTGCGGCCTGACTCCGGAGCAGACCGGCGAAACGCGGGCTGCCTGCCTGCGGCCGGTCGCGTGCCCACCTGATGAACTAGATGAATTGAGCCGACGCCAAAATCATAAATACGGTCAAATTCAGCATGACGGCGATCGACATTGCGTTTGACACCCTAGCCTGGGTCTGGTGTCTAATGAAACGTGTCGGGCATACCGCCGGACAATCCATGCCAGGATTTGTAAAATATCTCGGACGACATTCCCGCGCCGTTTTCATTACGACGGCGCTCCTGCTGGTGATGGCAGTCGGGGGCGTGGACTACCTCACCGGCCGCGAGATTTCCGTCTCCGTCTTTTATCTGCTGGGCGTGGCGCTGGCCGTGTGGTTTGTCAGCCCCGGCTTCGGCGTGTTTGTCTCCGCATTGAGCGTGCTCGTGAGCCTGGCCAGCGACGTGGCCAACGGGACGCAATTCACCAGCCTCATTGTTCCGCTCTGGAACGCCGTGGTGATGCTGACATTTTATCTCGTGGTCGTCTGGCTGCTCACCCGGTTGCGGTCGCTGAATCGCAGCCTGGAAGTCCAAGTCCGCCAGCGCACCGGTGCGCTCACCGATGAGATTCTCGAACGCGAACGCCTCGAACGCGAACTCCTGGAGATCAGCGAACGGGAGCAGCGCCGCATCGGCCAAATCCTCCACGACAGCCTGTGCCAGCACCTCACCGGCACGACGCTCGCCGCCCAGGTACTCGAAGAAAAACTCGCCGCCCGCGAACTCCCCGAAGCCGCCGAAGCCGGCCAGGTCGTCGGGCTGATGGAAGAAGGCATCAACCTTTCCCGCAAGCTCGCCAAGGGTTTGTATCCCGTGGAAGTCTCCGCCGACGGACTGATGCTCGCGCTCGAGGAATACGCCGCCACCACCAGCGAGCTGTTCAAAGTCGCCTGCCGCTTCGAATGTGATTCGCCCGTGCTGATCCACGACACCGCCACCGCCGGGCACCTCTATCGCATCGCGCAGGAGGCCGTCGGCAATGCCATCAAGCATGGCAAGGCCAGAAACATATTGATCATGCTGACGGTGGACGAAGAAAGCACCCGGCTGTCCATCCTTGATGATGGCACCGGGTTGCCCGAGCCATTGCCCAAGGAACGCGGCATGGGCCTGCGCATCATGGCGCACCGTTCCGCCATGATCGGAGCCGCGTTCAGCGCCCGTCGCAACGTGCTGGGCGGAACCGAAATCACCTGTGAATTCAAGAACGACCCCATCGCCGCCACCGTCCCGTGAACCGCTCAAAAATTAAAATCTTTCTCGTGGACGACCATCCGCTGGTACGCGAATGGCTGACCAACCTGATCCATCAGCAGTCCGACCTGGTCGTCTGCGGCGAGGCGGAGGATGCACCCGGTGCCATTCAAGGCATCACCGCGCACCGGCCCGACGTGGCCATCGTGGACATCTCGCTCAAGGAAGGTTCCGGCATCGAACTCATCAAAAGCCTCAAGGTCCTCCAGCCCGGCCTCGCCGTCATCGTGCTGTCCATGCACGACGAGCAGCTTTATGCCGAACGCGCCCTCCGCGCCGGCGCGCGCGGCTACATCATGAAGCGCGAGACCGCCAAGCAGATCGTCCTGGCCATCCGTCAAATCCTGGACGGCAAGATCTACATGAGCCAGAATCTCGCCGCCGTCTTCGCGGAAAAATTCGTGGATGGCCGGCTCCCGGCCAGCGGTTCGCTCGTCGAACAGCTCACCGACCGCGAACTGGAAGTTTTTCAATTGCTCGGCAAAGGCTGCGAAACCCGCGAGGTCGCCCGGGTGATGATGGTCAGCATCAAGACCGTGCAGGCCCACTGCGCGAACATCAAGGAAAAGCTCAAACTGAGCAACGCCGCCGAACTCTTGCGCGAAGCCGTCCGCTGGCAGGAAAACCATCCCACCGGCTGAACCGCCGGGCAGGCAAAAAATGAATCAGAACCTTTTGAAAATCCTTTTCTGGCTGAACCTGCTGTTTTTCACCACAGCCTTTGGAATTTGTATCATGAGCGGTTGGAAAATGACCGCTTGGTTTGGCGTGTTCCCTCTTGGTCTGGCTTTTTCAACAATTATTCGCAGCAAGAAAAATTCAAATTAGGACACCACCTCATTTTTCGCTTTTTTTTGGCGTCGGCCAAACGGGAATATGGAGAGGGGCCGGCAAGGCGTGTTTCAAAATGGCAGTGAGGTGAGGTATGGGGCAGCTGGGTGGATCAAGTCGCGCTGCTATTTGATGCGGTCACTTTGTGGTGCGGCAATGGCGCGGCAAGTTTCAGGCACACGAACAATTCCGTCGCCTGACGCTTCGCTCGTTGACGGCAAAGGTCGCAGCGCGACCTTTGCCACCTTAAACTGCCACCTTAATTAAATCCGCAATCCGGGTTTTGAAAACACGCCCTTGGATGGTTTCAAACCACCTTGGCACCAGCCGTGATGGTGGGGCTGCCCTGCCGGTCAGCCACCCGGCGGCACCGCAGCGCAGCCCCACCCACTCACTTACTGAGTGTGGGTCTCCGTGGTGGTCGTCGAAGTCGCGGGCGTGGCCGGCGTGTTCGTGGTGGTGGTGCTGGTAGTGGTGGTCGGCGTGGAACAGCCGACTAGCGACAACAGCGCGACCAGAACGAAACCCGAGAGAATGATTTTTTTCATAAGTTTAAGTTGGTTATTTTGTTTGTTTGCCCCCCCCCATGCCGGCACCCGCCATGGCACCAAGGCCATGGGGTGTGCCCAATTTTCACCCGGTGCCCAGCCGTCTGGCGCGAGCTTACCGCACCCGCCGGTCAACCCCGCCGCGGACGGAAACCGCCGGCGAGATAGACGACCAGGCAGATCAACAGAACCAGGCCCAGCCCGCTGCCGCCGATGACGGGACCGCCGAAGTAAAATCCGCCGCCCCCGAACAGGAGCAGCAGCACCAAGAGAAGTAATAATATATTCATATGTCTGTAGGATAACCTGCGGCCCGCCGATTGCCATGGGGTCTTCACCCCATGTCCAGCCGGCTGAAACGTGCTAGATTCAATCCATGAAAAACACCACCCCACTCCGCCGGACGCTCCAACTACTCGCACTCAATGCCGCCGTGGCCCTGTTGGCCGCCGGCTGCGCCACCTACGCCGAACATTCCTACAACCAGGATTTTCACCAGAACCTGCCGACCTCGCCCAACTACACCATCAAGAATGTGGACGACAACCATTTTCAAGTTGAGGCATTCCAAGGTTCGCCCGGCACGGAGGCGGAGCGCGCTGTCTATGTGAAAAAGGCCGCCGCCAGCGTGGCGGAAAACGAGGCGAAACGCCGCGGCTGGGCCAACTGGGATTTGAATTACATCGAGGACACCAATCACGGCTGGATGCATATTGTCACTGCCGAGATCACCCGCAAGAACGCCGCCGAAAAATCATCCGACTTGGCGCATTGACCGACGGGTTCTGGAAAAACAATTCAATCTGGCCATTTCATTGTATCGTTCTGCCTGGCAAAACTCCGCGCCCACGGTTGGCTTAGGGTGTGTTAACACTCCCTAAAGCGAGGCAACCGAGGTGATGAAGCCAGTTAGCACCTGAAAGCGGCTGGCAACGCGAACGCCATTATGGCAAGCTCCGGCGATTGGATATGCAACCGCCCCGTTATCTCCTCGCGCGGCTGATCGGCTGGGGATTATTTCAGCAAATTGCGCTGGCCGTGCTGCTGTTTGTTCCCGGCCATGCTCAATACTGGCAGGGCTGGGCTTTCCTAGGCGTGCACCTGCTGGTCACGATCATCTTCGGCACCTATTTTTACCGGCACGACCGCGAACTGCTCGCGCGCCGGCTGTTGCGCAAAGAAAAAGTCGTCGCCCAGAAATTCATCATGCTGCTGATGAAGATGGTTTGCGTCGCGGCCTATGTGCTGTGCGGCCTGGATCACAGTCTCGGCTGGTCACAACGATATCTGCTGCCGGTGCCGGGGTGGCTCACGGTGCTGGCCCTGCTCGGCTATGCCGTATGCAATTGCCTGTTCATTCCCGTCTTCAAGGCCAACCGGTTTGCCGCCAGTGTCATTCAGACCGAAGCCGGCCAGACCGTGGCCGACCAGGGCCCTTACCGATGGGTGCGGCATCCCATGTATGCCGTCGCGCTCGCCGTCTGGTTTTGGCTGCCGCTAGCGCTGGGTTCATTCATCGTGCTGCCCGTGGCCGCGCTCATGGCGCCGGTGATTGTTTTGCGCCTGCTCAACGAGGAAAAAGTTTTGCAGCGCGATCTGCCCGGCTACTGCGAATACTGCCGGCGGACCCCGTATCGGCTCATCCCGCTGGGGTGGTGAATCCCGGAGCCAGTGCCGCCATCAAAGGGTTCGCTGTCGGGATATAAATCATCAATTCACGGTACACCGCCGACCGGACTGGCGGTGCGGGTTTCCGCACGCGGCGCGGAACCAAGGCGGGAATAAAGGCAAGGGCGCAAAGGAGCCAAGCCGCTCAGACCGCCGCAATTCATTTGGGCTTCCGCTCCGCATCCACTTCCGCCGACAACGTCAGCGGCGGAACCGGGCAAAACGGGGGCACCCCAGAAACCTTGAATCCACGGGCGGCCAGCCGGGCCGACAGCGCGGCGCAGCGGGCCAGATGATTTGTGACCTGCTGATTGGCCGCGGCAATCTGCCCGTTGGCCATCACGTCCCGGTCCTTGGCCTCGACCAGGCGCACGGCCATATCCTGATAATTCTCCTGGGCCTGCTGCGCCGCCACCTGGGCGGCCGGCCCGGAGTTCTGATTCACGGCGGTCGCCTCCACTTGCGCGGCCGCCACGACCACGGTGGCGGCGCGGCTCGTCAACTGGTTGTTGATCGGAACGTCATTCGCCGCATACTGGTCGGCCGCCGCCAGGCTGCCAGGCACCAAGGCGATTTCATTGTTGTAGTCGCGCAGATCCTCCAGGATTTCGAGCCGCGTTTGAATTTTTCCCGCGAGGGACCGCCCCTGATGCCAGGTTTGTTGCAGCTGATGTTCCATGACCGCGCCCTGCGCATTCGTCCCGTGGACGGAGGCGAAGGCCGTCAGGCTGGCATAAGCGGTCTTGGTTTCCAGCAGGGCGTGGAGTTGAGCCGGGGACAAATCCGCCAGCGGGATGCGCGGCAGATAGACGAGATTTCGCTCCAACACCAGCCCCTTGGAATCCAGCACCCGCACCGTGCCGTTGGCATTTGACAGGACCAGGAAATCGCTGGTCGGCGGGGCGAGATAATCATTCGCGCTGGCGGTGAGTACCAGCATGATTAAACCACCCATCAACCAATGTGTGTTATTCATAAATATTTTGCTTGGGATTGTCGCCGGGCAATCCAAACCTCTCACGGTCGGTGGCAAAACGGAAGACGGTTCTGGCCGCATCCGCCTAACGGCGGCGGGAGTAGTAGAAACCGCCGCCACCGCCCAGCAAGAGCACCACGAGCACAATTAATAAGATTGTTGACATGTCTCCACGATAAGACCGGCCCCAGCTTCACGCCATGGGGTGTTCCCCCCATGACCCGTTGCGTCCAACAACCGGGCGGTGCGGGTTTCCCCCAAGCGATGCGGAACTAGGGCCGGCCGGGAGCCGGGACGGCACACGTCAGAAATATTGAGGCTTGGCCACTGGCCGGTTAAATACAATGATTCTTGGAATTGCTTTGGGCTTATGATTTCAAAAATAATCGTTATTTTGTTGGTGGCGGGGTTGACGGTTTCCGCGCAAACCAATTTCGATGTGCTGGTCTGCCAGAACGCCAGTTACACCAACGCAGCCATCATCCGAGCAACACCCGCTTATGTGGTGGTGGATTTCGCCGGCGGCGTAGCCAAAGTGGCCATGACCAACCTGCCCGCCAACTTGCAGAGGCAATACCATTATGACCCGGATAAAGCCGCCGCCGCCCTGGCGGCGGATGAACAGCACAAGGCGGACGTGACCAAAGCCAAAGTCGAACGGGCAAAATACCTGGCCTCACTGCGCGGGACAAATCAGGTGATCCGCGTCAACGCCGTGCTGGATTCATTGGGGAAATGTCAGACGAGCGTTGGAGAAATCTACCTGACGGGGTTGCCGGCCTCGGTGGGCGAATACCTGGCGCGCGACGCCCAGCTCAAGGCAACAGTGGCTGATGGCCAGGTTCAAGCGGAGAACAAGGTGCGCGCCGCCAACACGGCACTCGGTGACGGCGGCAGTCCGCTCGCGGTTTGGGGCGCGATGAAGCAAAGTTTGAAGGGTAAGGGTCAGGCGACCACCGCAAAGATCCGCGCGGCGGATGAAGCCGGGGATAATCTTTCCAGATTGAAAGCCAGTTTGGAGGAAATGGAATCGGGGTTGGTTCAAAACACGACCGTCATTGCCTATCCCACTGGCATGAATTATTCCGGACTGCCGATGTGGCAGTTCGTCGCACTTCGATAAGGAGGTTGGCGGCCCGTTCTCAAACGGCTCCCAGGTCGCAATGGTTTCCCGCTCCGGATGCACGATTGAGGCGAAGTTTTGCCCGGCAGAATTATTTCATCGTTCTGCTTGGCAAACGGGGCACAAGCCGGTTAGCTAATCGCCATGCAAAAGGTTCTGGATTATCTGAAACAACACCAAGACCGGTTTCTCGCCGAGTTTTGCGATTACCTGCGCTTCGCCAGCGTCTCGGCCCAGCCGCAGCACAAAAAAGATTTGGTCGCCTGCGCCGAATGGCTCGTGGCGCATTGCCGGAACATCGGCCTCGACGCGCGGGTGTGCGCGACGGACGGACATCCCATCGTCGTCGCCAAGACGAAGCGGGACAATAATTCCAAGAAGCCTCACTTTCTGGTCTATGGCCATTACGATGTGCAGCCGCCGGAGCCTTTGGAACTCTGGACCACGCCGCCGTTTGAACCGCGCATCGTGGGCCGGAATATTTTCGCGCGCGGCAGCACGGACAACAAGGGCCAGAATTTCGCCCACCTGAAAGCCGTCGAGGCGTATCTGAAAACCGGCACGCCCCTGCCCTGCGATTTGACCTTTGTGCTGGAAGGCGAGGAGGAGGTCGGCAGCAAAAATCTTTCAACCTTCCTCAAAGCGCATCGCCAGGAACTCGCGTGCGACGCCATCGTGGTTTCCGACACGGGCATGCCCGCGCCCAACCATCCGGCGCTCACCTACGCGCTGCGAGGCATCATCGCCTTCGAGATCACGCTGCACGGCCCGGCGCGGGATCTGCATTCCGGCATTTTCGGCGGCGCGGTGGAAAACCCGGCGATGGCTTTAAGCCAATTGCTCGCCAAAGTCCGCGATGATCGCGGCGTCATCCAGATTCCCGGCTTTTACGAGGACGTGGCGGCACTGTCCAAATACGAACGCGACCAGATCAAGCGCTATCCACTGTCCGACGCGAAATTGAAAAAGCTGCTCGGCGCCACGCAGCTTTTCGGCGAGCACGGTTTCACCGCCACGGAACAGCGCAGTTCGCGGCCGACGTTTGAGATCAACGGCCTGACCAGCGGCTACCAGGGCGAAGGCAGCAAGACCATTGTGCCGGCGTGGGCGCGGGCGAAGATCACCTGCCGGCTCGTACCCAACCAGAAACCGGCGCACGTCCGCAAAATCGTCTGCGCATGGCTGAAGCAGCATTGTCCGCCGACAGTGCGGATGGAAATCGCCGCCGGCCACGGCGCGGAAGCCTACATGGTTTCGCCCACGAGCGAAGCGGCGCAGGCGGCGTTGCGCGCGCTGGAAAAGGCATTCGGCACGAAACCCATTCTGATGCGCGAGGGCGGCTCGATTCCCATCGTGAACGAATTCAAGAAAGTCCTCGGCGCGGACACGCTGCTGCTGGGCATCGGCCTGCCGGACGACAACGCACATTCGCCGGACGAGAAGTTCAACCTGGACTGCTTCGAGAACGGCCAGCGGATGAGCGCTTTTTTATGGCAGGAACTGGCGGTGTGAACGGAAGTTTCAACTGATATGAAAACAACAATCCTTTTTCCCCTGCTCGCCGCCGGGCTGCTCCTGTGCGGCTGCAACAAACAAACCAAGCTCAACACCGAGAAGATCGAGACACTGACGCGGAACGTGGCGCAGCTCCAGCAGAGCCAGGCCAAACAGCTGGCGGACCTCCAGGCGCAATTGACGGCGCTGGCCCCCACGCTGGACAAGATGAATGACTTCTATTTCGAGCGGAGCCACGACCAGGCGTTTTTCTTTCACACGAACACCCTGTATCTGATCTTGAACGTGGACAAGAACATCGAATCGTTGTTGCAGGTGGCCAACACCGAGCGGACGGCGGAGAACAAGCTGACTTATGGCTATTACACGAACCAGATGGGCACGCTATATCTCTGCACCGCTGTGCTGCAGGAGGCGGTGACCAATTCGGAAAGCCGGATCGTGGAAAACGTGAACACCGAAACGCGCCGGCTGGCCGGCACCTTGAGCTTGGAATTGCAGAAGCAAATCATCCAGTCGGCCACGGACCCCGCCGGGGTCGCGCGGCAGAAACTAATCATGGCGGATGTCGCCGACATCAAGGCCGACCTGGAATTGATCAAGGCCAAGCTCGGACTGGCCGCGCCTAAATAGTTTCTGCGGCCGGGAAATCTTCGGCCGAACTGGCGTGTTAAATCGGTGGCCGAGTGGTAGACTATTTATCAGTCCCAAAGACCATGATCTTGAACGTGCCGGGGATCATCTTTCCGCGCCGCTGGCCGGGTGCGGGTGCTTCAAACTTGGCTGAGGGCAGGTAAATTTTGTGCGTGGCCGGATCAATCGCCATCGTCCGCGCGCCCTTTTCCGTTTTCAACAATTGCACGGGCGTCAAGGTATCGCCGTCTTCGCGCGCGATGGTGGTGGCGCCGTCGCCACAGGAGCCAAAGACAAGCTGGGTCGCCGGATCAAAAGCGCAGCCGTCCACGCCCTCGCCCAACGGCACGGTGGCAAGCACTTTGCCGCTGGTGGCGTCGAGCATGGCCAGCAGATGATTGTCGCAACCGAGAAACAAACGGTGGTGCGCCGCATCCAAGGCGAGGCCGGACGCCGCTTCGCCGGGCGCAATCGGCCAGCGATGGATGACCGCGCGCGTTTTCACATCAATGACGGCCACTTCATTTTTGTCCTCGAGGTTGACGAAAACCAAACCGGCAGCGGCAGCGGCCTGCGCAAATTCCGGTTTGCCGCCCAGCGGGATGGTGGCCACCACCTGAGCGGACTGGGCGTCAATCACCGTGGCGGACTGGCCGCGGCCGTTAAATGAATAAAATTCCTTTTGCCCCGGTTCATAAATGGCCACGTCGGGATTGCCGCCGGTCGGCAGCTTGGAAACGATTTGCAACGTCTTCAGGTCAACCATGGCGGCGCGATCTTCCTTGCCACAAGTGGCCATACCGCGTCCGAATTCCGGCGCGGGCACGAGGGCATGAACGCCGGGCGTGTTGGTGACTTCACCGGCCACGGCATCCTTGGCCAGATCCACGACCACCACTTTCGTGCCGTGCGAAACGTAAAGCCGCTGCGCCGACGAATCCACATTCAGGCAGTCCCAGCCGGTGTCGCCGCCCACGGGAATTTCCTTGAGAAAATGATACGGTTCCGCCGCGTGAAGCAGCGGCGCGAGCACGAGGGAAAACAACAGTGGCAACAAATTCTTTGGCATAAGATAAAAGCGGATTTAGTCAGCCGTTTCCACCGCCGCCGGCTTGGGCCGGTGCAGCACCATGACGTTGCCGACGCGCATGACGAGGTGGCTGCCGGTCTTTTCCGCCAGCAGCGGCGCGAGGGTTTTCTTTTCCTCCTTGAACTCGGCGAACTTGATCTTCACCAGTTCGTGCCGGTCCAGCTCCGCCGAAACGGTGCGGATAAAGCCATCGGTCAGGCCGGCCTTGCCGACCTTGAGAGAGGCGTCCATGAGTTGCGCCGCCGCCTTGAATTTGCGGATCTGCTGGTTGGTCAGTGGTTCGAGCATCGGGCGCAAAGGGTAAATCCTTTTGGCAAAAAAACCAGCGGCAAACGGCGGCGGCGACCGGGTTCCCCATTTAACACTCGCCGCAGGGCGCGTTTCTGCTTATGATTACCGCAGTCGCAAAGACATTTCATGACACCAAAATTATTCACCGAACTCGGACTTTCGCCGGAACTGCTCAAGGCCATTGACAAACTGGGTTACGAACAGGCCTCGCCCATTCAGGCGGCGGCCATCCCCGTGCTGATGACCGGCAAGGACATTGTCGGCCAGTCCATGACCGGCTCCGGCAAGACCGCCGCGTTCGGCGTGCCGGCGGTGGAAAAAGTGGATCCGAACGTGAAAGCCGTTCAGGTTTTGATTCTCTGCCCGACGCGCGAACTGGCGATTCAAGTTTCCGAGGAGATCCATAAGCTCGCGTTTTTCAAGCGCGGCATCAACTGCCTGCCGATTTACGGCGGACAATCTTACGAGCGGCAATTCTTCGGTCTCAAGCAAGGCGCGCAGATCGTCATCGGCACGCCGGGCCGCCTGATGGATCATATGCGGCGCGGCACGTTGCGGCTCGAAACGGTGAAGATGGTGATTCTTGACGAGGCGGACGTGATGCTGAACATGGGTTTCCGCGAAGACATCGAAACCATTCTCAAGGACGCGCCGAAGGAACGGCAGACGGTGTTCTTTTCCGCCACGATGCCGCGCCCGATCCGCGACCTCATCGAAAAATATTCGCGCACGCCGGAGAGCGTGAAAATCGAGCAGAAGGCGATGACGGTACCGACGGTGGACCAGGTTTATTACGAGGTGGACCGCCGCTACAAGATGGATCTGCTCACGCGGCTGATTGACATTTACGATCTCAAGCTCGGCATTGTTTTCTGCAACACCAAGCGCATGGTGGACGATCTGGTGGATCATCTGGAAGCCGCCGGCTATCAGGCCGACCGGCTGCACGGCGACATGACGCAGGCGCAGCGCGACCGCGTGATGAATAAGTTCCGCAAGTCCGGCCTGGAATTTCTTGTCGCCACGGACATCGCCGCGCGCGGCATTGACGTGGACGATGTGCAGGTGGTGTTCAACTACGATTTGCCGTATGACCCGGAAGATTACGTTCACCGCATCGGCCGCACGGGTCGCGCCGGTCGCAGCGGACGCGCTATTTCCCTCGTGCCGTTCCGCGAATTGTTTCAGATCCGCAACATTGAGCGCTTTGCCAACGTCCGCATTCAGCGCGGAAAAATCCCGACGGAAAACGAAGTGGCCGAGGCGCGCGAAAATGTTTTTACCGACAAATTGAAAGCACTGCTCACCAGCAGCGAATTCATCAAACAAGATCGCCTGATCGAACGGCTGGCCGAGGAAGGTTTTGCCGTCAACGACATCGCCTCCGCGCTGATTCATCTGCTGCAAAGCGGTGAAGCGGCCAAGACCGCGCCGAAAACCGAAGACTACGACCGCCCGCCCCAGCGCGAAGAGCGTCCGGGTCGTTTCGATGACCGCGGCGACCGGGGTGGTTATGGCCGCGATGATCGCCGCCCGCCGCAGCGTTTTGACGACCGCCGCGAGGAGCGGCCGCGCCGGTTTGAAGAGCGCACGCCGCGTCCGCCGGTGAAATTCGCCGACCCGAAAATTTCCAAAGCCGCGCCGTGGAAGGCTGTCGCCGCGCCCGCCACGAAACCAATCGTTCCCGCGCCGGCAAAAGCCGCCGTGCCGCCCCCGGTAAAAACGGTGGTGGCACCGCCGGAAATCAAGCCGCCCATTGAAGTGAAAGCCGAACCGGTGAAAACTTATTCCGACGAGGAAATTCTGGCCTCGGTGAAAACGCCGGAGCCAAAGCCGGAATCAAAATTATTCATCAAGCCGAAGCCAGCTGCCGCACCCACGACCAAACCGAAAGTCAGCCGCGCCACGCCCGCCGGCCAGACGCGGCTATGGATGAGCCTAGGTGAAACGCAGGGCGTCACGCCGATTGATGTCGTCAATGCTGTCGCCGGCGAAACCGGTTTGCCGGGCAAGGTCGTCGGCACCGTGGATGTGCGCGAGAAGCATCTGTTCGTGGATGTCTCGGAAGAGCACGCCAACAGCATCATCGCCAAGCTGAACCGCGCGAGCATCAAAGGTCACAAGGTCAAAGTGAAGGTCGCGTGATGGACAGCGAATTACCAACCGAAGAATCCGCCGCGCCCGCCGCGCCTGCCAGGCCGGTCGAGCGGCTGTTTCCGTTCGTGTTGAAGACGCGCGGACTGCTCGTCGGTCGCGACACGCTCCGCGCTAACCGGGGCAAGCTGCATTTCGTTCTCATCACCACGGACATCGCGGAGGCCAGCCGCGAGGAAGTGCTGAAGGATTTCACGCATTATCCCGTCGTGCAGCATTTCACCGGCGCGGACTTGGAAAAGTTTTTCAACGTCAAGGGAGCCAAGGCCGTTGGCTTCATCAAGTCCGGCCTCGCGCAATCCATCTACGCCGAGCTGAAGGAGCATCGGCTCAACAAACCGCCGAATGTGCCCACGCCGCCCAAATCGCCGGTTAAGAAAACTCCCGCTCCGGTCACGCCTTCAGAAAATCCGTGAACAGCGGTTCCGGCGGCGTGGCAAAATCCCAATCGCGTTCGCGCCAGTGAAATTGCAGCCGTCCCGCGTGCA
>CAYUGC010000093.1:0-13065 GCA_964444085.1 uncultured Bifidobacteriaceae bacterium | reverse complement strand
GACGAGATCACCATCCGCCGCAGCCGCAGCACGGTGCGCCTCGTGCATCTGGCGGACAGCTCATTCCTGGAAGCCCTGCGGCAGAAACTTCACTGGCGCGGAACGTATCTCTAATTACACATGGTCAGATTAAAAGACATTGCCCAACTCGTCGGCGTCTCCGTGATGACGGTTTCCAAGGCTCTCCGCGACGAACCCGACGTCTCCGCCGCCACCAAGGCCAAAATCAAAAAACTCGCGCTGGACATGGGCTATGTGCCCGACTCCAGCGCGCAAGGGTTGCGGACGAAGACGACCAAACTCTTCGGCCTGGTCATCCCGGCGGTGACAAATCCCATTTACGCGCGGATAGTCTATGCCATCGAGGAACGCGCGTTTGAACTCGGCTACGACGTGCTCATCGCGCAAACGCTCAACAAGCCGGAACGCGAGGATCACGTCCTGCGCCGGTTTCTCTCGCGGCGCGTGGACGGACTGTTCATCACGCCGGTCTATCGCTTTGAGGCCGAGGCGCGGATTTATCAGGAGATTGTCGCGCGGAACATTCCGACCGTGCTGCTCGGCTCGCCCGCGCCGTTCTGCAAAAACTTTCCATTCGTGGAAGCGGAAAACCTGGTCGCCAGCTACCACGCCACGAAGCATCTCATCAGCCTCGGCCACAAGAAAATCGCCTACCTCACCGGCCCGGCCGCCGCGCCGTGGGCGCATGAACGATTCGAGGGTTTCCGCCGGGCACTCCGCGAGGCAAACCTCGAACTCGACGACAAGCTCGTATTCCAGTCCGGCAGCACCATCGAGGACGGCACCAAGGCCGCGTTGCAAATGCTCAATGAAGGCGCGCACCCCACCGCCATCATGGCCGTGAACGACCTCGTCGCCATCGGCTGCGCGGAGACGCTGCTGCAACAGGGCGTGAAGATTCCCGAGGACCTCTCCGTGGTGGGCTTTGGCAACGTGCTCGCGGCCGAATATTTCCGCGTGCCACTGACCACCGTGCGCCAGCCGAAATTCCGTCTGGGCGTCGCCGCCGTGGACACGATGATGAAGATGATTCGCGGGGAAAAATTCGAATTGAAGCGCCTCCCCGCCGAGCTGGAAATCCGCCGGAGCAGCGCGGCGGCAAAGGGCGGACCGCCCCGGCCATAATTCACGCCGGCGGCCACCGCCCGGAGCGCAGCACTTTTTTCAATTCAGCGCTTGATACTTGCGGGGCGAATCCTAAAACTCACGGCATGTCGCTGCCTGCTGATTTGCATATGCATACGCCGCTCTGCCGCCACGCGACAGGGGAACCAATGGACTACGCGCGCCGGGCCGTGGAACTGGGTCTGGATGAAATCGGCTTTTCCGACCATTCCCCGATGCCGCGCGATGATTTTGACGACTGGCGGATGCGCGACAGCCAGCTTGACGAATACGTCGCGAAGGTGCGGCTCGCGCAGCGGGAATTTCCCCAGCTGAAAATCCGCCTTGCGCTCGAGGTGGATTATCTGCCGGGCCACGAGGACTGGATCCGCCAGCTGGCCGCGCGGCATTCGTGGGATTACTTCATCGGCAGCGTGCATTACGTCTCCGATTCGTGGGACATTGACAATCCGGCGAAGCTCTCCGAGTGGAAGAAACGCGACGCCTTCGCGGTGTGGCAGGTTTATTTTGAGCGGCTGACGCAGGCGGTGGAGTCCGGGCTGTTCGACATCATCGGCCATGCGGATTTGCCGAAGAAATTCGGCTTCCGCCCCGCGCAGGATTGCACGCCGCTTTACGAAAAATTTCTCCACGCCGTCGCCGAGACCGGTTGCGCCATCGAGCTGAACACCGCCGGGCTGCGGAAGGATTGCCGGGAGATTTATCCCAGCCGCGAGCTGCTGGAAATCGCCTTCCGCAAGAACGTGCCGATCACCTTCGGCTCAGACGCGCACGCGCCGGCGGAGGTCGGGCTGAATTTCGCCGAAGCCATCGCCCTCGCCCGCAGCGTGGGCTACACCGAGACGCTGCGCTTCCGGCAGCGGCAGGCCGAGGCGGCCTGGCTTTGAACCATGACCCGCGTGCGACCGGACAAAAAGTTTTTTTTGCTCGCGTGCCTCGCGCTAGCCTTGGGAACCCTGGCGCTTTACTGGCCGGCAACCGGCTGTCCCTTCACCACCTTCGATGACGCCAGTTATATAACCGACAACCCGACGGTCAAGGCCGGGCTGACTTGGCCGGGACTTGTCTGGGCTTTCAACGGCATGCACGTCGCCAACTGGCATCCGTTGACCTGGATTTCACACATGGCGGACTGCCAGTTTTTCGGCCTGAACGCCGGCGGGCACCACTTGGTGAACGTGCTGTTCCACACCGCCAACAGCCTGCTGTTGTTCGCGTTTTTGCGTTATTCCACCAAGGCGGAATGGCGCAGCGCCATCGTTGCCGCCCTGTTCGCCTGGCATCCGCTGCATGTGGAGTCCGTCGTGTGGATTTCCGAACGCAAGGATGTCTTGAGCACATTTTTCTGGCTGCTGACCCTGCTGGCTTATGCCCGCCATGCGCAGAGCCCGGAAGCCGGCAGCCAAAAGCCGGCAGCCAGTAATCCGGCCCACCAGCCGCCACCCATCACCCTCAACTATTTTCTGGCGTTGTTTTTCTTCGCCTGCGGGCTGATGAGCAAACCAATGGTGGTGACGCTGCCATTTGTCTTATTGCTGCTGGACTGGTGGCCGCTCGACCGATTTCAAATTTCAAATTTCAAATCTCAAATCTTCATCAGACTGATTGCGGAGAAGATTCCGTTTTTCCTGCTGTCATGCGCTTTTTGCGCCTTGACCTTCCTGGCGCAACGCAGTGACGGGGCGGTCTGCCCGGTTAGCTGGTCCGCCCGGCTGGAAAATGTTCCGATGGCTTACGTGCGCTATCTTTCAAAGACATTTTGGCCGGAGAACCTTTCCATTTATTATCCCTACGTCTATGACTGGCCGGTGGTAGCCGTCGCCGGTTCAATCTTGCTGCTGCTGGTGATTTCCACGCTGGCGCTGCTGCGGTTTCGTCAGCAAGCGTGGCTGGCGACCGGCTGGTTTTGGTTTCTCGGCACGCTGGTGCCCGTCATCGGGCTGGTGCAGGCGGGGATGCAGGCCATGGCAGACCGCTACTCCTACATTCCGTCCATTGGCCTGTTTATCGTGGTGGTGTGGGGCGTCGCGGAATATTGCGCGGAAAAGGCGAAGGGAAAACGGCTGCTCGCGCTCATCGGCGGCGGAGCCGTGGCGGGCTGCCTGCTGGCGGCGTCCGGGCAAATCTCCCATTGGCAGAGCAACGTCAGGCTGTTCACCCACGCGGTTGACATTGACCCGGACAATTTTGTCGCACTCAACGGCCTGGGCTGCGCCTTCAACGAGGCCGGCCGGCCGGCTGAAGCCCTCCAGGCTTTTAGAAAATCCGTCCGCCTCGGGCCAAATTACTGGCCATCCGAACGCAACCTCGCCCTGACCTTGCTGAACAACCACCAGCCGGAGGAAGCCTTCACGGAATTCGCCACGGTGACCAGACTGCTGCCAAACGACGCCAGCCTGCGCTACGAGCTGAGCCTGTACCTGCTCAAATACGGCCACATCGAGGCCGCCAAAGGCCAACTGGTCGCGGCGGTGCAAATCAAACCGGATTTTTCCCAGGCCCACGAACTCCTGGGAGCCGTCCATCTGCGGCAGACCAATTTGACCGAAGCCATCCCGCAGTTTTCGCTGGCCCTGGCGATTGATCCCGCCGATGCCGAGGCGCATTTCAACCTCGGCCTGGCCCTGGAACAACAAGGCAAATCCGCCGAGGCGGCCGCCCAGTTCCGCACCGCCCTGCGGTTGATTCCGGATTCGGCCTTGATCAAACAATCGCTCGGCCAGATTCTGGCCGCGCACCCGGAATTGAAATTCCAGCCTTGAGCCATCCCGGCCGATTCCAAAAAACATCCGATGACGAACCTGCCCTTCTCCCGCCTTTCACCCCGGCAAGCCAGCATGGTCATTTGTCTCGCGCTGGCGTTCGTCACCGGCGCGCTGTATTCGCCGGTCGCGCAGTTTTCCTTCATTGATTTCGACGACGACGAATATGTCTCCAACAATCCCGTGACGCAGGCGGGGCTGACGTGGCAGGGATTGCAATGGGCGTTTAACGGCATCCACGTCGGCAACTGGCATCCGCTCTCGTGGCTCTCGCATATGCTGGACTGCCAGCTCTTCGGCCTCCACGCCGGCGCGCACCACCTCGTGAACGTGGCGTTCCACATTGCGAACACGCTGCTGCTCTTCGCGCTGCTGCGCGGGCTGACCGGCGCCATGTGGCGCAGCGCGTTCGTGGCCGCGCTGTTCGCGTGGCATCCGCTGCACGTCGAATCCGTCGCGTGGGTGGCGGAGCGGAAGGATGTCTTGAGCACGTTTTTCTGGCTATTGACGATTGCCGCGTATGTGCGGTATGTGGCGTGGTCCAAAGTCCAAAGCCCAAAGTCCAAAGCTTTCTACGCGCTGGCACTACTCGGCTGCGCCGCCGCGCTGCTCTCCAAGCCGATGGCGGTGACGCTGCCGTTCACGCTGCTGCTGCTGGACGTGTGGCCGCTCAACCGATGGCAAATTTCAAATTTTAAATTTCAAATCTTCATCAGGCTGATCGCGGAGAAGATTCCGTTCTTTCTTTTGGCGCTGGCACTGTGCGCGGTGACGTTCTTCGCGCAGCACGGCGCGGGCGCAGTCAGCCCGCTCGCGTGGTCCATTCGGCTCGGCAATGTGCCGGTCGCGTATCTGCGCTACCTCGGCAAAACCTTCTGGCCGGCGGATCTCGCCATCGTCTATCCCTACGTCTATCACTGGCCGGCGACGGCCATCACCGGCTCGGTGCTGCTGCTGGTTTTGGTTTCCGCGCTCGCGCTGGCCCGGGTGCGGCGGCAGGCGTGGTTCGCGGCCGGGTGGTTCTGGTTCCTCGGGACGCTCGTCCCCGTCATCGGCTTTGTGCAGGTCGGCGCGCAAGCCATGGCGGACCGGTATTTTTACATTCCCAGCATCGGCCTGTTCATCGTGCTGGTGTGGGGCGGCGCGGAATATTGCGCGGGAAAAGCGAACGGAAAATTTCTCCTTTCACTCATCGGCGGCGGCGCGCTGGCCGGCTGCGTGCTGGCCACGTCGGCGCAGATTGAAAACTGGCGCAACAGCGCGAGCCTGTTCCTGCACGCGCTCAGCGCGACGCAGAACAACTACGTCGCCGATAACGCGCTGGGCAAGGCGTTCGAGCGCGCCGGCGACAATGCGCGCGCGCTGGCGCTTTACCGCGAGGCCGTGCGCATCGAGCCGCGCTACGCCGTCAGCCAATACAACCTCGGTCTCGCGCTCATCGGCTCCGGCCTCAAGGACGAGGCGCTGGAACATCTCGCCGCCGCCGCGCAACTCGACCCGCGCAACGCCGACGCGCAGTTCAACCTCGGGATTTTCTTTTCGCAAAATGGCCGGCCGGCGGACGCGGGGCGCTGTTTCGAGGCCGCGCTGAACGTGCGTCCGGATTTTGCCGCCGCCCACGCGCGGCTGGCGGAGACGCTGCTGGCGCTGGGGAAATTTCCGGAGGCGGCGGCGCACTTCCGCGAGTCGCTGCGCCAGCAGCCGAAACAGCCGAAGGTGAAGGCGGAGTTGGGCGAACTGCTGGCGGCGCATCCGGGGCTGAAATGACAAAATCCGGCTTGTAAACAGCACCACGCGCCGTTGCAATTCGCCAGCAGTTGCAACATAATGCGGCGCATCCTGACATGAGCCGAAAACCCCATCTGGTGGCGCTCCGGACAAGCCTGCTTTACGGCATCGTGGCGGAGCTGGTTGCCTTGGTTTTCAAGGCGGCAGCCCGCGTGACCGGAGTAACTTCAAACCCGCAACGGCAGCGGTTTTGGGCAGGTTTCCTCTGCCTGCTGGTGGCAGCGTCCGCGCCGGGCCAGACGCGCCGCGCGCCAGCCCTCCAAGTGGTGATGGACGACAATTATCCGCCGTTTGTGTTTAAGGACGGCGACGGCAGGCTTCAGGGCATTCTCGTGGATCAGTGGCAGTCATGGGAAAAGAATACCGGCATCCGCGTGGTCATCCATGCGATGGACTGGGACGAGGCGCTCCAGCGGATGAAGGCGGGCGAGTTCGACGTGATTGACACGATTTTCCAAACGCAGGAGCGGGAGGACTGGCTGGATTTCACCAAGGCGTATGCGCGGATTGAAGTGCCGATTTTTTTTCGCAACGACATTTCGGGAATTGTGGACCTGAAATCGCTCAAAGGCTTCGCCGTGGCGGCCAAGCGGGGCGACGCCGCCGCCGACCTGCTGACCCAGCAAGGGATTGCCCACCAACTTCTGTTCAACAACTACGAAAACATCATCACGGCGGCCAAAGAGCGCAAGGTCAACGTGTTTGTGGTGGACGAACCGCCCGCGCTTTATTTCCTGAACAAGCTGGACATCGCGGATGATTTTCGGCGTTCCACGCCCGTCAACGTTGGGGAGTTTCACCGGGCGGTCAAGAAAGGCAGCGCGGCGCTGCTGAGCACGGTGGAAAACGGCTTTGCCAGCATCCGTCCCGATGAACTGGCGGCCATTGACCAGAAATGGCGCGGCACCGCCCCGGGCAGCCCCGCCGGCTGGAAACATCTCGGCTACGCGGCACTCGGCGGACTGGCTTTGACACTGCTGCTGACCGCCTGGAACTGGAGCCTCAACCGACAAGTCCGGCGCCGGGTCGCCGCGCTCAAGCGGAGCGAGGAAGCCTTGAGCAAGTCCGGGGAGCAGATTCAGCACATCATTGACAACACGCGCGACGCCATCTTCCAGATTGACCTTCAGGGCAATTACATCTTCAGCAACGCCGCCGCCGAGCAGTTGACGGGCTACCCGCTCGCCCAACTGCTCCAGATGAACATGTGGCAACTGGTGCCGCCGGAACATCACCCGCTGTTGAAGGATCGACTGCGGGGCCGGATCGCCGGCGAGGCGCTGGAAAAAAACTTCAAGTTTGAAATCCAGCATCGGGATGGCCACCGGGTCTGGACGGAACTGGCCACCAGCGGCGTTTACACACCGGAAGGTAAACTCAAGGCCATCCAAGGCGTGGCCCGCGACATCACCGAGCGCAGGGCATATGAGGAGCAGTTGGCGCAATCCGTCTCGCTCCTGCGCGCGACCGTCGAGTCCAGCGCCAGCGGCCTGCTGGTGGTGAACCTCCAGGGAAAAGTCACGATCTGCAACAACCGTTTCCTCGAAATGTGGGGCATCCCCGCCGAACTCGCGGCGCAGGCGGATGCCAGCATGTTCCAAAAATTCGCGCAGAAACAATTACTGGAGCCGGAGGCGTTCCTGCGCCGCGTCCAGGAAATTTACCGGCAGCCGGAGATGGAATCCCACGACACAATCCAGCTCAAGGACGGCCGGATGGTTGACCGAGTGTCCCGTCCGCAACGGCTCAGTGACAAGATCATCGGCCGGGTCTGGAGTTTCCGCGACGTGACCGAACGGCACCTGGCGGAAAAGGCATTGTGCGAAAGCCGGGACAGTCTCAATCGGGCGCAAGCCGTGGCGAAGATGGGCAGCTGGCAACTGGACATCCCCCGCAACCTTCTGAAATGGTCGGCGGAAACCTACCGCATCTTTGAATTCCCCGCCGGCCAGCCACTGACGCTCGATGCGTTCGCCGCGTGCATCCATCCCGACGACCGGGAAAAAGTGCTGGCAGCGTGGGGCTCGGCGCTGCACGGCGCGCCCTATGACGTCGAACACCGGATCCTCTGCGGCGGCAAAATCAAGTGGGTGCGCGAGCAGGCCGAGGTGGTTTTCGATTCCGCAGGCAAACCCTGCGAAGGCATCGGCACGGTTCAGGACATCACCGAACACCGGCAGGCCGAGGCCGCCCTGGAATCCGAGCGCCAGTTGCTGCGGACAATGATTGACCTCGCGCCGGACTTCATCTTCATCAAGGACACCGAAAGCCGTTACCTCGTGGCCAACGAATCGCTGGCGAAATGCTACCGCCGGACACCGGCGGAAATGCTCGGCCGCACGGACGCGGAATTTGTCCCCGCAGTATTGGCCACGCGCCTCCGCCGGTCCGAACAGGAAGTCATCACCACCGGCACGCTGCACAGCCATGAGGACATGATCGGTTTCCCCGACGGCCTCACGCGCACCATGGTCACCACCATGGTGGCGTTCCGCGATCCCCACGGAAAGATTGCCGGACTGATCGGCATCGGCCGTGACATCACCGGGCAAAAGGCCACCGAGAAATCCATGCGGCTGCAAAGCGGCTCGCTCAACGCCGCCGCCAATGCGGTGGTCATCACCGACGCACAGGGGAACATCGAATGGGCCAACCCCGCCTTCACCCGCACCACCGGCTATTCGTTGGCGGAGGCGCTGGGCAGGAATCCGCGCGACCTCATCAACTCGGACAAACACGCGCCGGAATTTTTCCGCCGGATGTGGCAGACCATCCTGGCCGGCCAAGTCTGGACCGGCGAAATCATCAACCGGCACAAAAACGGCGAATTATTCGACGAGGAAATGACCATCACGCCGCTGCTGGACGATGACAAGAAAATCACCCATTTCATCGCCATCAAGCAGGACATCACCCGGCGCCGGCAGGTAGAAGAGGCGCTCCGGGAAAGCGAGCACCGGCTGCAGCAGATTGCCGCGTCGCTCCATGAGGCCGTCTGGCTGCGGGACGCCAGCACCCGGAAAATCCTCTACGTCAACCCGGCCTTCGAACAGATCACCGGCCACACCTGCGAGGAATTTTACCAGAAACACAGCCTGGTCCTGGACCTCATCCATCCCGAGGACCGGGAGGCCGTGCAGCGGGACTGGGAAGCCAGTTTCAAGACGAGGGTTTTCGACGTGCAACACCGGATCATCCGCGCGGACGGCCGCGTGCGCTGGGTGCAGGGCCGGATGTTTCCCGTGCGGAATGCCGCCGGCGAAATCCACCGGGCCGCCACCACGCTCGCCGACATCACCGACCAGATCGAGGCGGAACAATCCCACCGGAACCTGGAAATCCAGTTGCGCCAGTCGCAAAAAATGGAGGCCATCGGCCAGTTGTCCGGCGGCATCGCCCATGATTTCAACAACATCCTCACCGTCATCCAGGGCAATGCCGCGCTGTTGCAGGGCCTCGATCTGCAGCCGGAAGAAATCCGCGACTGCTCCAACCAGATCGCCCGCGCCGGCGAACGCGCCGCCAGCCTCACCCGGCAGTTGCTCATGTTCGCCCGCCGGCAGCAGATGCAGCCGGTCAGCCTGGATCTCAACGACACGGCGGCGCAGATGACCCGGATGCTCCAGCGCATCCTCGGCGAAGATATCGCCCTGCGCTCGGAATATTCCCCCGCGCTGCCGCACATTCACGCCGATGCCGGCATGATCGAGCAGATCATCCTCAACCTCGCCGTCAACGCCCGCGACGCCATGCCCGGCGGCGGCAAGCTGACCATCCGCACCCGGCTGGAAAAATCCCGGCCGGCCGAAAGCACGCAAACCCCGGCGCAACCGCACGTCTGCCTGTCCGTGACCGACACCGGCAGCGGCATCGCCCCGGAAATTTTACCGCGCATCTTCGAACCATTTTTCACCACCAAGGAAGTGGGCAAAGGCACCGGCCTCGGCCTCGCCACCGTCTATGGCATCGTGCAGCAGCATCACGGTGAAATCACGGTGCAAAGCGAGCCGGGCAAAGGCACGACCTTCAATGTTTGTTTCCCAGCCGTCGGCGCGCCGGACGCGGGACCCAAATCCGCCCCAGTCCGGCCGGTGCTGCCATGGGGTGATGAAACCATCCTGCTGGTCGAGGACGAGCTTTCGCTGCGCACCTTTGTCTGCGACCTGCTGCAACGCTGCGGCTACACGGTGCGGGAGGCCGAGTCCGGCCCCGCCGCGTTGAAAATCTGGAGCGAACAGCGCGACCACATTCAACTGGTGCTGACCGACATCATCATGCCGGAAAACCTGAATGGCATCGATCTGGGCCGCCGGCTGCTGGCGGAAAAGCCGGCGCTCAAGGTCATCTACATGAGCGGCTACACCGGCAACCTCGAAGGCCGCCACACCACGCTCGTCGAGGGCGTCAACTTCATCCGCAAACCGTTCAAGCCGGAAGTCATCGCGGAAATCATCCGGAAAAACCTGGACGACAGGACGGCGGAAAAATGACAAGCAGCCGGCAGAAGAGCGGAAATTTAATTTAAAGCGCGGGCGGTTGGAAACGCAAGCGCCGGTTGTGAAACTGCGAAAATATTTTTAAAGATTTCACTTGAGTAAATGAGCCAACCAGCCGATTTTCTAATCAGTTCGGATGCTCTTTGTAAAAACAATTTCCCTGCCCTGTGCGTGATTCACAACAGTCCTTGGACCGTAAATAACACGAACTCGGGATGAGCCGCAGACGGTGGCCAACACGTCGGCATTGCGTCCGAAAGTTGTAAGCCATCGGGCAAGTCCCACATATGGAAACATATGTCCGAAGGAGCGAGTTGGACACGGCAAGGGCGGGGGTTCTTTCAAGATTGCCGGCTTGCCTCGGCACCCCGGCAATCAAAGCCCGCCACCCGTGCGGGCTTTTTTATTTCGCCAGTTCCGCCTGCGCGGCGCGAACCTGCTTCAACCCGGTCTGGATGAAGCTCAACACCGCCACCCACGCCACGAAGCCCAGCGCGAAAAACTTCAAGTCCAGCGGCAGATTCAGCGGCGAATCCCACAACGCGTGCATCGCCGCGCACAGCCCGAACACGCGCAAAAACCGGATGTCCCGCAGCATCGCCCACTCGAACTTCCGGTCACCGCGCACGCGCCACAACGCCGCGCCCGCCAGCGCGCACCACAGCACATGGCCGCCGCAGATGCACAACAGCCCGCGCTCCGTGATGTTGTGCAGCATCTCCTGCCGGCCATAATCCATCCCCTGGATAAAAGCGTAGCCCGCCGACTCAAACGCCGCGAAGCCCGCGCCCACCGCCGCGCCAAACAGCATCCCGTTCAGCGTCCAGCGATATTTCAGCTTGTTGACGATGAGCAGCAGCGCCGCCGCCTTGCCCGCCTCCTCGATCAATCCGACACCGATCGCGCTCACCCAGGAATCCGCGCCGCCCCACTTGGTGATTTGAAACAGCACCAGCGCCGTGATGACCGACAGGACGCCGCCGAGAAACAGCAGCTTCAAAAGCTGATATAACGGCACGTTGCGGGGCACATTCACCTCGAAGAAAAAAATCAGCAGCGAGAACGGCATCACGAACGCGCCCATCGTCAGCAGCGCCGGCAGCATCAGGTCATTGTTGAAGGCCTGGTAGATGAAAACCAGCCCGAGATAGACCAGTGCCGCCAGGCCGAAGATTTTCACGAACAGCCACGGCCTCGGCCAGCTCGCGTCCACGTCGGCGACGCGCGGCGTGGTCGTCGGCGTGCCCACGGCAAAATAGCTTTCCATCTCCTCGTCCGTCCGCTTGCGCCACACTTCCGAAAACATCGCGCCAAAACTGAAGCCCTCGATTTTTTCCACGCCCGCCACCGCGCTGATCTTGTTGCCGAGATTGCCCAGAAACGCCGAAAGATCATTCGCACCGCCGGCCGCTTCCAGTTGCCAGAGCGAACGCCCGACGCGCAACTGCTGCCGGTCCTCGATGGTCCCCTGCTCCAGCTTTTGCCCGTCCACAAAGGCCGCGCCACCGCCGACCGCCGTGAAGGAGATTTTCCCATTCTTGAGTTCCAGAAGCAAATGCCGCTCCGCGACGTCCGGATCGTCGCTGGCCAGCTCGCTCGCGCTCGCGCGCCCCAGCGCGGCGGCTTTGGCGGTGACGGCGATGCGCTTGCCCGCATCCGGCCCGGCGATGCAAATCAGGAGAAGTGAATTCACGTTGGCAACCTCGCTCATGCGGGCATATTGCTCCGATTCCTTTTTTGCGTCAACTGCGCGGATGTCCGGATATTTTTTTGGGCAATCGTGCCCGCCGCTGCTATCTTCAAGACCATGGCGCGCGACGATTTGTTTTCCGCTCCGGCTGAAAAACCGCCGGAGGCAAAAGCCGCGCACGCCGCCGAAACCTTCCGCAGCCGCCCGCTCGCCGCGCGGATGCGCCCGCGCAACCTCGACGAATATGCCGGCCAGTCGCACATCCTCGGCCCCAGCCAGCTCCTGCGCCGTGCCATTGAGGCCGACCGCATCCAGTCGCTCATTTTTTACGGGCCGCCGGGCACCGGCAAAACGTCGCTCGCGCAGATCATCGCGCGGCAGACGAAAAGCAAATTTGAAAGATTGAGCGGCGTGGAATCCAACGTCGCCGACATGCGCCGCGTCTTGTCGGCAGCGGCCAATCGCCTTGAAAACACCGGAGCTTCCACGATTTTGTTCATTGACGAAATTCACCGGTTCAACAAATCGCAGCAGGATGTTTTGCTGCCCGACGTGGAGAGCGGCGTCATCAAGCTCATCGGCGCAACCACGCACAATCCATTTTTCTTCGTCAACTCGCCGCTCGTCTCGCGCTCGCAGATTTTCGAGCTGCGACCGCTGACGGAAGAAGATTTATTCTCGTTGCTGCAACGCGCGCTCGCCGATGCCGAACGCGGCCTCGGCTACCTGAAAATTTCCGCCGAGGAAAACGCAGTCCGTCACCTCGCCAAAATTGCCGACGGCGACGCGCGCAAGGCGTTGAATTCACTGGAAATTGCCGCGCTCACCACCGCGCCGGATGCCGACGGCGTTATCCGCATCACGCTCGCCGTCGCCGAGCAGAGCATCCAGAAAAAGGCCGTCGTTTATGACGGCGAGGGCGACGCGCATCACGACACGATTTCCGCGTTCATCAAATCCATGCGCGGCAGCGATCCGGACGCCGCGCTTTATTGGCTGGCGAAAATGATCCACGCCGGCGAAGACCCGCGTTTCATCGCCCGGCGCATCGTGATTTGCGCGGCGGAAGACGTTGGTCTCGCCGACCCGATGGCGCTGGTGCTGGCCAATGCCTGTTTGGCCGCGTCGGAATTTGTCGGCTGGCCGGAGGCGCGGATTCCGCTGGCCGAGGCCACGATTTACA
>CAYUGC010000092.1:0-13161 GCA_964444085.1 uncultured Bifidobacteriaceae bacterium | reverse complement strand
TGACGAACGCCGCCGGCACCTCGCCGACGGTGGTGATGCCGGTGCGCCAGTTGTGGACGCGAAAGAGATGTTCCGGCATGCCCTGAAACATTTCATGGATCTGCCCGCTGGTCATCGCGGTGTGCGTGCCGAGCGCGGGCAGAACGTCCGTCATTTTTCCGCCGTAGAAATCAAACGCGAGTTTCGTCAGCCGGCCGGCCTGCGAATGGAAACGCGTGAAATCCGGCGGCACGGCCAGCACGCGTTGGCGCGGGCCGAGCTTCTCCAGCGCGGCAAACAGCCCGGCGCGCAAATCGGCGTCGGACAATTTGTCGGAGACGGAACCGCGGGCGAAATACAGCATAACGATACCAATGTAGCACAGGCGTTCCGCCTGCGGCTTTCAATTTTCAGCGTTGGATGCGGGCCGAGCCGCCTTGGGCAAAGGCCTTGACCTGTTCGACCGTCGCCATGGTGGTGTCGCCGGGGAACGTGGTCAGCAGCGCGCCGTGCGCCCAGCCGAGGTTGACGGCTTCCTGTTCGGACGCGCCGGACAGCAGGCCGTAGAAAAAGCCCGCCGCATAGCCGTCGCCACCGCCGACGCGGTCCACGACGTCGAGTTCGCACATCGGCGATTGATAGGTTTTGCCATTAACCCATGCGACCGCGCCCCAAGTGTGGCGGTTGGTGGAATGCACTTCGCGCAACGTGGTGGCGACGGCTTTGACGTTCGGGAATTTCTTCGTGGCTTTCTCGATGACCGCATAGAAGGCGGATGGGTCGAGCTTGGATTTGCTTTCCACGTCCTGGCCTTCGATGCCGAGACCTTTCTGCAAATCCTCCTCGTTGCCGACGAGCACGTCCACATTTTCAACGATGCGGGCCAGCACCTTCACCGCCTTGTCCTGTCCGCCCCAGATGTCCCAAAGTTTCTGGCGGTAGTTCAAGTCGAAGGACGTAATCGCGCCGGAAGCCTTCGCCGCCTTCATCGCCTCGATGATGAGTTCGCCGGTAGTTTCGGAGAGCGCGGCGAAAATGCCGCCGCTATGGAACCAGCGCACGCCCGCGCCAAAAATTTCGTTCCAGTTGAAATCGCCGGGTTTGAGCTGGCCGGCGGCCTCGTTGCTGCGGTTGTAGAAAACCACGGGCGCGCGCACGCCCTGGCCGCGATCCGAATAAACCGTGGCCATGTTCGGCCCGCGCACGCCGTCGTGCTTGAATTTCTTGTAGAACGGCTTCACGCCCATCGCGCGAACGCGTTCGGCAATGAGATCGCCAATCGGATAATCCACCATGGCGCTGGCGATGCCGGTGTTGAGGCGGAAGCAGTCGGAAAGATTCGCCGAAACGTTGAACTCGCCGCCGCTGACGTGGATGTCGCAGTGCGACGCCTTGCGGAACGGGATGAGGCCGGGATCGAGACGATGGACAAGCGCGCCGAGCGAGAGGAAGTCGAGGGCACCGGAGGATTTTATGTTCAAGCCGTTTTGCATAGGTTCAGCGAGTTGTTGTTGGATGAAAAATTGAACAGCTTAAGTTTAGAATCCCAGCCATTGCCGGTCAAAAAAATAACCCCGAACTGGCTATTCGGGGTCTGCATTTTTATTTGATAAATCTCCGGTCAGCCGGCGCCAAATTCCGAACGCGCCATCGCGCCGAGCTGCCGTTCCGCCTGCGGCGTCAGGCTGGTAAAGAGCATAGAGACATTGTAGCCCGCGTGCTTATTGCCGGCGCAGGCGACGACGACGCCGTGGCAGGAGAGCTGGCTGCCATCCGCCGGCGACTGGAGCGCCACCGTCATCTCGGACCATTCGCGAAACGGCGTGGGGCTGCGGAACTCAATGCCGTTTTTATGGACGGAAACCTTGTCCGCTGAAAGTTCGAGCGCGGATTCCCGCCCGCTGACGCTGACGGAGGAATTCCCCGAGGCACCCAGATTCCTGATTTGTTTAGCACTCATAAGTAAATGAACGTAACACGCCGGCGCGCGGCGTCAAATCGAAGTTATCACCACTCGATGATGGCCGCACCCCACGTCAGGCCCGCGCCGAACGCAACGATGAGGATCAAATCGCCGCGCAGGATTTTGCCGGAGGCCACGGCCTCGTCGAGCGCGATGGCGACGGACGCGGCGGAGGTGTTGCCGTATTTGTGCAGGTTGATGAAAACCTGCTCCGGCGTCGCGCCCAGCCGTTCGCCGACGGCGTCAATGATGCGGCGGTTCGCCTGATGCGGGATGACGCACTTGATTTTCGTGATGTCAATTTCGCAGCGGCTCAACACCTCATTCGCCGCGCTGCACATCGCCTGCACGGCGTTCTTGAAAGTCTCCTTGCCATCCATCCGCAGGAAATGCAGACCGTCCGTGACCGTCTGCGCGGAGGCCGGGCAACGGCTGCCGCCGCCGGGCATGGAAAGCAGTTCCGCCTTGCTGCCGTCCGCGCCCAGCGCGGTGGTGAGCAGGCCGTGGGAAAACGGCCGGTTCTGCAAAATGGCCGCGCCCGCGCCGTCGCCAAACAGCACGCAGGTGTTGCGATCCTTCCAGTTGGTGATAGACGAAAGTTTTTCCGCGCCGATGACCAGCACGGTTTCATAGACGCGCGAGGCGATGAATTGCTGGCCGACTTCCAGCGCGTAGATGAAACCGGAGCAGGCCGCCTCAATGTCAAACGACGGCACGCGCCGCGCGCCGATCTTTTGCTGAACCAGCGCGGCCGTGTTCGGAAACGGCATATCGGGCGTGATGGTCGCGACGATGATGAGGTCAATCTGATCAGCAGTGATGCCGGCCATCGCCATCGCGCGCTGCGCGGCCTTGGCGGCAATGTCGGAGGTGAATTCGTTGTCGGCGGCGATGCGGCGCTCCTTGATGCCGGTGCGCGTGGTGATCCATTCGTCCGTGGTCTCGACCAGTTTTTCGAGGTCGGCGTTGGTCAAAATCCGTTCCGGCACATACGAGCCGACGCCGGTGATGGAGCAGGTGCGGCCGACGAAATTGTGCTTGGCGCGCGGGTTTTTCATGGGTTTGCGGAAGGTTTGATTTCGGCGTCGAGGATTTTGTTCGCCGCCGCGATGTCGCGGGCGATGGTCTGGTTGATGTGGTTTTTCACCGTGCTGGCGGTGACGCGGATGGCGCTGGCCACGGCGCGTTCGCGCGCGGAGCCGTGGGATTTGAAGACGATGCCGTTGAAGCCGAGCAGCGGCGCGCCGCCATAGACTTCCGGATCCATGCGCTTGCGGATGGACTGGAACGCGTCCCTGGCCAGGTAGGCGCCGAGTTTGCGCTGGGTGTTGTGCATCAGCTCGCGCTTGAGCATCGAGAACATCCCGACGGCGAGGCTCTCGATGGTCTTCAGGACGATGTTGCCGACGAAGCCGTCGCAGACGACCACGTCAACATGATCCTTGAACAGGTCGTGGCCCTCGACGTTGCCGATGAAATTCAAATCCAGTTTTTTGCAGAGCCGGAAGGCTTCGAGCGTGAGGTCGTTGCCCTTGGAATCCTCCGTGCCGTTGCACAGAATGCCGACGCGCGGGTTTTTGTGCTTCAGGATTTCGCGGCAATAGACGCTGCCCATCACGGCAAACTGCGCAAGGTGCAGCGGCTTGCATTCCGTGTTCGCGCCGGCGTCGAGCAGGACAAATTCGTTGCCTTGGCGCGGAATCACCGTGGCGATGCAGCCGCGGTCCACGCCGGGAATGCGGCCGACCTTGAACGTGCCAGCCGCGAAGATGCCGCCGGTGTTGCCGAGGGAAATCAGCGCGTCCGCCTGGCCGTCGTGAACCAGGTCCGCTGCGCGACCGATGGAAGAATCCTTTTTTTTGCGCAACGCGACGACCGGTTTGTCCTCCATCTCAATGACTTCGGTGGCGTGGACAATGCGGACGCGGTGGTCGCGGAAGCCGCGCGGCGGCAGCGCGGCATGGATGTCGGCCTTGTTGCCGACGAGATAAACCGTGGTGATGTCCTTGTTTTCGAGCAGCGCGGCCTTCACGCCGGCGATGACGACACCGCAACCGTGATCACCACCCATGACATCAACAGCAATGCGCATGATGAAAAAGTTTTTAGTTTTTAATCTTTAGTTTTAAGCGAAGAAAACCGTTGCCGGCTAGTCCAACTTAAAATTAAAAACCAAAATCAAAAACTCCTCACGCGCCCGCCGTGACGGTCAGCACCTGACGGCCTTTATAGAAGCCGCAGGCCGGGCACACGCGGTGCGGCATCGCCGGGGCATCGCACTGCGGGCATTTGCCGAGCTGCGGGAGTTTGAGCACGCTGTTATAAGCGCGGCGCATACGCTGCCGGCTCGTTGACGGTTTTCTTTTGGGAACGCCCATAAATTCGTTATTTTAGTTTTAGTTTGTCCAGCTCGGCCCACGCGGCCACCGCCGGTTTTTCGGCGGCTTCAGCCTCGCGTGCCTGGCCTTTCGGTTTCAATCCCGCACATTCCGTCTTGCACAACGGATGTTGCGGAAAGTTGAGTAGAATATCTTCCCGCACGAATGGAGTCAAGTCCACACAATCATTGTCCACGGACACCTTGTCCTCGCCTTCCAGTGGCAGGTGCGCCGCCCAGCCGGCCAGTTTCAGCTCCGTTTTGAATTTTTTGAGGCAGCGGCCACATTCGCAATCCAGCGGCAAGGCCAGCGAACCGGTTGCCAGCACGGCGTCGTGAAGCAGTTCCACCGCCAAATCGTAGTACAACGGCTTTTCCGTGCGAATCAGCTCGTCCACCACGCCCAGATCCAGCTCCGCCACCGGCAGCTCGCCCTGCAGGTGCAGACCCTGTTCTTCCAAATGGCGCAGATTGATTTTCAGTGACATTTCAAACCTTCAATTTCTTTTTCAAAGCCACCTGCACATTCGGTGGCACAAAGGAACTCACGTCGCCGCCGAGCCGCGCGATTTCCTTCACGATGCGCGAACTCAAAAACGTGTAGGTATCCTTCGGCATCATGAAAATCGTCTCAATTTTCTCGTCCAGCTTCCGATTCATCAAGGCGAGCTGGAACTCAAATTCAAAATCCGACACGGCTCGCAACCCGCGCACAATCGTCCCAGCCTTCCGGGCCGCCGCGTATTCCACCAGCAGGCCGTCGAACGAATCGGCCGCCACATTAGGCAGGTGCGCGACAGCCTTGTTCACCAGCGCCACGCGCTCCGCCAGCGTGAACAGCGGATGCTTGCTCTCGTTCACCGCCACCGCCACGACCACGCGGTCGAACAATTTCGCCGCGCGCTGGATCACGTCCAAGTGGCCGTTGGTCAGCGGGTCGAAACTGCCGGGATAAATCGCGGTGCGCTTCATGCAGTTTTGAAATTTCAGTTTTTAGTTGAGCTGGGCGGCCGGGCCAACGCTTTAACTTAAAGCTAAAAACTCGAAATTAAAAACTATTTCCACGCCACCTCGTAGATGCGGACGGCGTTTTTGATGCCCTTGACCGTCACCGGAAACAGCTCGGTGCAGGCCGCCGCGACCGCCGGTGCGTGGCGCAGCAGGTGGTTGTAGGTCGTGTCGCTGATGATGATGCGGCCGCTGCCGGAGACGCCTTCCAGCCGGCTCGCGAGGTTCACTTCGCGGCCAAAGACAGTGTAATTCAAAATGTGCTGATTGGAACCCATCAGGCCGACGATGACCGTGCCAGTGTTGATGCCCGTGCCGAGCTGGAGCGCGATGTGCAACGGCTTCGGCGGCAGCCCGGCAGCGACCCGCGCGCGGTTGTCCAGTTCGCGCGCGGTGTTTTCCGCGAGCCGCTGCACGTTCAACTGGTGGATGGCGCGCTGCGCCTCGATGGCGGCGGCGACGGCGGCGGGCGCGTGCTTTTCGTTCGCCACCGGCGCATTCCAAAACGCCATCACGCAATCGCCGATGTATTTGTCGAGCGTGCCGCCGTGGTGTTTCACCGCGTCGGCAACGGCGGCGAGATAAAGGTTCACCGTCGCCAAAGTCTCGCGCGCGGACTCCTCGTAAAACTTTTCCGCCGTCAGCAAATCCACGTCATGCGTGCGGACATATTCGGCGATGTCCTCCTGCAACTGGTCGGTGAAGGTGGTGAAGCCGCGCACGTCGGCGAACAGCACCGTGATCTCGCGCCGAGCGCCGCCGAGCGAAATTTTTTCCGCGCCCAGCAGCTCGTGGACGATTTCCGGCGAGACAATTTTGGAAAAAACGGATTTCACGCGGCGCTGCTCGCGCTCCTCGAACACCACGCGGTAGGTCACGAGGCTGACGTGCTCGACCAGAATCGCGCCCAGCACCGGAAACACCAGCGGCAACCACAGGCGGAATTCGATGAAGCTGAAAAATGCGAGCGCCGTGTAGCCGGCGACGAGCAGGAGGGTTCCGCCGGAAGCCGCGAACGCGCGGAGCTGCCACGTCAGCAGCGCAGTGAACAGGCCGAGGAAAATGATGATTGCCAGATCCTCGCCCGGCGTGGTGCGGCGGATGAACTGGCCGGTGATGACGGAGTTGGCGACGTTCCAGTGCTTGCTGACGAGCAGCGTGTCGTTTTCCAGCGGCGTCGCACCGCGATCAGTGAGGTCGTTGCCCTGCGCGGCGGAACCGACGACAACGAGCTTATTTTTGAAGGTGTCGGCCAAGCCGTTTGTCTCGCCAAGCAGCCGGTGCTTGTCTTGAAAAAGCAGTTGTTCAATCGGCGCGCAGGTGAGCTGCGGGTCGTTCTGGGTGAGCCGCCAATCAATGTAAAATACACCGTCGCCATCCACTGGAATCACGCGCTGGACGCCGCCGGCACCGCGCAATGTGATTTTTCTGTGCGGCAAATCAACCTCCGCGTGGTCGAGGTCGAGCGACAATGCCTGGGCGGCGAGAACGATGCCCATGTGCCAGACGCGTTCGTCGGTGAACGGCGCGGCTCTGGCCGGCGTGGCGGAATTTTTTTTACTTTTGACCGCCATCTCGCCGTGTTCATCCAGCGGAATTTCCAGCGTTTCGCCGTTGGCCAGCGGCAGGACGATGCGGGTTTTTTCGACGAGGAGCGCGTCCAGTTTTACCTGGTTTTTGGCCGCTGCATTTTCAATCAGCGGATGCCAGTGACGCACGGTGCAGAACGCCCGCGCCCGGCGCAGGATGCCGTCGGAGTCTTTGCTGGCGGAAATATCGCCGTGGCCGAGGGCATTGGTCGCAAATAATTTCGGCGGCGAAATTTCCTGGGTAACGGCGATGAGGACATTGCTGGCGAGGCGCATTTGCTGCGCGAAAAATTCGTCGGATTCCATCAAGTCGCGGCCATTGGCCATGACGACCGCCGGATGGTCGTGGCGCAGGCTGTCGAACAGGATGTCAAAGGCGACGGTCTTTGCGCCCTGCGCCGAAAGCTCCTCCACGACGCGCCCGTAAATCTGGCGCGGCCAGTAGAGGCCGAAATGGAAGCCCAGTTCCTCGCTGTTTTTGACGGCGGCGATGCTGGATTCCTCAATTGAGACGAAAGCGAGGTTGGTGGCGGTGGCGGTAGGAAAATGTTGGGCGGCGCGGACGCGGAGGTCATAGGTCATGCGCTCCAGGCGTTCGGGAAAATCCGAGTGCAGCGCGCGCAGTCCGCACACCAGCGCGAGGACGGCGGCCGCGATCAAGAACGGCGTGCGTTTGAGGCGCTGGAGCTTCACGCCGTTGGATTAAACAAAAAACCAGCGCAACTCAAGGCTGCGCTGGTTGAAAATTGCCGGCTAAATAATCAGAGACGGGGAAAGGGAAAGTGGCGGTGGCCGTTATCCGGGCCATGGTGGCCGTGAACGGGCGAAATATAAAAATTGCCATGATCTTCTTCCACGAACCCGACCGGCGAGTAAATCGTCTGCAACGCCGTGAAGAGCCGGGACAGGAACGTCGCCTCGTCGCCGGGAAGAATGATCAGCACGCCAGTGTTGGGATCAAAGGAGAAACCCTCGCCGACCACCGTGGTCTTGGGTATTCCACCCGGCGGCACCATGGTCAGAACCACGCCGCCGCCAGTGCTGTGATACACCGAGGTCGCGCCGTTGTCGCACAGGCTGAACTGCGTGCCGCGCACGCCAGCGATGCCGTTGGGCAGCGTGATGAGATATTTGGATGCGCCGGGGAGTTTCTTGACGTTGGCGTAGATTTTACCCTTCTTCAAATCCAGTTCAGTGTCACTGACCGTGTCCGCGCCGGTGTCAATGACGTCCAGCTTCTTGATCTGGAGCGTGGTGTTGGGAGTGAGGCGGACGACGTTTTGTTCCGCCGAGGGGCGGTAGCTGATCAGGCCGCGCACATTGGAGTCCGTGGCGGGCGCGACGTGAGACGGCTCCCAGCGATCCTGCCAGCCGTTTTGCGGGAGGTCAATATCCTTGCCCAGCACGATGTCCACCGTGCCGTTGTCGCCCGTGCGGAGGGTCGCGCCCACCGGCAGGATTTTGCCGGCGACCAGCGGTATCCATTTGTCATCGCCCAGCGAATAGCTGACCGCGCCATCCACGCGGACGACGGTGGCGCTGCCGGCTTTGCCGGTGTCGGCGGAAACCGTAGCCGTCAGGCCGAACAACATACCGCACAGTGTGGCGGCGAACAGAAATTGCAGCTTCTTCATAGGAACCTTTTTTACGGATTAAATGTGGTTGAAATATAACTCCGCGCCGCTTTGGCTGTCAACTGGCATTTGCCTCACTTTCCCGCCGCCTGCGCCGCCAGCCGCGCCTCGCAGATGGCAAGGTAGCTGCGCGCAATGTGATTGTCGCGATAATCCAGCGCCAGCGAGCGCGTGAACCATGCGCGGGCGGCGGAGAAATCGCCGGTCTGGACATAGTGCCAGCCGATGCAGGAAACGAGATAATAGCCGTTCGGGTCGCGCAATTCCGCCTGCGCGTAAAACGGCTCCGACTCGGCGGTGCGACCGAGCAGATCGAGGCACATCCCCGTCCGCAAACAGGCGAAGGCATCGTGCGGATTCAGCCGGCGGGCGGTGGCAAACCACGTCAAAGCCTTTTCAGCGGCGCGGTCGTCGCCGCTGTCCTGGCACTGCGTGCGGAGACATTCGCCAATCTCGTAGGCCGTGGTGAAGTTTTCCGGTTCGCCCGCGAAAGCTTTTTCCAAGGCGGCCACCCGCGCCGGCGAGAACTGCGCCGTGGCTTCCGCCTGCGCCAGCGCGTGCGCCTCGGTGCCAAGGCGCACGGTTTGCCAGCCGAAGTAAATGGCCGCACCGCCGAGCAACACCGAGGCGAACACCTTCACGCCGCGACCGGAGCGGAACCAGAATTTTTCCGTGGCATACCGCGCGTTGCTCGCCACCAGCGCCAGCAAAATCATGCCCGCGAGCGCGTTGGCCGGGATGTGGAGGTTGAAATCCATCGCCGAATGCACCGCCAGCGCCGCCAGCGCGCAGATTGCGCCGAGGAAAAACGCGAAGCGATTGCTTTGCCCCGTGCCGAAATCATTTTCCTCGCGCCGGACGTGCGGCCAAGTCTGCCGCAGCCAGTAAATAAAAACACCGATGCCGGCAAGCACGATGATGCCGCCCGCCGCGCCCCAGTCCACGAGCAGGTTCAAGTAGTCGTTGTGGACGCGATCCGGGCGGCCTTGCAGGTTTTCCGGGCGATATTCGCGGAAGCGATAGTCAAAGTGCGCCGGACCCACGCCGAACCACGGGTGCTCCCACCACATTTTCGTCGCCGCCTGCCAGATTTCCAGACGCGAGGCCGCGCTGCCGTCAATCACCTCCATGCTGCCTTCCGGCGACTGCACCCGGCGCATATAGCCGACCGTTTTGGACAGATAATGCGAGGCCAGAAAGCCGCCGCCGGCGAACAAAATCAGCAACAGCAGCGCGGCCTTCCCCCGATGATTGCCGTGGCCGAGCAGGATCGCCAGCAGCAAAACGATGCCCGCCGCCGCCGCGAGGTAACCGCCGCGCGAAAAAGTCACCGCCAACCCCGCCAGCATCGCCAGCGCGGCGTAACCCAGCAGGATGCGCGTCACGATCTTCACCTTCCCGACCAGCAGATACGCCAGCGTCAGCGGCAGCAACAGCGCGAGGAGACAGGACAGGTTGTTCGAGGAAATGAACGTCCCCGAAGCCCGGCCGATGTAGGGGGAAATCTGGTTCCAGACCTGGTTCGAGTGATGCGTCATCTGCGCCACCGCGTAACACGCGCTGAACGTGCCGGCGGCGATGAGCGCGGCGGCGACGAATGAAATCTCCTCCTGCCCGCGCAGATTATTCAGCGCCGCGAGGAACAAAAAGCCGAACACCACCACCTGTAGAAATTCCGACCGCGCGACGTATTCGATATCCGCCGTGAGATAGCGCACGAGCGCATACAGCATGAAAGCCAGCACGATCCACGCGAGGGGCGGCCACAAAAGGCGGACACCGCTTTTCAGCCACAGGCGGGCGGCCCAGAGGACGCAGACGGCAGCGGCGGCGGCCTGCACGACCAGCCAGGCCCAGGTATCCACCGCACCAAATGCGAGCGGCGCGAACACGAGCATCCCCGCCACGAGCAGCAAAATGCCACGCTCGCAAAGCCAGTCAAGATTCCGGCGGGAATATACCATTTTAGCGGGCAGATTTTTACCACGGATGCACACGGATGCACACGGATAAAATCCAAAAACCGATGCCGGTTAAAATCCGCATCCGGGTTAATCCGTGTCCATCTGTGATTGAAGTTATTGTTCTTTGGCGGCTTCCGGGCGGTATTCGAGGATGTCCCCCGGCTGGCAGTTGAGGTGTTTGCAGATCGCTTCGAGCGTGGAGAAACGGATGGCGCGCGCCTTGCCCGTCTTGAGGACGGAGAGATTTTGCGCGGTGATGTCCACGCCGTCGGCGAGGTCGTTCAGGCGCAGCTTGCGCTGGGCGAGGACCACGTCGAGGTTGACGATGATGGGCATGATGAAATTTAGACCGTCAGTTCCTGTTCCTCGCGGATCTTGCGCGCCTCGTCAATCAGCCAACCGATGAAAATGATGAGGAAGCTGGTAAACAGATCACTCAGGTTTGTCCCCAGCCAGCCGGGCGCAGGCGAGGCAAAGTTCAAGGCCAACTGCACCAGAAAGCGGACAAAATAAATGACGCCCAATATCTGAATGCAGCGAACCGTCTCCGCCGTGAAAAGGATGCCCTGCTCAAAAAAGCCAAACAGTTTCAGCGTGGTGCGATACCAGAACAAATAAACGATCAGCGTCAAAACACCCCAAAGCCCGGTGCTCATGGCGTTGGCATTGGGGGCGGGATGAGCGGGCTGGGGCAGGTTCAGCTTGTATCTGGCCGCCAGTAAACCAAAGGCCAATATGCCGACCACCAGCAGGGGGAAGCCATACTGGAGGAAAATGCGGATGCCTTTGCTGACTTTTTGAATGCGGTTCAGCCGCACGCTCGCGGGCTTGGCGTTGACGCTTGGGGAAGCGTTGCTGGTGGCGGTCAAGGAAGCCGGACGCTTCCGGGTCAATTTTCTAAACAGCACCACCGCGACCAATATCAAAACCAAGGTCGCCAATTGAGGAAGCATATTGTTTGTATTCATACTGATTAAGGTTTGATTTCCGGACGGCTCACACCGTCAATTCCTGTTCCTCCGAGATTTTCCGGCCCTCGTCCATGATCCAAGAGACGAAGAGGATCAGCAGCCCGATGAAAAGAGAGTTGGTGCTCAAGTCCATGTCGCGGACAGTGCCTTGCATTTGATAATTGATGGCCCAATTGACAATCAGGTAGTAACCGAGCGAGCGGATGTGCCGGACGTTTTTGGCCACGAACAAGACACCCTGCCGATAAAGTCCGAATAAAGAGAACACTACCCAATAACCAAAAACCGCCCATGCAATTTGCACGAGCCACAGGTAAAAGATGTCGTCGGGCATATCCGCCGGCGAGGTGTAAATATGACTGTGCGAAATGACGATACGCACTTTGGGTTCGGACAACCACGACCAGCCCATGAAGAACGCCAGCAGCGTATAGCCGGCCCCCACAAAACTGACGACCGTAAAACCTTGCACCCACCCACTGACTTTCTGAATCCGCTGGAGCCGGGCGTTAGCCGTCTTGGCTCCTTTACCGGTGGATGTCCGCACACACAGCACAATGATTAAGCAAACCGCAAAAACAGAAGATGGTAGCAAGACGGCCATGGGATTCATGCGCCGATGCTAAATCCAGAAATCGCCAAAGTCAATATATTTTTATCGATAAACGATAAACAATTGCCGTTTTACGATTTTGATGGTCTTGGAGATTCCAGTTATGACCAAGAAAATGTTCTTTTGCCCCTGTTTTTCCTGACTGCAAAAGCAGATGCGCGAAGCCAGCGAAGGGGAAAACCGCCTGCGCAAACTGCGCGTTTTTAGCGCGATATTTTTTCCGCCCCGAGGGGTGGGTCAAGTCGCGCGGCGACTTGACCTGACCGCGCAGCGGTCACTTTGAGGCGCGGCCATTTTCCGGCTCGCAAAGGATTCCTTCGCCTGACGCTGTGCTCGGCGACGGCGAAGGTCGCAGCGCGACCTTGGCCACCTCGGTGCCATTTGCGGGATGGCGCGCGGAAAGGTTTTCCCTTATTGTTTTTTTCATTATGACCGATCCGCGTTATCCGAAGCTGGCGAAATTGCTGGTCAATTATTCCTGCGCGCTCAAAAAGGGCGAGCGCATCCTGCTCGACCTCTGGGACGTGCCGGATGAATTTGCCGTGGAACTTCTCCGCGCCGTGCGCGCCGTGGGCGCCACGCCGTTCGTCGAGACGCGCCACACGCGCGTCGGGCGCGAGCTGCTGCTGGGGATGACCGAGGCGCAGGCCAAAGACGTGCGTGACCTGGAAATGGCCCGCATGAAAAAGATGGCGGCCTACATCGCCGTGCGCGGCGCGGCCAACGCCACGGAAAACGCCGATGTGCCCAGCGCGCTGATGCAGATGTATTCCAAAATCATCCGCCCCGTTTTGGACTATCGCGTGAACAAAACCCGCTGGTGCGTGCTGCGCTGGCCCACGCCCAGCATGGCGCAGGCCGCGGGCATGAGCACGGAGGCGTTTGAGAATTTGTATTTCGATGTTTGCACCATGGATTACGCCCGGATGGCGAAGGCCATGGTGCCGCTGGAAAAATTGATGACGCGCACCGACAAGGTTCACCTCAAGGGACCGGGCACGGACCTGACTTTCAGCATCAAGGGCATCGGCGCGAAAAAATGCGAGGGCACGCGGAACATCCC
>CAYUGC010000091.1:0-13195 GCA_964444085.1 uncultured Bifidobacteriaceae bacterium | reverse complement strand
CCTCTCCCCATCGGCTCCGCAGACTCCGCCGACGCGGAGAGGGAGAAACGCTCCCTGCGTCTTGACATGGCCCGGCCACCAGAGGGTTCGGGAGACATGGCGCGAATCGTCCTTACCCCCTCTCCATGAACCCGGCCCCCTCATCCCGGCGTGGACTCGTTCGCCCCCCGCTCACTCGGCCTTGCGGCCTCCGACTCTGCCGCATTCCTTTTGCTGCTTACCAGCAACAAAAGTCTCCACCGGGGAGAAGGAATTGCCAGTCATGCTTCCGGTGGCACGGAAGATTGTCGACCAGAGCATTTCCATAAATTCTGTAGCGCGGCGGAATCAGATTTGAAAGCAGCCGTCTTTTTGGTTTTTGGCTTCGTTTCGGCTCAGTTGCAGGGTTTTCAAACCTGCGCCTTCGCCAAAGCCTCGCCAATAACCAAAAATCCTCGCTCCGCCTCGCTACATCATTTCGCTCAAAGCTCCAATCCAGCGTCGGGGGGGCCGCCGTCCCTTCAGGACGGCTGGCTTTGGGTGATGATTCCAGACATTTCGTGTCTGGCTCATTTCCGGTTGTGTCGGCGGCACGAACACAGCCTCGAAATAATGCGAAAAATCACGTTGCGGACGTGGTCAGGAAAGGCGGCGACGGCAAAATTCCGCACAAAAAATCTGCCGCAGGTTCACCGCGCCATTTTAGCCAGCACGCGCAAAAAGTCGCAGCGGCGCGCACTGAAAACGTGAAAACCCCTTGAAAACAGGCCAGCGGCGTTTGGCACGCCACTTGCATTTGTCTTATCATAGGGTTTAGAAACAGTGCAGTCTGCCAGCAGAACTACACGCAGCTTCATGCTTCCAGTCCCAGTCAGCGGGGTCACCCACCTGACGGGGGCTTGTCTTTTTTTTGCGGGATTTTTCCAGCGCCGGGGTAAGCAGATTGTTACCACACGATGGTGCAATGAAGCTCCGTCCGACCAAAAAGACAAAATATGAAAAACACATTCCTCCTCCTCGGTGCGGTCGCGCTGGCCACCATGACCCTTAGCGCCGCAGATTACAAAATTACGCATTCCCCGCGCGCCGTTGAAAATCAAATCCGCCGCGCGGCCGAAACGGACAGCAACGTGATTCTGGTCAAGACTGACTCGACGGTTTTTCAGTCACCGCGCGCGGCCAACAACCAGATCAACAAGGCGGCGGGCGTGGCGAATGAAACCAACCCAGCGCTGGTCTGCCGCAACCATATGCCCGGCAGCCCGAAAGCCGTCGCGGCCTGCGCCGACAATCCGAGCCATCCCGCCTGCAATTCCATGACCGTTGCCGCCGCAAAATAACCCCGCCGGTTGTCCCGGTGGGGCAACCCTGCTAAATTGCGGGCGGCGGGAGCAATCCCGGCCGGCCGCCACAAACTGAAAATATGAACTCCGAAGACAACAAATTCCAGGAACTGCTGCGCGAAAGCCGCCCTTCGCCCGCGCTGCCGCCGCGCTTCCAGCAAAATGTCTGGCGACGCATTGAGGACGCCGAGGCGGCCGCGAGACCCGAATCCTGGCTCGACGCGCTGGCCGCACTGGTTTTGCGCCCGCGCTTTGCCCTGGCGGCGGCCGCCGTGCTGCTGTTGACCGGCGTTTTCGCCGGCATGACGGAAGGCCGGCAGTTTGCGCGGCACGATGCGCAGATGAATTACCTCGCCGCCGTCGCCCCGCACGCCGCGCGCTGAAACATGAAACGTCCCCTGCTCATTCTCCTCGGCGCGCTGGCGCTGGGCGCGGCAATTTTTGCGTGTTCGTTTTACGCCGCGCGCCACACCACCGTGCTGTGCTGCGCCCAGCCGGCGGATGATTTGAACTGGCTGCGGCTGGAATTTCATTTGAGCGACGCGGACCTGGCGCGCATCCGCGAGCTGCACGAAGGCTATCTGCCGAAGTGCGCCGAGATGTGCGCGAAAATCGCCGCCGCCAAGCGCGAACTCGATTCGCTCGTCGGTCCGGACACGAACCTCACCGCGGCGGCGCAGGCCAAGGTGAAGGAGATCGCTGATTTGCGCGCGCAATGCCAGGCGCAGATGCTGGCGCATTTCGTCGCCGTCAGCCAGACGATGCCGCCGGAACCGGGCGCGCGCTATCTGGCCGAGATGAAAAAACTCACGCTCGGCGATCACGGGCAGATGGAAGAATCCATGTCTGACCACCCTGGCCATGAGCATCAGCACTGATCCGCCTTCGCCAGAGGCTTCGGCGGGACAGGCGGCGGACGCCCATGACCGGGCGGACATGGAGCGGCTCGCTGCCGGCAACGATGCCGCGCTGAATGAGCTGATGGCGCGCCACGCCACGCCGGTGTTTCATTTTCTCTGCCGCATGGTGGGGAACGAAGACGACGCCAATGATCTCGCGCAGGAAACGTTTGTGCGCGTCTTCAAGTCGGCGAAAAGCTTCCGCGCCCGCGAAAAGTTTTCCACCTGGCTGTTCACCATCGCCGCGAACCTGGCGCGGAACCATTTCCGCTGGCGCGCGCGGCATCCGAACGTCTCGCTCGATGCGGAAAACGCGGAAACCGAACAATCCATCGGCGACACTTTGCCGGCAGCTTCGCCCTCGCCAAAAGAATCCGCACTCGCGGCGGAACGCGCGGCCGCCGTCCGGCTCTCCGTGCAAAATTTGCCGGAAGATTTGCGCGCGGCCGTGGTGCTGTGCGAATGGGAAGAGCGCAGCATCGCCGAAGCGGCGGCGATTTTGGAAGCGACGCCGAAGGCCGTGGAATCACGACTTTATCGCGCCCGGGGCATTTTGCGCGAGCGGCTGAAAAGCTGGCTGTAAGAGCCGATCTGAAAAACCGGTCAGAAACACGGAGCTGGGAAGCTCCGTGAACCCGCAGCCAAGATGGCTGCGCTACAGCGGTAGCGCACGCTTCCAGCGTGCGGGTTCGGACGACATCCTGCCGCCAGTTCCATATTTTCAGACTGGCTGTGAGGATTATTCCGCCGCCTGCGCCGCTTCAAACTGCGCCAGCTCCGCGACCGCCTTTTCCCATTCGGCATTCGCGGCCTCGAGGCGGGTGGTCACATGGGACAGCTCACGATTGATCTGCGTCGCACGTCCGCCGGAATGATACGTCTCCGGCTTTTCCAATTCCGCCGCGTAGTCGCGCTCCTTCGCTTCGAGGTCGGCGATTTCCTTTTCCAGCGCGGCGATACGTTTGGGGATTTCGTTTTTTTTGTCCGAGCGCGCCTGGCGCTGCGCGGCTTCCAGTCGCTTCTGTTCTTTGCGGTCCACTTTCGGAACGGTCGGCCGGCTGACCACGCTGCCAAAGCTCGAACTCGTCAGCGCCGCCCGCGCGGTCTGCGCGGTCTTGTCCAAATAATACTGGTAGCCGCCGCCGAAATGCCGGAGCGTGCCGGCCTCGACGCGCACCACATGCGTGGACAGCGCGCGGATGAAATGCACATCGTGGCTGATGAAAACCAGCGTGCCCTGATATTGCTTCAACGCGACAATCAGCGCGTCAACACTGGCCAGATCCAGATGCGTCGTCGGCTCGTCCATCAGCAGGAGGTTCGGCGGATCGAGCAAAAGCTTCACCAGCGCGAGCCGGGATTTTTCGCCGCCGCTCAACACTTTCACCGGCTTGTAAATGTCGTCGCCGCGAAAGAGAAAACTGCCCAGGACCGTGCGGATGGCCTGCTCGGTGATGCGCTGCGGCGTGTCCATCGCCTCCTGAAAAACCGTGTGCTGCGGGTTCAGCATCGCCGCGCGGTGCTGCGCGAAGTAGCCATACTTCGTGTTGTGACCGAGCTTGTGTTCGCCAGAAATCGGCTTGAGCACTTCCGCGAGCAGTTTTAACAACGTGGATTTGCCCGCGCCGTTCGGGCCGACGAGCACGATCCGCTGATCGCGTTCCACTTCGAAATCCAGATTCTCGTAAAGCAGCTTCACCGGCGGGTGGTCCGGCGTCGGCTGGGCCGACTCATCTTCCACCGGGTGCGCCGCCGGCGTGGCCGCCTTACCGTAGCCGAAAGTGACTTTCTCCAGTGTGATGACGCGCTGGCCGCTGCGCTGCGGCTGCGGAAAGCGAAAACCCATCGTGGATTCCGGGCCATCGGGAATCTGCACCATGTCTTCCTTGATGCGCTCAATCTGCTTGCGTTTGCTCTGCGCCTGCGAGGCCTTGCTGGCTTTCGCACCAAAGCGGTCGGCGAACAATTGCAGCCGGTCAATGTCGCGCTGCTGCGCCTTGGCCGTGGCGATGAGCGTCGCCTCCATCGCCGCGCGCTGCACCAGATACTCGTCGTAATTGCCCGTGTAGCGCATGATCTTCGACGCGCGCAACTCCGCGATGTGCGTGCAAAGGCTGTTCAGAAATTCGCGATCATGCGAAATCATCAAAATCGCGCCGGGATAATATTTCAGATAATCCTGAAACCAGATGAGCGTTTCGAGATCGAGATGGTTCGTCGGTTCGTCGAGCATCAGCAGATCCGGCTCCTCCGCGAGCAGGCGCGCGAGGTGCGCGCGCATGATCCAGCCGCCGGACATTTCCCTGGCCGGGCGATCGTGATCCGTCTGCTTGAAACCGAGGCTGGCGAGAATCTGCTTCACCTTGGCCATAAACTGGCCGTCATGCTCGTGCTCGTGCGGCACAGCGACTTCCATCACCGTTTCGTTGCCGGCCGGCTCGCTTTCCTGCGGCAAATAGCCGACGCGCGTGCCGCGAATGAACGACACGCTGCCGCCATCCGGCTCCTCTTGGCCGAGGATGATCTTGATGAGCGTGGATTTGCCCGCGCCGTTCGGCCCGGTGATGGCAATGCGGTCGCCCGCCATGACGTTCAACGAAACGTCGTCAAACAGTTCGCGTCCGCCAAATGATTTGGAAAGTCCGGCAACAGTAAGCATGAAATTATTTCTGGGGTAGCACCCGCGTCTCGCGGGTCAAATTCGGCGTCCCGCCGAATTTCGTCGGGACTTGTGGCTGGTTGGTTTGCGTTCGTGCATCGGGAATTGTGCATCGTGGTCAGTTTCGGGCGCGACGCCCGAAACGACGGGCCGGAGGCCCGTGCTACACAAATTTATTGGCATCTCACTTTGGTTTCAACTGCGGGAACAGAATCACATCGCGGATGCTTTCCTGGCCGAGGAGCATCATACACAGGCGGTCAATGCCGATGCCGATGCCGCCGGCGGGCGGCATGCCGTGTTCGAGCGCGACGAGGAAATCCTCGTCCAGCTTCTGCTGTTCGCCGCCGGCCTGGTGCTCCAGCGTGGCGCGCTGCTGGATCGGGTCATTCTGCTCGGTGTAGCCGGGCGAAATCTCCTGGCCGTTGATGCAGCATTCGAAAACTTCCACCGTGTTCGAATCGTCGGGCGAAAGCTTGGCGAGCGGCACGAGTTCCTTGGGCAGATGCGTGACGAACGTGGGCTGGATGAGCGTCGGCTCGACGAACTTGGAGAACACGGCGTTGGTGACTTCGAAATCCTCAAACTCCTTGCCGATTTCCGCGCCCAGGTCGTGCGCGCGCTGGCGGCGGGCTTCGGGCGTAACGTCAAACCAATCCGCACCGGCTTTTTCCTTGACGAGGTCATTGTATTTCGCGCGCTTCCACGGGCCGGTGAGATTGATGACCTTCGGCGTGGACAGTTTTTCGAGGGCGGCGACGGCACTGTCAAATCTGGCCGCCGCCGAAGCCAGCACGTCTTCCACGGATTTGTTGCCGTTGGACAGATGGACCTTGTGCAACCCGATGGTTCCGATGGCGGCCAGAATGGCGCCGATCGCAGCCTGGGAAATTTCCGCCGCAGGTTTCTTCCCGATTTCGGCCTGCGCCGCGCCCAGGGCCGCCCGCGCGTCGCCGATGTTTTTCACAAACGCGGCGGCGGTGTCACTGGTGGCGGATTTCAACAAGGTTCCCGTCATGTGCGTCGAGACGGCGTCCAATTCCTGCAACGCGTGCTGGATCGCGACCTTCACGGACGCGTCCTGATTGTGTTCGATGACGAGCGTTCCCAAAACTTTCTGCGCCACCGAGGTGATGAGCGACTCGACGGTTTCCATCATCGTGTGGTAATCGCCGAACGCCTGATACGCCTCAAGCATGGTGAACTCGGGATTATGCCGGCGCGAGAGGCCCTCGTTGCGGAAGTTCTTGCCGATCTCGAACAGCTTATCAATGCCGCCAACGAGCAGGCGCTTGTGGTAAAGCTCCAGCGCGATGCGCAGGTAAAAATCGCAGCCGAGCGCGTTGTGCTTGGTGATGAACGGCGCCGCCGCCGCGCCGCCGGGAATGCCCTGCATGACGGGCGTCTCCACCTCGACATAGCCGCGGTCGTGGAAAAAGTTGCGAATTTCGCGAACGATGGCGCTGCGCTTGAGCATCACGCTCTTCACGTCGAGATTGGCGATGAGGTCGAGATAACGCTGGCGGTAGCGCGTCTCGGTGTCTTCGAGGCCATACCATTTCGCCGGCGGCGGGCGCAGCGACTTGGCGAGGATGGTGAAGGCTTCCAGCTTGAGGCTCGGCTCGCCGGTCTTGGTGCGGAATAAAGTTCCCGTCACGCCGACAAAATCGCCGAGGTCGAGATGCGTAAAAATGGAAAACTGCTCGTCGCCGAGAACATTTTTCTGCGCGTAGCATTGGATGCGACCGCTCTGGTCGCGCACGTCAATGAACATGGATTTGCCCATGTCGCGGTGCGCGGTGATGCGGCCGGCGACGGAGACGCGATGGCCTTCGGGCAGCGCGCCGGAATCAAAACCGCTGCGGGCGACGTGGCATTGGGTGTCGGGCGTGAACTTGTTCTGGAACGGGTCAATGCCCTTGGCGCGCAGGGCATCGAGCTTGTCGCGGCGCTGCTTGATGAGGGAATTTTCATCCACGGGCTTGGCCGGGTTCGGAATCGTCGGTTTGGCTTCCATAAAAGTGCGGCGGGTATTAAACCACAAAATCGGGGGCAAAACCAAGAAGCAAAGTGGTGGGCCGTGTCCACCGGGCGCAGCTTGACACTGTCCTTGTGGGCCGGGAGAGGAGGCCAATGGTGGGAAGAGCACCTCACCCCGGCCCTCTCCCCATCGGCTCCGCAGACTCCGCCGACGCGGAGAGGGAGAAACGCTCCCGGCGTCAAGCTGTTGAACCCCTGAACCGGAGGTCGGAGCGCCGGCCTGTGGCCGGCTTGGCGGGTTCGGGTTGCGGTGGGTGCTCTGCTTCGATTTGGCCAGCGCGGGTGATTTCCCGTCGTAAGCCGGCAGAATGCCGGCGCTCCGGTTCAGGGGGAGGAGGCCAATGGTTTCCGGCTCAAATCCCCTCACCCCGCGCACTCCATATTATTTTGACCGGCCCACGCCGGCAGCTCACTGCGGCGCGGGCGTGTCGAGCTCCTTCATTTTCTGCTCCAACTCGGCGCGGGCGGCATCATCGGGATTGGCGGGAGTGGGTCGGCCGGTGCCAACATAGGGCGCGGTGCCGAAATCGGCGGACGTGTTGGTGTCGCCTTCAATCTTCATGTTGAAAAAGCCGTCGGCGGCGTGGCCGTTCCTGACGCTCCGCAATTCCTTCTGGCGCTCGGCTTCGACGAGCCGGCGATCACTGGCCGCCTCCTCGGCAGCGGCGGCGGAAACACCGGGCAGGCGCTGCGCCTCCTTGATGGTGTTCTGGGCAGCGATTTCCGGCGACTTCAAAACCGTCGGGCGCATCATCACGATGAGTTCCTTGCGATCCTTCTTGTCGCTGCGGCTGGAGAACAGGTTGCCGAGCCACGGGATGTCCTGCAAATAGGGCACACCGTTCTTGGTGTGTTCCTTGTCGGATTTGATGAAGCCGCCGAGGATGACGGTGTCACGGTCGCGGACGGCGATTTCCGTGTTAATGGTGCGCTTGATGGTGTTGGGCACGTCGCCAACGCCCTGAATGGCGGTGGTGCCGTTGAAATCATCAATCTCCTGCTGGATGTCCATGACGACGAGGCCGTCGGGGTTGATGAACGGCGTCACGTCCAGTTCCACGCCGACGGACAACTGCGAGTAGGACGAGCCGCCGTAGCCCCCGCTGTAGCTGTTGTTGTAAGTGCTGGTGACGTAAGGCTTGGTTTCGCCGACAAAGAACTGCGCCGGCTTGGCCTGCGAGGTCTGGATGCGCGGGCGCTGGATGATGTTGGCGTGCGAATCAGATTCCGCCGCCTGCACGGCCACGTCCCACGTCGGCCCGATGTTGCCGAAGTAGCTGAAATTGTGGTCGGACGGCAGCGATGCCGGAAAGGCATTGGTGAGCGAACTGAAAAACGGCTGGCCGTTGTTCATGCCGCCCGCGCCGGAAGATGAACCGCCAAACGATTTGCTCTGCTGCGCCACCGAGACGCCGAAATTGAAACTGTCGCCGATGGTCACGTCCATGATGATGGCCTCGATGAGCACCTGCGAGAGCAGCACGTCGAGCTGGCTGATGACGTGCTTGATGTTCTCCATGTCCTGCCGCGTGGCAAAGACGAGCAGCGAATTGCTGCGCTGGTCGGCGATGATCTTGGTCTGGCCGAAAACCTGGATGTCGCCCTGCCCCGCCGCGCCGGTCGGACCGCCGCCGGTGGCGCGCTGGACAATATTCCGCAAACGATCCTGAAAAGTTCCGCCGGCGGTCGGCGTGCCGTTGGGATTGGCCGCGCCGGTCGTGCCCAAACCGGTGCGGCCGCCCATGCCGCCGGACTGATAACCACCGCCCATGCCGCCGCCCATGCCGCCGCCCATACCGCCGCCCATGCCACCCCCCATGCCGCCGCCCATCGCACCAAGGCCGCCGCTGCGGTTGCCGGACATGCCGCTGATGGTGGGCGTGGAGCTGCTGCTGCCAAAGCTCACGGTGGAACCGCCGCTGCCGCCGAGACTGTTCAGCGCGCTGGCGATGTCCGTCGCCTCCGCATAGCGGATCGGGATGACCTCGGAGACATATTCCGCCGGCACGCTCACATCAATGCGCGCAATCATCTCCAGCATGCGCTTGATGTTTTCCGCAAAGTCACGCATCACAAGGATGCCGTTGTCATCCAGCGGCGTCAGGCCGTTCTGCAATTTTGCGAACGGCAGGATGAGCGGGATCATCACGCTCGGCTTGACGTATTTCAACTGTTCGATGTGCGTGATGTAGGAACCGAGGTTCGGCAGGTTGGTCGCGCTGGAACTATCCAGCTGCCCGCCGGCGGCATTGGCCTGATCCACCGGCAGCACCTTCACGAACTTGTCGCCAATGTTCACCACCGCCACGCCGTTGATGGCCAGCACCGCCTGCAAGGCCTGAATAACCTCGGACTTGGTCAGCGCCGTTTTGGTCTTCAAGACAATTTGCCCCGCCGGCAAGCTGGCCGAACGCAACAGCGTGCGCCCGACCAAGTCGGCGTAAACATTGAGCACCTGATTCACGTCCGCGCTTTCGAAATTGATCATGCCGGCGGGCAACGTCTCCTCCAGCGGAGCGGGCGGCGTCGGCGGCGGTGGATTGGTGGGCGGAGTGGCCGGCGCATACGCCGGCGCGAACGGATAGCGCGGCTGCGTGACGGCGCCGTTGGTGCCGCCAAACCGCACCATGGGCCGGGGCCGCGCGGCGCCGCCGGGCGTCGGGACGGGCGGCGTCTGCGCCCACAATTCCAAGCCGGACACGGCCAGCACCAATGCGAGAATTTTAGTTTTCATTTTGCCTTTGCGGTTGAAGTTTTGGCGGCGGACGCGGCGGGCGGATTTTTCTGATAGCTCGCCACGAGCCGGATGTTGGCGCTGAGCCGCTGGCGCGGCGCGTCAGGCTGCAGTTCCAAGTCGCGCACGCGGATCATCGAGGCGCCGGAACCGAGCTTGTAAAGGAAATCCACGAGCTGCTCCTCGGTCGCGACGACGACGATGTTCTCGATCTGCTCGACGAAAAACGCGTCGTTCGTGTGCGTGATCTGGCGCGAGGTGTTCTGGAGCTGCACGCCGCTCTGCGCGGACTGCATCTGGATGGTGCGCATGAAATTGATGCCCTGATCCTCCGGCGCGACGAACTGGCCCTCGCTCTCGAATTTTTTCACCTCCACCGTCAGCGCCGGGATTTGCGCCGACGCCTTCTGGTTGCGGGCGAGGTCGCTCCGCGCCTGGTCGAGCCGGTGCCGCAAATCGCCCCAGTCCTTGAAGTGCGGCCAGATGAACACCGCGTTCAGCACGATCACCAGCACCACCGCCACGCCGACGACGAGGCGGCGTTCCATCGGGCGCAACTGTTCAAAATATTTCTTCATTGCGATTCCGCCTCCACGCGGAGCAGTTGCAGGCCGAAGCTCCAGCTCGACTGGTTGCCAATCGTGCGGTAGGTAAGCTGGTCGCCAACGTCCGGCACCGGGTTGAACACCTGCTGGTCGTTCACCTTGAGCTTCCGCATCGCGTCGTTGAAATCAATGATCTTGTTGATGTCGTCCGCCTGCCCGCCGAGCGTGACCGACTGGCCGTTCGCGAAGCTGAAGCGCTGGATCGAAAGGCCCGGCGGCAACTGCTGCGCCACGAGCTGCCAGCAGTCCAGCGCCGCGTATTTCAACTGCTGCCGCTCCTTCAAAACCTCGAAGCGCGCCTTGAGCTGGAGCGCGTTCGTGTAGCTACCGCCCAGCGCCGCCACCTGCGACTCCACGCCGGTCGTGCGGAAATTCAGCACGCTGACCGCGCAAAAATAAATGACCAAAAAAACCGCATACGCCACGCCCGCGTAGGCGAGGCCGCGCAGCCACAGCCGATCCACGAACTGCTGGTGATACCGGGCCGTGAATTCCGCCGGCAGCAAATCGGATTTTTCCGAGGCCGCCGCGCGCAGCGCCGTGCCCGCCGCCAGTTCCTGCGCCGCCAGCGGCGCGGAAACCGCCACCAGCTCGCCGGTCGCCGCGAGCAAAAGATTTTCCCATTCCGCCGCGTTCACCGGGTCGGCGACGAGGTGCCATTTCAGCGGCGCATTCAGCCAGCCTTCGAGTTCGCCCGCCCACGCGAGATGCGCGAGCTGGTCTTTCAATTCCTTTGCGCGGTCGCCGGCGGGCGGCAGCACGACGACGCTCAAATTCCGCAGCACGCCGCCGGTGCGCCACGCGACCAGGGCCGCGTTCTGCCCGGCCAGCGACATCGGAAACAGCCACACGCCATCGTCGGTTTGCGGAACGGCTGCCAGCTGGTCGAGCAGCGGCGTCTCCAGGCGGTCGGCGAGAAAACCCTCCTGCTCCAATCGCCCGAGAAATTCCTCCACCACCGCCCGCTCGGCGATGACCACGATGACCGTCTGCAAACTTTCCGGCGCGTTGTCGCCCTTGGCCGGCGCGATGTGCGTGCCGGCGACGTGCATCGTCCAAACGACCTGCGCGACCGGCAGCGGCGAAAGTTTTTCGAGCTGCAACTCCACCATCGCCAGCGTCTCCTCGAAATTGCTCGCTGGCAGCTCGATGACGCGGAGAAAAACCGTTTCCGCCGGCAGCCACGCGATGTTCAATTTCGGCTGCCACAATGACGACCATTGTTTCGCGATGCCCTTGGCCGGCAATTTTTCCGTGTGCGCCACGCGCTGCTCGCGGTTGAGCACGAAGCCGCCGCCCTTCGCGTCGAAGTGCCAGACGCGTTTCGCGTCGGGAGCGACGTGGAGGATGTTGCAGGAGTTCCAGCGCATGGGATTTACGATTTACGAATGACGATTGACGCGCGACTCCGACCCACGACGCGGAAATCGTAAATCGTAAATGTGACGGTGAAATTCATTTTCAGCGCGTAATAAATTGCGTCTTGTCCTCGCCGCCGCTCAAGGCGTCCATGTGTTCTTCCATCTGCGTCACGCGCAGGACTTCCTCGATGGTCGTGGTGCCTTCCTTGACCTTGTTCCAGCCGTCGGTGCGGAGCGTCCGCATACCGGCCTCGATGGCGCGGGCGGCGATGGTCGTGGCCGGCGCACGATTCATGATCAGCGGCCGCAATGCTTCCGTGACCAGCAGCAATTCGTAAATACCTTTGCGTCCCTGATAACCCTGCTGGCGGCAATTTTCGCAGCCCGCGCCGTGCCAGAATTTTGCCGTGCCGATGTCGGCTTCGGGGAAACCGATTTTGCGCAGGTAATCGTGATCCACTTTCTGCTCCGTCTTGCATTGCGGACAAATCGTGCGGACCAGCCGTTGCGCCTGCACCGCCTCGACGGATGACGCGATGAGGAACGGCTCGATGCCCATGTCCGTCAAGCGCGTGAACGCGCTGGGCGCGTCGTTGGTGTGCAGCGTGGAAAAGACCAAGTGACCGGTCAGCGACGCGCGGATGGCGATGTCCGCCGTTTCGGAATCGCGGATTTCGCCGACCATCACGACGTTAGGGTCCTGGCGCAAAATATGGCGCAGGCCCATCGCAAACGTCAGCCCGATGTCCGAGCGCACGGCAATTTGATTGATGCCCTTGAGTTCGTATTCGACCGGTTCCTCAATCGTGATGATGCGTTTGTGAACCGAGTTGATCGCTGAGAGAAACGCGTAGAGCGAAGTGGATTTGCCGGAACCCGTCGGGCCGGTGACGAGAAAAATCCCGTGCGGCTTGACGATGATGTCGCGGATGGCGTCTTCTTCCAGCTTGGAAAAACCCAGCTTATCCAAGCTCAAAAAGATTTTCCCGCGCGTCAGGAGACGGAGCGAGACCGATTCGCCATAGACCGTCGGCACGGTGGAAACGCGGATGTCAATTTCCTCGCCCTTGATGCGGACGTTGATGCGTCCGTCCTGCGGCAGGCGTTTCTCGGAAATATTCATGCCGCTCATCACCTTGATGCGCGAAATAATGGCGGACTGAAACCGCTTAAGCGTCGGCGGCAGCGGAATCTGGTGCAGGATGCCGTCCACGCGGTTGCGGATGCGCAACTCGTCTTCCTGCGGCTCGAAATGAATATCCGTCGCGCGATCCTTGAACGCCTCCCAGATGATCTGGTTCACGAACTTGATGACACTCGCCTCCTGGTCGCCCTCGGTGATTTCCTTGTCGTAGGCGAGTTCCAGCTCCATCGGCTCGCCCTCGCCCATTTCATCGAGCGTTTCGGCACCGACGCCGTAATATTTTTTCAGCGCCTTCTCGACTTCGCTGCGGGTGGAGAGCGCGAAGCTCACCGGCATTTTGGCATCGAAGCGGACGGCGTTCAGCATCGCCGCGTCGAACGGGTCGCTGGCGGCGACCTGCAAGACGCCGTTGTTGATGGCGACCGGCAGGA
>CAYUGC010000090.1:0-13209 GCA_964444085.1 uncultured Bifidobacteriaceae bacterium | reverse complement strand
TCAGGACCGAGCCCGTCAGCTAACCTCGTCGGCATCTGGAAGGGCGATCCTCTAGCTCCCGCGTGTGCGGGAACCCACGGTCTCCCCAACTAAACGCGTTGTGTCTTGGCGCGGCGATAACCCGCGCCCGGGTCCAACCACATCGGAGATGGGTTATGACAACGAACATCCTGTTGGCCGTCGGTGGCAGTTGGTTTGGTGTGGCTTGGTATTGGTATGTGCTGGCGTTGATCGCGCTCGTATTGCAGTCCGGCTTCGTGCTCATCCGCGAACGCCAGGTCGGCATTGTGATCAAGCGCTTCGCCGCCAAGTCGCTCCCGCCGGGACATCTGCTCGCGCTCGAAAGCGAGGCGGGGTTTCAGGCGGACACGCTCGCGCCGGGATTGCATTCCGGCTATTGGCCGTGGCAATACCGCATCATCAAAGTGCCGGTCACCGTCGTGGAACAAGGCGAGATCGCCCTGGTCATGGCGGCGGACGGCGCGGCGATGCCGTCCGAGCACATCCTTGGCAAGCGCGTCGAGTGCGACAACTTCCAGGATGCCCGGAAGTTCCTGCTCTGCGGTGGTGAGAAAGGCCGGCAGCTCGGCATCCTCACCGGCGGCACCTACCGGATCAACACCGCCCTGTTCACCGTCATCACGTCGGCGACGGCCCATGAACACGGCATGCTGCCGGAGCAGTTGCTCCTGCATCGCGTCGAATCGGATATGGTGGGCATTGTGACCACCTTGGATGGCCAGCCCATCACCGCCGGCGAAATCGCCGGTCAGACCATCGCGGGACATGAAAGCTTCCAGAACGCGCAGGCGTTTCTGGATGGCGGCGGCAGCCGCGGTTTGCAGGAGCAGATCCTGTTGTCCGGCGTGTGGAACCTGAACCCGTGGTTCGTGCAGGTGGAGCAAGTGCCGATGGTGCAGATTCCCATCGGCTACGTCGGGGTCGTCATCTCGTTTGTCGGCAAGGCGCACGAGGATGTCAGCGGCCTGGACTTCAAGCACGGCGATCTGGTCAATGCCGGCCACAAAGGCGTGTGGGTCACGCCGCTGTATCCGGGCAAGCATCCGCTGAATACGCGGGTGATGAAAGTCGAGCTGGTGCCCACCACGAACATCGTGTTGAACTGGGCGAACCGCACCGAGGCGCATAATTACGACTCAAAGTTGCAGTCCATCACGGTGCGGTCGAAGGACGGGTTCGCGTTTAATCTGGACGTGTCGCAGATCATCCACGTCGGCGCGCTCGACGCGCCCAAGGTGATCAGCCGCGTGGGTTCGATGCAAAACCTGGTGGATCATGTTCTGCAGCCGATTGTCGGAAATTATTTCCGTAATTCGGCGCAGGGCTTCACGGTGCTCGACTTCCTGAGCGCGCGTAGCGCCCGGCAGGTCGATGCGGCGGAACACATCCGCACCGCCCTCGGTGCGTATGACGTGCAGGCGATTGATACGCTGATTGGCGACATCAATCCGCCGGCGGAACTGATGACCACGCAGACCGATCGCAAGATCGCCGAAGAGCAGCAGAAGACGTATGAGACGCAGCGCGCGGCCCAGCAGCAGCGCCAGCAGCTCGTGCGTCAGACGTCGCTCGCGGACATCCAGCAGCAGGTCGTGGGCGCGGAGCAAGGCGTGAACATCGCCGAATTGAAGGCGAACGCCAGTGTGAAGCACGCGACTGGCGAAGCGGAGGCCATCCGTCTTCGCGCGCTGGGTGAGGCCGAAGCCATCCGGGCGACTGGCGATGCGAAAGCCCAAGCCTATCGCGCGGGCGTCGAGTCCATCGGGGTGCAAGGCTACACGGTCATGCAACTGATGCAGATTGTCGGCGAGCGCAACGTGCGCATCGTGCCGGACGTGGCAGTGAACGGCACCGGCGGCAGCAATGGCCTGGTGGATGGACTGCTTGGCATCATGCTACGCAGTCAGAACAACGGCCAGAAATCGGCCGAAAAAAACTGAGCCGGAATTGAGAAGCAGCAACCGAGGAGCACGTCGGCAACGGCGTGCTCCTTCGTTTTGTAGGCTTAGCCACCGGACCGCTTTACCCGCAGTGGCGTTTAAACAAACTTGCAGCGATATTTTTCTCTCACTTATTTTTGGTGTATTTGAAAATCAGCCACGGAAAGCTTCTTCAACTCGATGGTTCCCAGATCGACCACCGAATTATCATTCGTGCTGGCCGCCGGCGGAACGATAAGCTGTTGCGGCGACATGAACGCCTGAGCGTCCTCCGGCTTGAATGATGGACTTGGCTGCGAGAAATCCACGGCCATCTCATATTTGCCAGCCGGGATGGTATCTGCCTTGAACGAACCATCCTCTGCCAGCTGGATGGAATATTCATGGGGGTTGGCCATGGCCTGCTGAAAATCTTCCGATTGGAACAACGCCATGCGCTCCTCCTGCGTCTTGGCTTGCTTCAGTTGTTCAATCATTCTGAATGAGGATCCTGCGTGCAACGTCGCCCGGGCCTGGGTAAAACTGGCAGGAACATTCGTCCCGACCAACGCCACCTTGCCGCGGACAACGCGTTCATCTCCGCCGTAATTCACCTGAACTGTCTTACCCGGTTCGACAATGATGTTGCCCAGGCGCTGAGGCATCCGGGCCCCATTGCCCATGGGCACCAGCTGGGCCAGCGTGCGCTCCCCGGGCGGGACATACGTGATGATAAAACGGCCCTGGTCATCCGTCCGCGCCTGAAAATCGTTGGAATCATAAATGACCGGCTCAAACCGTTCCGGACTGGTATTCGTGAAGGCGAAGGTGTTCGTTCCCCCGGGCTGGGACGAGCGGATTTGCTTTGGCCGGAACTGCGTATCGGAGAGCACAATGATTTCATTGGTCGCGGCGTGGTGGCCGCGCCGCAAAGTTCCTTCCACTTTACCCCAGGGTTGCAGGGTGATCTGCGGGGAGCGCTTTAAGTCAGCCACCGGCACCAGCGCGTATCCTTTGTCATGCACCGCGATCACCGTCTGGGCGTCGGCATACATCGGCAAGGTAAATGCGCCATCTGAGCCGGCGCGAACGATGGATCCGTCCTGCCACGCGTCGGAGGCTTTGAATGCGGCCCGGCCTAGCGACAGATATTTTCCCTTCACTTTGACTGCGACCTGCGCATCGGCCGCCGGTTTTCCGTCGGGCAAGAGGATAGTGCCCTTGATTTCCTCCCCCGGGATACGCACTGCCGCCGGCGGCGACTGCCCGGTGAAACGGTCCTCCACCTGCCGGGCCTTGGCCTTGATATCCACCTCCAGCGTCTGTCCCGGTGCCAGTTCCACCGGCTGCAACGGCGGCGCCATCCAGCCGTTGCCATTCATTTTGACCCGGTAGGAAATCAGGAGCTTACCTGCCGGCACCCGGTCGAACACAAAGCGCCCGTTGCCGTCCGTCACGGTATGATTGGCCAGATTAAATCGCTGACGGCTTAGGTTATCAGATTCTACAAACGACAGATCCAAGTCCTCGTTGGTGCCGAGGCCAGTGGGACGGTGCAGCACTCCCGTGATCGTTCCAAACGGTTGCAGCACGATGTGCGAGTCGGACTGCAACTGCTCCACGGCGATTCGGGTAAAACCATTCGGCGCGGCCACCGCAATGCTCTTCATGCCCAGCTGGGGTTTGAAGTGAAAGTTTCCGTTGGTGTCTGTCTGCGTGATCAAATCCTTGTTGCGCCAGGAATTCAAATGGCCTTCGTAATCAAATCCCGCCTGCTCCGAGTCGTCGCAAATCAGCAGCACATCGGCCTTCGCGATGGGCTGGCCATTGGTGGTGGCCACCTGGCCCAGCGGGCCAGTTCCCGGGTGTAAAATGAAGTCGGCATTCGTCTGCTCCAGTGGCCGCAGCAACACGGAGGCCGGCAGATAACCTTCGGCCTCCACTTTTAAAATCGGCTGCGGCCATTTCTTGTCCACAAAAACGGAATAGACCCCGTTGGTTCCCTCCGTCTGGCTTTGCACATCCCACGTGTTGCGATTCCACGTCAAGTCGGACCGGCCGGGGATGACTTTAAAGTGCGCCAGCGACTCGCCCGTCTGCTTATCGGTGACGCGCCCGGTAACGGCCAGCTGATACGAACGATCCACGCCCGCCTCCGCCCCGCGCAGGGGTTTGTTTCTCGGCCAGTCGGATTCGGACGAGTCGCTCGTGTAGTCCGGCGTCAAATCGCCGCCTTTCTCCATCAGGAAAACCAGGTTGGTTACATCGCCAGTGACCCGGCCAATCAACTGAAACGGATTCAGCCGGTCCAGGCTCGCATTCTTCCCGGAGACCCGGTAGCCAGGCAACCGCAGGCTCAGGCCGATGGTTTCCGCCGGCACGCCGGAAACCTCAAATTTCCCATCCGGCGGCAGCATCACCTGCACACTATCCCAGGCATTTTCGCGGCTCACCAGCAGCCGCGTCTTGGCCGGGATCATCGCCCCATCCGCCAGCACAACCCGGCCCGCCAGCCGGTGAGCCGGCGCCACCACCAGATTGCCGATGTCCGTCACGTCACCATCTTTTCCGGCATGGATGGTCTTGAGCGGAATCGCGCCCAACTTTTTGAATGAATCCATGCCGCCGTAAATGTAATAATCCACGTCGGACGGCAGGCTGACGAAGAGAAACCTTCCGTCTGAATCCGTCCCAATATCGAAATTGCCGGTGAAGTGTTCCATGTCACGGTTCACGGACACGACGCCCACGGTGACATTCGTCACCGGCTGCCCGTTGAACAGCACGCGGCCGCGAACCGCCGCGCCCTCGGTCAGAGTCAATTCATGCACGCTGGCACCGCTGGCCAGTTCGGTGAAATTCTTGTTGGCGAATCCGCGGGCGCTCACGCGGACATCCATCTGATCAAATGACTTTTGGGAGGTGATCAAAAAATCCCCGTTCTCATCCGTCACGGCAAGCGGATCCACCCCGGGCAAACTGCCCCAACGACCACCGCCGTTGCGCGTTCGGATGCCATGAGCTTCGACCACCGCACCCACCACCGGTTTGCCTTTGGCATCCTGGATGCGCCCATGAAGGCAATTTCCGGGCGCGGCGTCGGCGAGTTCAATCGGATCCAAGGTCACCGTGATCGGCCCCTTGGCCGGGTCAACCTTGTCGGCATATTTCGGTTTGAAACCCTTCGCCACGGCCAGGACTTGAAACCGCAGTTGCGGGTCCAGCGAGGAGATTTCAAAGTTTCCAGCGGCATCCGTCTTCGCGCTCTTCTGGCAATCGGCATAGCACGACGGGCAGAACGGGCTTGTGCCCACCTTCGGTCCGGCCGTCGCAATGAAAACCGTCGCCGCCACGGCGTCGCCGTTCTTGGCGTGAACCGAGCCGGTTAAATTCGGTCTGGCTTTTTGAGTGGCGGTGCCGTCCAACGCGACTAAGGAGGAGTCGGATGCCGATGGCGACAGAGCTTCACCCCATGACACAAATGAGGCCCCGGCGATGAGCGTTGCGAGGATGGTTGATTTCCAAAGTTCCTTTTTCATGGTGAGCGCTGATTTGAATAGTTCCCTGACTACCTAGGCTGACGCTAAGTTTTGAACACGGTGGGCCATGCCGGAAGTCTGTCCCACCGCGCTCTGAAGTCAAACCTGCACTTGGGAAGCCAAAGACAACGCGTGGCGGGTCATCTGAAAATCCAACCCTTATATGAAATTAAATTCGGCGCCCGCAGCCGTGATGAGAAAGACCTTGTTGCGTATCTAAAATTTCGGTCAAAAATGGCAATCGCCAAAAGCGCGAGGCCCAAGTTTTATCAGTAACATTGGCTACCCATCACTTCACCACCAGTGGCAGGCTTTCGCTGTGGCTGTTGAATTCCGGCGCAAACATACACTGGATTTCCGCCACGCCGGTCTGATAACTGCCGCGCTGCTGCACCCGCGTGGAGTATTCGAAGACGTAGGCGCCCTTCGGCAGGTAATCAATGAAGAAGTGGCTCGCGGTGTCGCGCGTGCTCTCATAATACGCCAGTCCGTCCTGGTATTTGTAGCGAGACAGCACGTTCACCGGTTCCGTGCCGCTGCCGCGCTGGTCTTTGAGGTGGACGTATTCCATGTCGCGGTCCACGCGCAATTCTATGCGCACCACAAGTTCGTCGCCAACGGCAAGGGGGCCATTCATCGGCTCCAGCGTCGGGCCTTTGGCGGTGTTGATCTTGGTAAACAAAGTCTTCTTCAACTTGAGCGGCGTGCCTTCGTAGGGCGTCACCTTGCTGATGTCCTCGAAATACTGCCAATGCACGCTGCCCCACGAAACGCCTTCGTCCATTTTCTTCACAGTTATCTCGCCCATGTTGGCTTTTACTTCGGCACCGGTGAAACGGCGTTCATAAAAACCTGTGCCCGGTTCAACGCTGGTCGCCATTTCGGATTTCGGATTTCGAATTTCAGATTTCGCTCCCGGCGTCACCTTGATTTCGCCCACGCTGACTTCCACGAGCTTGTCGCTCGCGAGCAGATTTTTTCCGCGGAGGAGCAGCGCATAGACCGCATCTGCCGTGGCGGTCGTGGTCTTCCAGTCCTGCGTCTGCTTTTGCTTGAGCAGCCACCCGCGGCAATCGTCCACCGCCTGCGCGTCGTCCGCCACCTCGTCGAACGCCTCGATCATCAGCGCCTGCGCCTCAATCGGCGCGCGATACCACCACCAGCTCAACTCTGTGTCGCGCCAGAACCGGCCCATCTCCTCGTTCGTCACGCTGCGCTCCTTGAGCGATTTCATGATGTCCGCGGGAGTTGAATCCGCAAACGAATTGAAGGCGTTGAAGCGGTTCAGCGCGATGGCGAGATGGCCCTGCGTCTGGCGATTGTCGGTTCGCAGCCAGAACTTGCGCGACTGCTTCAGGAAAAAATCGACGGCCGTTTTGTTCGGCGCGGCAACGGGCATGTCCTTGAGGAAAAAGCTGCGGCCGTAGAGATACAGCGCGTCCATCGGACTGGGAACGTATTCCTCCGGCTGTTTCAAATCCTTCTGAATGCGGTCGTAGTTTTCGCTCATCCATTCGTCGAGGCGCTGCAACGCACGGATCGCCGGGGCTGCATTCACGTCCACGTCGAGGTGACGCAAGCGACCAAAGCCCGTGACGATGTAGAGCGTGATGTAATCGTTGCCGTAGCCGCCGGGAAACCACGGCCAGCGTCCGTCGCCAAGCTGCATCTCCTCCAGCTTCTTGAGCGTGGCCGCCGTTTCGGTGTTAAGCCGGTTGTCGTCGAAAAGAATGCCCACGTTGCGGCGCGCTTCGCTTTCGCTCTTCGCCTGCCGCCACCAGGGAGTCTCCTCGATCATCACGGATTTGAGATCCTGATTTTTTTCCATCGGCGAATCCAGCGCCGGCGTGTTTTTCCAAAGATCAAACACGCGGCGGATTTTAGGATCGCTGTTGGCGACGTGGCGGGCGAGCGCGTTTGCGTAAAGCCGGTTGAACGTCTGCTCGCTGCATTCGTAGGGAAACTCCATGAGATACGGCAGCGCCAGCACCGCATACCACGCGGGCTGCGACACCATCTGGACCGTGAGACTCTCGTTCTGAAGCGTGGAGGATTTGCCGGAATTCAGCAGCTTGGTAAACTCGAATTTCTTCACCACTTCTCCGCCGCCGACCTTGCCGCGAATCGGCAACGGCAGTGATTCCGTCACAAAAATGCGCCGCGATAGCACAGGCAAATAACCTTCCTCGCCGTCGCTCAACGTGCCGGTCGAAGCCACGGCCTTGTAAACGAGAAACGGCGCGCCATCCGGCACACTAATGCGCCAGAAATAACTGCGCGATTCCTTTGCGGGAATGTCGAAGGCGAGTTCGGGTTTGGTGTTGCCCAACAACGTATCCACGGATTGCTGCGTCGCCGCATCCGAGAAAACCAGCTTCATCGCGCCATGCTGCGGCTGGTCACTCTGGTTGGAAATTTTCACGCTGAACTCAAGCGTGTCGCCCTCGCGCAGGAAACGCGGCGGATTTGGCTGCACCATGATGTCCTTGGCCGTGACGGCGTGGCCTTCGAGTAGGCCCGCGCGCAATTGCGTGTCGTGCGCGAAGCCGAGGAAATGCCACTTGGTCAGCGCCTCGGGCATGGTGAACGTCATCCGCACGACGCCGTTGGAATCGCTCGTGAGCTGCGGGAAGAAAAACGCCGTCTCGTTGAGATTCTTGCGCGCGGAAACTTTGCTGAGATCGGGCTTGGGCGCGTTTGCGTGACCGCCACCGGCACCGACACCAGCGCCAGCGCCGCCGATCTCGCCCATGCCTTCAAAAGAATCCTTCATAACCACCCCGTTGCCAGCTGCGGATAATCTCGTGACGGACTGCGCCATATCCATTTCCCCCGCCGCCACCATCCCCGGAGCAGCCGGCGCGGACATCGGCATCGGCATGCCCGCCACCGCCCCGACACTGTAATATCCTCGAACGCCACCATGAATATTCCACCCCCATTGCACCAGGTCGGCGGGGAAATGACGGTAGGTGATGCTCACGCCCGCGTAGCGCTGATTCCAATCTCCAAAAACGTGCTGGAATCCACGCTCCATATTCGCGAACTGCGGCTGCGCCGTGCTAAAATCCTGATGGAACACGCCAAATCCGTCCGGCCATCCTTGTGGCGCGAAGGCGTCCAACGATTCATCATAAAGCGTTGCCACCAATTCCGCCGCCGCCGTTTCAGCAAACTGCGGATGGCCGGTTGCGGATTGCGGATTGGCAATTATCAAACTCCATGTTTCTTTTTGTCCCGGCGTCAGCTTGGAAACGAAATGCTCCCACTTCAAATCCAGATCCTTGTTTTTCCACGGCACGCTCACCTGGCGCGACATGAGGTAGCCGCGGTTCTCGCGCACCTGCGTAACATGAAGCGTAAAACCGCCGCGCATCGCCTCCGTCACCGCCAACTTGATTTGCTGCTGCGTGTGACCCGGCGCCGTCCAGTAGCGCTGGATGAATTTATCACGCTGCTCAATCTCGATGAACGCGCGGCCCGTTTCGTAACCCGTGCCCCACACCGCCATGAATTCCCCGCCTGGCCGGGCCTCCCAATCTGGCGCGGCAACGAGATTCGGAACCTTGATCGCGAGCGCCCGGGCCTCCGGCTTGAGCACCTGCACCGGCAACTGGCCGGTGACTTTTTTGCCGAAACGATCCTGCGTCTCGAGCATCACGCGATACGCACCTTCGGCCAGCGTGAATGAAATTTTCGCCGTTCCATTGGTGTCTGTCGTGAAGCCGCGCTCGACCGCGACTTCACCCAGCTCCCAATTGTTCGGATCCGACAAGTCCGCGTCTGGCTTGCCTTCCCCATTGTTATCTTCCCCGCCGATGCGGGCGCGGACTACTTTTGCGGGTGATTTCAGGCGGTAAACTTTTACTGCGCCCGCGGCGACCTGCGGCTCGCCATCGAGCGTCGTGGTTGTGATTTTGATTTCCACCGGCTTCGCGGCTTCCTGCCATTCATCCGCCGTAAGCACCGCTTCCAGCGCGGCGTAGCCCACGCGCACGCTGCGGTCGGCGGAGCGCGTTTCGCCCGCGCTGTCCGTCACGTCGGCGGTCACGGAATACACAAACGTCGGCTCGTTCGTCGGCGAAATGGCGAGATCCGGCTTGGCAATGAACTCCACCGTGAACGCCCCATCCACGCCGGTCTTCGCGGTGCCGTGCGCGATTTCCTGCGATGGACTCGACGGAAATCCGCCGCGCCACCAACCGCACCACCACGGCCAGCGCACTTGCCGCTCCACGCGCCATTTCACCGTCGCGCCATCCACCGCCGCGCCGGTGTAGCCCGCGGCTTTGCCGGGCACGGTGGTTTTTTCGCCAAGCTTCGGCGCGATTTTCGGCGCGTCGAGCGTGACCTCGAATTTCGGACGTTTGTATTCCTCCACGCTGAACGAGGCGGCTCCGTTGCAGCGCCCTTGCGCCTCGATTCGCATCTGGCCCATCACGCGGTCGCGTGGTGCCGTGAAGCTGCCGGCAAAGGAGCCATAGTCGTTCGCACGATGTTTGGAGCGGGCAATCTCCTGGCCGTTCACGTCGCGGAAGACGACTTCAAGTTGCTCGCCCGCCAGCGTCGTGTAATTGTCGCTGCGCTGGTCGGTCTGGAGGCAGATGCCTTTGTATTGAATCGTCTGGCCAGGGCGATAAATCGCGCGGTCGGTGAAGAAGACCGTTTGCTGGCGTGGCCAGTTTTCGTCGCGCTGCCCGCGCCAGTCGTAATTCCAAAGATCCTGCGCGGAGGCGAGTTCGCGGCCCTGATGCCGCACGCGAAATAGATAGGTGCGTTGCGGCACGGGCTTGAGACTGAAGAAGCCATTCGTGTCCGTGGTCAAAGGCGCACTGGCAACGCGATTGCCGTTTTGATCCAGATACCAGGCATTGGCCTCCGCACCGGCGAGTGGTTCGCCGCTGCCTGCTTCCAACACAAAGCCCTCGAACAAACCTGAGCGCGTGCGCAACACGAGCGCCAGTTCGCTCACCCACACAGTCGTCATGGAAACTTGATTTTCTTTCGCGCCAAAGCCGGGATCGTGACTGGCGAAGATGAAATAGAATCCCGGTTTGAGCGTTGTCGGTGCGGGTGTGCTAAACGGGTGCTCCTTGAAATCCGTCGTGGCGGGAAGCGACGCGGACCATTCGAGCGTGGCGGGCTTGGCCAGAAGTTCACGCTGCTCCCTATCGCTGATATTTTCCGGGCGCGGGCGTTTGCGATCGAGGAACGATTCCCAGTTCGCCGCGATGGCGCGGAAATAAACCTTGTCCACATTGCGGTAGTGAACGGCGATGCGGGCGCTGGAATTCCAGACGCGTTCGGTCGTGAGGCTGGCGGACTTGGCTTCGATTTCCGTGATGAGATTGGCGCAGTTCTTCGCGCCGGGCGTGCCGGGCTGCTCCGTCTTCGCTTGCAACGCAATCTTCCGCGCCTCGACCCAGTCGCCTTCGTCCTTCACCACGCGCGCCAAATTCCACGATGCCATTGCTGAAAGCGGATGATCGCCCCACTTGGCCATGAAGGTTGTTAAGGCAACTTTGAAACGCGCATTCTTCTCTTCGCCGAACGCAGTATTCCAAGCCCAGACCAAGCGGGCAAGATCGGCGTCAAGGTAAGCGGATTTGTCGGCGTCGCCTTGGTGAAATTCCATTAAGCGGCCGTAGATATCCATCGCCTTCACAGTGGGCGAATCTGGAAATTCTTTGATCGAAAACGTCCGGTGCCACGCGAGAAATTTGTCCGTGTCCGCAAGCGCCGGACTGTCGGCCATGAGTTCAAACGCGCCTTCCGCCTTTGCGCCTGCTTGCTCGCCACTGGTGTAAAATTCCAGCGCCTCATGCGCGAGAAAATCGTAGAGCGTCGGGCGGTAGCTGTCGGGCATGGTGCCCTTTTCAAGCAAACCGTCCCACGCGGCGATGGGCGTGGCCTTGAGAGTTTTTTCGGCGGCGAGCGCGGCCTGGAAATGTTTGTCAATTTCCGCAAACAAACCTGGCAGGTCCCAGGTGGTGAAATCCTTGCCGGGCGCTTCGGCCGTCTGCGTGCGCTGCATGAAACGCCAGCGGTTCTGCTGGAAGTAGCTCCAATACCAGTGCGCCAACAGCGTTTGCAGCACTGGCTTCATTTCCGCCGGTGCCTTGGCGATCTCGGCTTCGAGACGCACCACTCGTTCCTCGGCCTTGTTGCCTTGAATGGTTCCTTCCAGCGCGATCTTTTGGCCGAGGGCCTTGGTCGCTTCGGCGTAGGCTTTTTCTTTCATCGCGGCCGCGATGATGGGTCCGAGGTTGGTGATGGCGGTTTGCGGCAGGCCTTTGTTGACCGCATCCTGCACGGCTTTCCATTGTGCGTCGCGCGGGCCCGCGACGGCGGCGGTTTGGAGAGTGACGGCAAGCAGAAGCCCCAGGATTTGGACGCAACAGCGGTTCATGAACTTCATCATAGAACGTTAGACGGAAGAACCAACAAAAAGCTTCCCGAAAAAACTCCGACCCGCAAAGCGCGTCAGGCGCAGGCTCCATCGCCTACCCCATACATCAGTCCTCCGGGCGCTCCCCGCTCGGCGCCATCTTCACCAGCTTCGGCATGAACTCACCCAGCACCGTGACCAAATCCTTCTGCGCCGCCATCACGTCGCGGATGTTCTTGTAGGCCATCGGCACCTCGTCGAGGCCGGCGCTGATGAGCGTCACGCCTTGTTGCTTGAGGAAGCGGTTCACGTCCTTCCAGTTGAACTTCTCGTTTGCGGCCTTGCGGCTCATCGCGCGGCCCGCGCCGTGCGACGCGGAATTTAGCGATTCCGCATTGCCCTTGCCACTCACAACGAATCCCGGCGTGGCCATTGAGCCGGGAATGATGCCCAGCACGCCCTGCCCCGCCGGCGTTGCGCCTTTGCGATGCACGATGACCTCGCGTTCCACGCCGCCGATGATATGACGCTCCTTCCATGCGAAGTTGTGATGGTTTTCCAGATCCAGCAACACCTGCGCGCCGAGATGTTCGGCGATGTGACGATGGATGCACGCGTGGTTCGCCGCCGCGTATTGGCCCATCAACTCCATCGCGTTCCAGTATTCCTGACCTTCCTGCGAATCGAGCGACAGCCACGCGAGCCGTTTCAACTCGCTCGGCAAATCTGGCATCTGGCTGACGGCAAGCTTGCTGTAATGGTCACAGACCGACGCGCCCGTGCCGCGACTACCGCTGTGCGAGAGGAGTGCGACATATTGTCCGGCGGGCAGAAGTGGTGACACCCCCGCCCCCCGTCCTTCTCCCCCGCTGGGGGAGAAGGTGGCCGAAGGCCGGTTGAGGGGGCACGCCAGATCCGCATGCACAGTAAAAATCCCAAACTCCACAAAATGATTTCCGCTGCCGCTCGTGCCCAGCTGGGACCACGCCTTGTCTTTGTTGTGCTTCGTGATCGGGCTGACCGACCAATCCGCGTCAAGCACATCGTGCTGACGGCGTTGTTTGAAATTCGCACCGATGCCAAAGCGCGTCTCCGTCTCGATGGCGCGCGTGAGCCGGTCCTGTTTCTGTTCCAGGTCACGCATCGGGATGTCCAGCACAGTCATCTTCATGCGGCATGCGATATCCACGCCCACGGCATAGGGAATCACCGCGTTCTCCGTGGCCAGCACGCCGCCGATGGGCAGGCCGTAGCCCACGTGCGCGTCTGGCATCAACGCGCCCGCCACCGACACCGGCAACAGACACGCCTTCTCCATCTGCATCACCGCCTCGTGATCCAG
>CAYUGC010000089.1:0-13224 GCA_964444085.1 uncultured Bifidobacteriaceae bacterium | reverse complement strand
AGGACACGCGCATCGGCGAGAACGGCACGCTGTTCATGGCCGACTGCGGCGTGATCCCCGAACCGAACGTGGAGCAGCTGGCGGACATCGCCGTTTCCACCGCGCGGCTCGCGCGGCATATGCTCGGCGTGCGGGCGCGCGTGGCCATGCTTTCCTTTTCGACGAAAGGCAGCAGCGCGGGGCATCCGTCCATCGGCAAAATGCAGGCGGCCACCGCGCAGGCGCGGCGCAAGGCGGCGCAGCTCAACATCGAGGCCGACTTCGACGGCGAACTGCAGGTGGACGCCGCGCTCGTGCCGGAAATCGCCACGCGCAAATTGCATGACAGCCAGGTGGCCGGCCGCGCAAACGTGCTGATTTTCCCCGACCTCAATTCCGGCAACATCGCCAGCAAAATGCTCGGGGTCGTCGGGCACGCCAACTACTACGGCCAGATTCTGCTCGGCCTGAACCGGCCCGCCGCCGACGTCTCGCGCGGCTCCAGCGCGCATGACATCCTCGGTGTGGCGTCCATCATCGGCGTGCAGGCGACGGATTATCAGAAGCTGTATCCGGGCGCGGACGCGAAACTGCCGGGGGAATAAATCAGTTTTAAATTTTGAATTTTTTAGTTTTTAGTTCCGACCTGCCACAACATGAGTTTGCCATTAAGTCCCTTTCTCAAAACTTTGCCGACGTATCAGCCGGGCCGCCCGATTGAAGAAGTCGCGCGCGAACTCGGTTTGCCCGCCGATTCCATCATCAAAGTCGCGTCGAACGAAAATCCGTTCGGCCCGTCTCCGCTCGCGCTGGCGGCGCTGCAAAAAGCTTTGCCTGGCGTGAATCTTTATCCCGACGGCAATGCGTTCTATCTGAAGCAAAAACTCGCCGCAAAACTTGGCGTGGAAACGGCGAACCTCGTCCTTGGCAACGGCTCAAACGAAATCATCGAGTTTGTTTCGCACGCCTTGCTCACGCCCGGCACGGACATCGTCGTGTCGCAGTATTGTTTCGCGATTTATCCCATCGTCGCGAAAATGGCCGGCGCGGACGTCATCACCGTGCCGGCGAAACATTACGCCCACGACTTGCCGGCGATGCTCAAGGCCATCACGCCGAAGACGCGCATCGTGTTCGTGGCGAACCCGAACAATCCCACCGGCACGCTCGCGGCACGCGAGGAACTCATCCAGTTCGTCAATGAAGTGCCCGATAACGTGCTGCTGGTGATGGACGAGGCCTACATCGAATTTCTCGAAGACGCGGTGGACTTGATCCCGCTCATCCGCCTCGGCGCGCGGAAGAACCTGATTTTGATGCGGACGTTCTCGAAGATTTACGGACTGGCCGGTTTGCGCATCGGCTACGGCATCGCCGCGCCGGAACTAGTTTCCGCGCTGGAAAAAATCCGCCAGCCGTTCAATGCCAACCTGCTCGCACAAACCGCCGCGCTCGCCGCGCTGGATGACGACGCGCACGTCCATAAAACGCGGCAGAATAATTTTGCCGGCTTGGATTTCTTTACTAAGGCGTTTCGGAAACTGGATTTGGAATACGTGCCTTCCCACGCCAATTTCATCCTCGTCCGCGTCGGCGAAGGGCAAAAGGTTTTCGAGGCGATGCAGAAGCTCGGCGTCATCACGCGGCCGATGGGCGGCTACCAGTTGCCGGAGTGGATCCGTATTTCTATCGGCACGCAAAAGGAGAACGAGCGTTCCCTCGGCGCGCTGAAAAACAGTCTGGATAAAATTAGTAATATCACTTGACGGTCGCCACCATTTTTAGAAAAATTTCTACTGCACTCCATGTGGAACCGGGGAACAGTTGGAAGTTTCATTGAAAGCCATCGCGCAGCCGTAACGCGCCCTGACCGGAGAAATTTTTTACCCCAAACTGGTCAGCTTCCGCCCGCAGCACAGTTTTCCAGGCTGCTCCCTCAATTACAAAGCGCCGTCAGCATCCCATCGTCAGTATGAAACAAGTAATTAAAACTTTAATTATGCCGACCTTGAATCAATCAACCGCTTTGCGCTGCTTAAAAACCTTGGTCTGCCTGGCCCTCGTCATTGGGGCCAGCCGCGCCGGGGCCCAGTTCAGCTATGTCAACAACAGCCAGGGTATGCAGTTCGTGCCCTACGGCGGGAGCTACACCTATTCGGTTTCCTGGACCAACGGGGCCTATGACTACAACGGGAACCATGGCGCCTGGGTCAGTTATTTTTACAAACCGGGCAGTTCGATCAGCATTAATGCGCTGTATTCCTCGACCGGCACTTTTTCCTACACTATTCCATTCGTGACCGCGTCGGATGATGGTGCCTATTACTTGAACCTGAACGGCGATGGCACCAACCTCATCACCACCAGCCAGGTTTTCATGCATGTGACGCCGGGTATCTTGGAGCAGCCGACGAATGCCAGCGTGTTAAGCGGCCAGGCAACCTCTCTTGGGCTAGTGGCCGGCCCTTCGACCGCCACTTACACCTGGATCAATGCGGTCACCGGTGCCACCATCGGCAACGGGGCCACTTTCACCCCCACGACCTACACGAGCGGCATCTGGGTGTATTGCAAGATCTCCAACACCTACGGTTATACGGTCAGTTCACCGGTTTGGCTGAACGTTTATACCAACACCAACACCTTTGCCTATGCCAATCGCAATCAGGGAGTGGAAATCGTGGCCTACGGCAAGCCTTTCACCTATTCGGTGGCTTGGACGAATGGCACCTACTACGCGAACGGAAACTACGGCACCTATATTTATACATTTTTCAAACCAAGCGGCTCGTTAAGCATCAATTCGCTGTATTCCTCGACGGGTGACTTCTCCTATACCATCCCGTTCGTCACCTCGTCGGACGATGGTTCCTACTACTTGACCCTGAACGGTGCCAGTGGCAACGGCTACAACACGAGCACCGTGATGATGCGCGTGGCCCCGGGCATTGTGAGCCAGCCGGTGGATATTTACGTGCCCAATGGCACGTCCACCAACATGGGAATGATCGCCGGCCCCACCACCGCCACCTATACCTGGATTAATGCCGCAAACGGGAACCAGATCGGCAGCGGGACTTCCTTCAACGCCACGACCAGCATGGACGGGATGACGGTGTATTGCAAAATCTCGAACACTTACGGCACCGTCTATTCCACGCCGGCGGTGATTCACATCAAGCAGTTCAGCTATGCCAACAACAACCAAGGCGTGACGATTGTGCCCTACGGCGGGACTTTCAATTATGCGGTTTCCTGGACCAATGGCATGTATTACGCGAGCGGACCGGTGGGCACCTGGGTCAACAGTTTTAACAAGCCCAGCGGCACGCTTAACATCGCTGCCCTCTACCCGGCCAATGGCGCATTCTCCAACAGCATTTCGTTCGTCACCTCCACGGATGACGGGGCTTACTACCTGAGTCTGAACGGCACCGGCTCTGGTTCCATCAATACCAGCACCGTTTTCATGCATGTGGCACCGGCGATCATCACGCAGCCGGTGGAAACCACGGTGGCCAACAACAAGGCGACCACTATGGGTTTGTTCGCCGGTCCCTCGACCGCCACGTTCACCTGGATTGATACAGCAACGGGCAGCAGCATAGCCAATGGAGCTTCATTTACCGCCAATTCAAGCATGGATGGCAAACGGATCTATTGTAAAATCTCCAACACTTATGGTTCCACGCTCTCAACCCCCGTTTTGATCCACATCGGCTCTTTGATGCCGACCATCACCAGCCAGCCAACCTCTGCGACCGTGGTTTTGGGACAAAGCGCCACCTTCCGGGTGACAGCCAGCGGGGCGCAGCCCTTGGCGTATGCCTGGTATCGCAACGGCTACGCCATCGCCGGGGCCAATGAGAACTTTATCACCATCGCCACCACCACCGACAGCGATGCGGGCAACTATTCCTGCATGATCAGCAACAGCTATGGAATCACCAATACCCTCAGCGCGATGTTGAGCTTTGCGACTTACCCGGCCATCGTCCAGCAGCCCCAAAGCCTGACGGTCACGCAAGGGCAGAACGCCGTTTTCACTGGTGCCGCCAGTGGCTCGCCGGTTTATTATTCCTGGTATAAGGACGGCAACATTGTTGCCGGAGCCACCAACGCCACATTGACCATCTCCAATGTCCAGGGAAGCGCTGCGGGCAGTTATGTTTTCGTGGCCGCCAACGGTCTGGCAACGCTTTTCAGCACCGGGGCGGTCCTGACCGTTTATTATTCTCCCACGATCTCGGTTCCGCCGGCAGACCAGACCGTGGAGATGGGCACCGGCTTTATCGTCGGCGTCACTGCCGCCGGCTACCCGGCGGTTGCTTATCAATGGCGCAGGAATGGCACCAACATCACGGTGGCCACCAACACCGACTATGAGGTTGCCAGTTCACAGACCACGGATGCCGGGGTTTACGATGTGGTCATCACCAATTCCGTGGGCAGCATCACCAGCAGTGTCGCCAATATCAACATGGTCTATTACCCGCCGCTGATCACCGACCAGCCGGCCGGTCAAACCCTCATCGCCGCCGGGAGCAACGCCACCTTGTCGGTCGGGGCCACGGGCAGTGTGCTGAATTACCAGTGGTATAAATACTCAACCAACACTGCCGCCGCGCTGCCCATCGTCATCAACGGCTTTGTTCTCGGCGCAACCGTGACGAACACGGGCGGTGGCTATGTCCTTGCGCCCAACGTCCAGATCATCGGCGGCGGGGGAAGCGGCGCAACCGCGACCGCCACGATCAGCAACGGCACGGTAGTGGCCATCAGCATTGCCTCCACCGGTTCCGGCTACACGAATTTGCCCGCCATCCAAATTGATCCGCCGGCGGTCAGCCTGACCAACCAAACGGCGGCGGCTTTGAACCTTCCGGTGGCCACCACCAATGATGCCGGAACTTATTTTGTCGTGGTGGCCAACGCCGCCGGTAGTGTTACCAGCAGCAACGCCACTCTGACGGTGAACGTGCCGCTTTACATAACCTCCCAGCCCCAATCACAATCTGTGCCGCCGGGCAGCAACGTCACGTTTGCGGTTTCGGTGGTCGGCACGGCACCGTTTGGCTATCAATGGTATTATGCATCTCCGGCCCAAGCCACCGCCACGGCCTCAATCCTGAACGGCTTTGTCTATGGCGCAAACATCGACAACGTCGGAGCGGGTTATACATCCGCTCCCAATGTGCAAATATCCGGCGGCGGCGGGAGCGGCGCAACAGCCATCGCCGTGGTGAGCAATGGCATGGTCACGGTGGTTAATGTGATCAGCACCGGTTCAGGCTATACCAATGCCCCCACCCTTCAGATAGATCCGCCAGCGGGGGGGGCGTTGAGTGGACAAACCAATTCAATTTTCAACATAGCCGGAGTCAGCACCAACAATGTCGGGAACTATTTTGTGGTGGTCACTGATGGTTTTGGCAGCGTTACCAGCTCGCTGGCCTCGCTTTCAATCAACAATGGAGCCACCTCCAACGCCATCCAGATTCCGCTGGCCCCGATGATGGCGGTTGCAGTGAATGGTAGTGGGTTGCGATTACAGTTTACCGGCACCCCCAATTATCCATACATCCTCCAGTCGGCCACCAACCTAACGCCGCCGATAAACTGGCAATCCATTTCCACCAACCCGGCAGACATCAATGGCAACTGGCAATTCACGGACACCAACCTGACTGGCGTTCAAAGATTTTACCGGGCCATGGGACAGTAAAGCGGGGCGGCCCAAGCATTGGACAATTTCCCCGCGACTCCGCGCTTGTCCCGCCTTTCCTTCACCCGGTGACCGGAAGTTTCCGGGCGGATGACGGAAGCGCGCCCAAAATAGTTATTGAATCCCGCGCGATTCCCGCTACTTCTTTGGCGTTGAAATGAAACCGACTGACCTGCGGGGCATCCTGCAATACATTCCGCAATTCCGCGAGAAGACCTTCGTCCTCGCGCTCGACGGCGCGATCGTCACCGACGAGAACTTCGCCACGCTCCTGCTGGACGTGGCGGTGCTGCGGTCGTTGAACATCCGCGTGGTGCTCGTTCACGGCGCGTCGGCCCAGATCAAGGCGCTCGCGGAGAAGCAGGGCCTCACGCCGTCGAACGCCGACGGCTCCGGTATCACGGACGCGGCGACATTGCAGATTGCCATGGACGCGGCGAACCGGCTGACGCACGAGATTCTCGAAGGCCTTTCCGCAAACGACCTGCGCGCGGTCTGCCCCAACGCCATCATCGCGCATCCGCTCGGCATCATCGGCGGCGTGGATCATCTCTTCACCGGCAAGGTGGAGAAGGTGGACGTGGAGCTTTTGCAGACGCTGCTCGCGCAGGGAATCATTCCCATCATCCCGCCGCTCGGTTTCGACGGCGACGGAAAGACTTACCGGGTGAATTCTGATTCGGTGGCAGTTTCCGTGGCGGAGGCGTTGAAGGCGACCAAGTTGATTTTCGTCACCGCGCTGGACGGCATTCTTGTCCAGGGCCGACTCATCCGGCAAATGTTGGTGGCCGATCTCGAATCCGTTTTGGCCTTGCAGAAAAGCGACATCGCACCGGAGCTGCTTTCCAAGGCGCTGCACGCGGTGGCCGCGTGCAAGGCCGGCGTGCCGCGCGTCCACGTCATCAACGGTCGGGTGGATGAAGGTTTGCTGGCGGAGGTGTTTTCCAACGAGGGCATCGGCACGCTGATTTACGCCAACGAATACCAGCAGATCCGGCGGGCGATGAAGAAGGACGTGCGGGCGATTCAGCTTTTGACCAAGCAGGGCGTGGATTCTTCCGAACTGGTGAAGCGGACGCGGGCGATGATTGAGAAAAACCTGTCGGATTATTTCATCTTCGAGATTGATAAGAATCCCGTCGCGTGCGTGGCGCTGCACGTTTTTACGGAGCAGAAAAAAGGCGAGCTGGCGTGTCTTTACGTCAGTTCGTCGAACGAAAATCGCGGCATCGGCAAGAAGCTGATCCAGTTCGTCGAGAACAAGGCGAAGGAGATGAACCTGACGGAGCTGATCACGCTCTCGACGCAGGCGTTCACTTATTTTCAGTTGAAGGGCGGTTTCAGCGAAGGCACGCCGGACGACTTGCCGCCGAGCCGGCGGGAAAAATATGACCAGAGCGGACGCAACTCCAAGGTGCTGGTGAAAAAACTCGCCAAGCCGTGACCGATGCAAACGCGCGTCCTCATTTTGACGATGAGCGCGGCGGTTCTGGTTTCCAGCTGCACCAGTTTTCAATTCATGAGCGAAAAAAATTTACCCACCGCGTGTCTCGACGCCTGCCAAAAACACGGCGTCGTGCCGACGAAATACGTTTTGACCGTGAGCGTAAAGGCGCAGACGCTTTCGCTTTTTGAAGACAGTCAGTTCGTTAAAAAACTTCCCTGCTCCACCTCGCGCTTTGGCATCGGCCAGATCGAAGGCTCGAACCGCACGCCGCTGGGACTGCACCGCATTGCGGAAAAGATTGGCGGCGGCGAGCCGGCGGGCACGGTGTTCCAGTCGCGCCTGAGCGTCGGCCACACGTCGCAACCGGAATTTGCCGATGCCAAAATCACGACGCGCATCCTGTGGCTCGAAGGCCTGGAGCCGGGTTTCAACCAGGGCACCAACGTGGATTCGCACGAGCGCTACATCTACATCCACGGCACCGCCGACCAGAAAACCATCGGCGAGCCGGCTTCGTGCGGCTGCATCCACCTCGCGGATGCGGATTTGATGCCGTTGTTCGATCTGCTACCGGCGGGCACGCTGGTGTGGATCGCGGAAAAATAAACCCGTTGCAAAATTTCGTCGCCGGTTTAGCTTGCGGCCGTGTTTGCGCGCTGCGGAAAAATGCTGGTGGTGGCCGCGCTGGTCCTGACGACCGGCGCGCACTGGGCCGCGCTGCAAACCGTGGCGTGGACGACGATGCTTGCGAACAACCTCCGCACACAATCCGTTTCCGAGGCGGTTTCCAAAACCTTCGATGGCGAGCATCCGTGCTGTCTCTGCAAAGCCATCGCCGCCGCCAAAAAATCGGAGAAAAAATCCGCAGCCGTCGCGCCAACGCTGAAAATGGAGTTCCCGCCGGTCGCCGGGGCCGTGAATTTGTTCCCGCCCGCGCTGTTCGAGATTATGCCGGGACAAAACTGCTTCGCTGATTCACCTTCTTCCCCGCCGCTATTGCCGCCACCGCGCGGTTTTCCCGCCTGATTCCCTGCATTTTTCCGGCCAGCGGCGTGAGACGCCGCTGCAATTTTATCTTTTAACCTGAGGACGCCGCGTGGTGTTCGCGCAAACTTAACTTTTAAAAATGAAGAATACCAATTTGAATTCGCAAATGAAAAAAATCGCCATCGCCATGTTGGCGGGCATTTCCGCGCCCGGTGCCACTTGGGCGTGCGCCTGCGGTTGCGGCGTGTTTGATGTGGGCACCAGTTCCATGTTCCCGTCGGCTGCGGGCGGCACGGTGTTCCTGAATTACGATTACCAGGACCAAAACCACAACTGGAGCGGCACTTCGTCCGCGCCGAACGCGAACAACGACGACAAAAAAATCGAGACGCACTTCGTCACGCTCGGCGCGCAATATATGTTCAACCGCAGTTGGGGCGCGCAGGTGGAATTTCCATTCGCCAACCGCACGTTTGATTCCGCCGGCAATGCCGCGTCGCTCAACTGGACCACCATCGGTGACATCCGGCTCAAGGGCATCTACACCGGCTTCTCCGAGGATTTGTCCAGCGGCCTGACCTTTGGCGTGAAATTGCCGACCGGCAGTTTCAGCCACACAATGTCGCAGGGCGACATTGACCGCGACACGCAAACCGGCAGCGGTAGCACGGACATTTTGCTCGGCGGCTTTCACCGCGACCGTTTTGGTGCGTCGCATTGGAACTGGTTCGCACAGGCGGAACTGGATTTGCCGGCGTTGACGCAGGGCGATTATCGCCCCGGTTTCGAGGCGGACGCGGCGGCGGGAATTTATTACGACGGCCTCTCGCTGGGCCGCGTGAAAATCTCCCCGGTCGCACAAATCATCGGTTCCTGGCGCGACCATGATCACGGTGCCGCCGCCGCGCCGGCGGATTCTGGTTACGAACGTGTGCTGCTTTCTCCCGGCATCGAATTCCACCTGCACCCGGTGAAAATCTACGCCGATGTGGAAGTGCCGGTGTTTCAAAACCTGAACGGCAACCAGCTCGTCGCTCCGGTGTTGTTCAAGTTGAGCGTGAGCTATATGTTTTGAAAATGCCATCGGCATCAACCAACTAAACCAAGCCAGCCGGGCGCGGGGACGAGAAATTATTTCTAGTCATCGTCCTCGCGCTGGCCGCCATTGCCGGCCTCGGCAGTTGGTTCGCCGCCGACGCGCTGAAGCGGCATGACGACCTGCGCGAAATCCAGCCGGACAAGCCGCGCCGGCTGGAAAACTTTTCTTTGACCGACAGCGCCGGCCGCGAAGTCACGCGCGCCGATTTCGACGGAAAATTTCTTGCCGTCAGCTTTCTGTTCACGAGCTGTTCACTGACGTGCCCCGAAGTCACCAAACGCATGGCGGAAATCCAAAACCTGACCGCCACCAATGACGATGTGCGCCTGCTTTCGCTGACGGTGGATCCGCGCACGGACACGCCGCCCGTACTGGCCAAATGGGGCACGCGGTTCAGCGCGGACACCAACCGCTGGCGGCTGCTCACCGGCGACAAGGCGCAGTTGCACTGGCTCATCGGCACGAGCTTTCTGGCGACGGAGACGAACAATCCGTTCAACTCCATGCCGGGAAATTTCGCCGGCACCGAGCGCATTGCCGTCGTGGACCAGCACGGCAATGTGCGCACGTTTTTCGACGGCTTGCGCGTCGAGACGCCGGCGGCGGTCGTTGCGGAAATTGAAAAATTGCGGAAAGAAAAATGAAGACATTGATTTTGCTTTGCGGACTGTTGCTGACCGTGCCTGGTTGCAAACCCGCTGTATCCACGCCGCCCGCAGCGGCGGCAACCAACCAGACTTTTTCCGTGCGCGGCATCATCCAGCAGTTGTCACCGGATCACCGCCACGTCACCATCAAGCACGAAAAAATCCCCGGCTACATGGCCGCGATGACGATGGATTTTTCCGTGCGCGACACAAACGCGCTCGCCGGTTTTGCGCCCGGCGACGAAATCACTTTCGCGCTGGTCGTGACCGGGGACGACGACTGGATTGAAAATCTCCAGCGCACCGGCAAAACCGGCGGCGTTTCCGGCCCACCCGGCTGGCGCGCGGTGGAACCGGAACTGTCAGTCGGCGATCCGCTCCCGGACTACGAATTCACCAGTGAAAATGGCCGGCCGGTGAATTTTTCGGATTTTCACGGACGCGCCGTGGCGTTCACGTTTTTTTTCACGAGCTGTCCGCTGCCGGAATACTGCCCGCGGATGAACCGCAATTTTGCCGAGGCGCGGAATGTTTTACTGGCAGACCCCAACGCGCCGGCGAACTGGCAGTTGCTTTCGATTTCGTTCGATTCGGCCTTTGACCAGCCGCTGATTCTGGCGAGCTATGCCGGGATTTATCGCGGCACGAACGCCGACCGCTGGCTGTTCGCCGTGGCCTCCACCAACACGCTGGCCAGCCTCGCACCCAAGGTGGATTTGAATTTTTGGCGCGAGAGCGGCTCCATTTCGCACAACCTCCGCACGGTTGTCCTCGACGGCAACGGGAAAATCTTCAGGCAGTTCGACGGCAACGACTGGACGCCGGAGCAACTGGCCGACGCAATCCGCGCGGCGGCCAAAACCAATGCGCCGTGAACGGCGGTTGATCGCGTCACTTTTGCATTTTCCGCGCGGCGGAAGTTTCCTATCTTGGCCAAGTGCATCGCGCCTCGCTCAAATCCGTTTCACGCATCGTGGTCAAGCTCGGCACCGGCGTCCTCACCGATAGCCGGAAACTGATTGATCCCGCACAGCTTGAACAAATCGTCGCGCAGGTCGCCGCGCTGCGGAAGGCCGACAAGGAAGTCGTGGTCGTCACCAGCGGTGCGGTTGGCGCGGGCATGGGTGCGCTCGGTTACAAAACGCGTCCGACAGATCTCGCGGAAAAACAGGCGTGCGCCGCCGTCGGCCAGACGCGGCTGATGGCCGTTTACGAAAAACTTTTTGCCGCGCATGGCCTCGTCGTCGCACAGGTTTTGCTGACGCACGAAGATTTGGAACATCACGAGCGCCATCTCAACGCCCGCAACACGCTCGTCACGCTGTTGAATCGTGGCGTGGTGCCGATCATCAATGAAAACGACGCGGTGTCGTTCACGGAAATCAAGTTCGGCGACAATGACAAGCTGTCCGCGCTCGTCGCGTCGCTATTGCCTGCGGATTTGCTGGTGATTTTGACAACGGTGGATGGCGTCATCGAAAATTTCGGGAAGAAAAACGCGAAGACGCTTTCCGTCATCGAGAAAATTGACGCAGCGGTTCAGGACATGGCCGGCGGCACGACCAGCGAAACGGCCGTCGGCGGCATGAAGTCGAAAATTGACGCGGCGAAGATTGCCGTGCGCTCCGGCATCCCGCTCGTCATCGCCTCCGGCAGCGACAAAAAAATCCTAGGCAAAATCCTGGCTGGTGAAAAAGAAGGCACACTGTTCGTCGCCAAGCCAAATCGCCTGCAAGGCCGCAAGCGCTGGATCGCCTTTTTTCATCATCCACAAGGCACGCTGTCCGTGGATGCCGGCGCAAAATTGGCGCTGCGCGAAAAGGGCAAGAGCCTGCTGCCGCCCGGCGTGACGCGGTGCGAAGGCGAATTTGCGGCGGGCGATGTCGTGCGTATCTGCGATTTGGACGGAACGGAATTTGCGCGCGGCATTGTGAAGTTCAGTGCCGAGGAAATCCGCGCCAAAAAACTGGCGCGCGTGGAACTCGTGCACCGCGACGATCTGGTGATTTTATAAAACCTTTCAACCACGGATGGACACGGATAAACACGGACAAGAATTTTGATCTGCGTCCATCCGTGGTTATCCGTGGTTAATCCAAAATGAAAAAACAACCGGCGATAAACGATCTGCTCAAGGTCATGGCGAAACTGCGTTCGCCCACGGGCTGTCCGTGGGATCGCGAGCAGTCGCATCTGACGCTGCGCCGCCACGCGATTGAGGAAGTCTATGAGTTGATTGATGCCATCGAGGCGCGCGATGACGTGGAGATGGCGGAGGAGCTGGGCGATTTGCTGCTGCAGGTGGTTTTCCACTGCCAGCTCGCGCGGGAACGCGGCGCGTTTGATTTCGAAAAAGTCACGCGGCATCTCGTGGATAAATTGATCCGCCGCCATCCGCACGTTTTCGGCACGACGAAGGTCAAAAACGTGGACGAGGTCTGGGCGAACTGGGAAAAAATCAAGAAGGCCGAAAAGCACGGCACCCAGCATGCGCGCCATTCCGCGCTGGACGGCATTCCGAAACATCTGCCGGCGCTGCTCTACGCGGAAAAACTTTTGAAGAAGGCGCGCAAGGCCTTTGCCGACGGCCACCCTGCGGACGGCAAAAATTCAAAACGCAAGCTGACCAGAAATGAGTTGGCGAAGGAATTGTTTGAGCTGGCGGCACACGCGCAAGCACGCGGCTGGAGCGCGGAAGAATTGTTGACCGGTGAAATTAAAAAGCAGGAGCGGCAGTTGCGCCGGAAGGAACAAGCCGGTTTGCCAAAAAACAGGCATTGACAGCTTTCGGAAATCTGGTTTAATTCCCGACCCTTTACGGGGGAATAATTTTATGTATGCCGTTTTAGAAACAGGTAGCAAACAGTATCGTGTCGCCGCCGGCGACAAGCTTGAAATCGAACGCCTTGAAGTCGAGGCGGGCAAGCCGGTCACCTTTGACCGCGTGCTGCTCGTCAACAACGAGGGCAAGGTTTCCGTTGGCGCGCCCACCGTCACCGGTGCCACCGTCGTCGCGGATGTCGTCGAGCATAAGCGCGGCGAGCACAAGCTGACGTTCAAGATGAAGCGCCGCAAGGGCTATCACAAGACCATCGGCCATCGTCAGGAACTGACGGTCGTCAAAATCACCGCGATCAACGCATAATCATTTAATCCACCACTTTTATGGCACATAAAAAAGGTCAAGGCAGCGTAAAAAACGGACGCGATAGCGTCAGCAAACGCCTTGGTGTAAAAGAATTTGGCGGCACCATCGTCTCCGCCGGCAGCATCATCGTCCGCCAACGCGGCAGCAAGTTCATCGCCGGCAAGAACGTCGGCACCGGCCGCGACTGGACGC